>CAUUQE010000170.1:0-5029 GCA_963547065.1 uncultured Prevotella sp. | reverse complement strand
AATAGGAATATATTCGAAAGTAGGGTTCCGAATAGTCGCAGTAATGCAAATTTCGGCAACGGAAGTTTTGGTAATCGCCAGAGCAGTACCCGTTCCACAGCAACACCCCCTGAAACATCTAACGGCAGTTACGGTCATTTTAACTCAAGAAGCAATAACATTTTCTCTAACGGCAATAATTCTTTTCCCAACAGCACATTTTCACCAAGCCGTTCTACATCTCCTCGCACATCATCTGGGCTTTCGTTTGGTTCACCGTCACCCAGCACGAACTCATTTATCTCCGGTACTCACAGCATGGGAGGTAATTCGCTCGGAAGCGAAACACACAACTCGCAGAGTTCTTTTGGTTCGGGTAGCCGTAGCATGGGAAGTCCATTTGAAAGAAGTAGTGGTAGTACTAGCAGCAATGGTGGAGGCATTCACTTTGGTAGTCGCAGATGAGAAAACGTTCTCGCCACGAAAAGGATATTATACCCCGCCATAATTTATTTAATATTTAATAGGCGATAATAGAATGAGTATTCTAGGCTGTAAAAGAAGTACGGAGGCTAAAGTTTCAGCCTTCGTACTTCTGCATTTGTCATTTTTTGCACTTCATTCATCGGAATTTTAAAATAAACGCTCTGAATAGCTTTGTTGATAATTCCGTGTCCCACAGCTAACACTTTTTTATTGGGATAATTCGCCTTGATATAAACAAGAAAATCTTGTGCACGCAACTTTAACTGTTCTATAGACTCTATGTTTTCAGGCCACGTTTTATTCTTCAGATCGGGAATAAATGCTCCAGTAAAATCGCCCCAGTCGCGCTCGCGCAGGAGCGGAGTTGTCACCACTTTTTTGCAGTGCGTTCGGGCAATAATTCTGCAAGTATCTACCGATCGTTTCAAATCACTTGCCACGAAAACATCAATATCTTCATCGACAAGGAGGTCGCGCACCTCTTCGGCCTGCTTGATTCCTGTTTCGTTAAGTTCTCCCTGTAAATGCCCCTGCAAAATCTGCGCCGCATTATCCACAGTTTCACCGTGACGAATTAAATATAATATTATCATTGTCTTTTAGTACTGGAATCATTGATTTTGCAGATATATTTCACACTCTCAAATCTATAATATACTGTCAATAAAAATCGTTTGATTTCGAGCCGAATACAGACAGGACACCCTCTATTTTATTCGTAAATTTCTTCTATTTCCAGATCGTTATCGCCTTCTTCTCCATTTAAACACGGATCATAATCTTTTGGTAAACCGAAAGAGGTACGTGCACTATAGCCCAACGATTTGTCTTTATACACTCTTTTCATATAATATGCCCATATTGGAAGTGCCATAGTAGCTCCCTGCCCCATTTGCATCGAATCAAAATGGATATCACGGTCTTCACCACCTACCCAACAGCCACTAACTAATTCGGGAGTAAATCCCACAAACCAAGCGTCGGAATTTCTATTTGTAGTCCCTGTCTTACCTCCGATTTCTCCTTCTAAATTATATTTATATTTTAACCTTCCTGCAGTTCCTCCATCAACAACTCCCAAAAGCAAAACAAGCATTTTATTTGCACTTTCAGCACTGATAACTTCGTTCATTCTCGGTTGGAACGTTGCTATAACATTACCTTCGTTATCCTCTATACGAGAAACAAAAATTGGTGCAGTACGAATACCATGATTTGCAAAAGTAGTATATGCACTTACCATTTCAGCAACAGAGACTTCACAAGGTCCGAGACTAAGTGACATAGATGGATAAATGTCAGGATTATTAATTCCATAGCTATGTAACAGATTTACAAACTGTTGCGGATTTAATTTACTCATAAGATATGCAGATATCCAATTATTAGACTGTGCAAGCCCCCATTTTAATGTGACCATCTGCCCATACCTACTATGACTTGTATTACGTGGCGTCCAAGGATGCCCTGCAACCATATATGTACGTTGTACATTCGGAACTTCGTCACAAGGAGAGAAACCATTTTCCATCGCCAAGGAATAAAGAAAAGGCTTGATTGTAGAACCGATCTGCCGTCTTCCTCCTGTTACCATATCGTACATAAAATGTGAGTAATCAAGTCCTCCAACATACGCTTTCACGTAGCCGGTCTTAGGTTCCATACTCATAAACCCTGCACGTAGAAAAGATTTATAATAGCGTATGGAATCTATGGGAGTCATTATTGTGTCAATATCTCCATGATATGTAAAAACAGTCATGTCAACAGGCGTATAAAACGACTTCTTAATTTCCGCATCGGTAGCACCTGTAGCTTTCAAATTTCTATAACGATCGCTTTGTCTCATTGCATGAGAAATTATAGAATTAACCTCGGCAACTGACAATTTATTTGTAAATGGTGCATTCGACTTTCTACGATTTTCTTTCGAAAACGCTGGTTGCAAATACTTAGCTACATGCTTATAGACAGCTTCTTCCGCATATTGTTGCATTCGGGAATCTATTGTCGTAAAGACTTTTAAGCCATCCGTATATACATTATAAGGTTTTCCATCTTTCTTAAAATTCTTATTACACCATCCATATAACGGATCTGACACCCACGCAATAGAATCAAGTACATATTGATTCTTATTCCATGATGGATAATCACTTTTTTCCGGTATAGTAGCCATCATATATTGCCGCAAAAATTCACGAAAATATGTAGCACTGCCATCTTTATGATCCGTACGATGAAAATCTAACACAAGAGGTTTGTCACTATATTCGTTATACTCAGCATGAGATAAATATCCAGCTTTCTGCATTTGCATAAGAACCACATTACGTCTCTCCATACAACGCTCAGGGTATCTTACAGGATTAAAAAGGGATGGATTTTTACATAATCCAATTAACGTTGCTGCTTCTTCTATAGTTAAATTCTCCGGTTCCTTATTGAAATAAGTATTAGCAGCTGTCTTGATTCCAACTGCATTATGAAGAAAATCAAAGTAATTCAGATATAATGCGATAATCTCTTCCTTGGTATAATTTCGTTCAAGTTTTACTGCTATAACCCATTCTATAGGTTTCTGAAAAATCCTTTCCAGAGTACTCTTTGCTGTTTCAGAGTATAACTGTTTTGCCAATTGCTGTGTTATCGTAGACCCCCCACCGGCACTGGTCTGCCTCAAAACACCTCTTTTTATAACAGCTCTACCCAATGCTATGAAGTCTATACCCGAATGATCATAAAATCGTTCATCCTCCGTAGCAATCAAAGCTTGAATAAGATATGGAGAAATCTTAGAATACGGTATAACTATACGATTTTCTTTATTTATATTCCAAGTTCCTAACATTCTACCATCAGCTGAATATACTTGAGTAGCAAATCTATTGATTGGATTCTGTAAATCTTCAATCGGTGGCATATAACCTATCCATCCGAACCAAATAGCAGTAAATGACAATACTCCAATAAATATAGCCACAAACAATGTTCCCCAAAGAAAATGTATAAATATTCTCCTCATTCCTATCTACTAAGATATATTGGTGCAAAAATACAATAATTCTTTTGAAATAAAGTACACAAACCGAAAAATATGATTAACTTAGCGCACGAAATTGTAACATATCAAAAGATATAGATGGGAAAACATGATTTTGTAACCATTGCCAATCTCTCTAAAGAAAAAATCATGTATCTGATAGAGGTGGCACAAGAGTTTGAGAAATACCCTAACAGAGAACTGCTTAAAGGTAAGGTCGTAGCCACTCTTTTCTTCGAACCATCCACCCGTACACGCCTTAGTTTCGAAACTGCAGCCAATCGACTTGGTGCCAAGGTCATAGGCTTTTCCGATGCAAAGGACTCAAGTGTTTCCAAAGGCGAGACACTAAAAGACACTATTCTCATGGTTAGTAATTATGCTGATATTATTGCCATGCGTCATTATATTGAAGGAGCAGCCCAATATGCGAGTGAAGTGTCTCCCCAACCGATTATCAATGCCGGCGACGGAGCTCACATGCATCCTTCGCAATGCCTTCTCGATCTTTATTCTATCTATAAAACCCAAGGCTCTCTCGATAACCTTAACATCTATCTTGTAGGCGATCTGAAATATGGACGCACGGTGCATTCTCTGATCACCGCTATGCGCCATTTCAACCCGACTTTCCATTTTATTGCGCCCAAAGAGTTGGCTATGCCTGCCGAATATAAGATATATTGCAAGGAACACGACATAAAATATCAAGAACACACAGCTTTCAATGATAAAGTAATAGCCGATGCAGACATTCTATATATGACTCGTGTACAGAAAGAACGCTTCTCCGACCTGATGGAATATGAGCATGTCAAAAACGTATATATCTTGAAAAATGAAATGCTGCATGCAGCCAAACCCAATATGCGCATCCTTCATCCACTTCCACGCGTTAACGAAATCGCCTACGATGTAGATGATAATCCGCATGCTTACTACATACAACAGGCACAAAACGGCCTCTATGCGCGAGAAGCTATTTTCTGTTACTGTCTTGGAATTACATTAGAAGACATCAAACAAGACAAAACTATCATTTATTAATTAGCCATGGACAAGAAAGAACGTTTGGTTGCTGCCATCGAAAATGGTACAGTTATCGACCATATACCTGCCGAAAAGACTTATCAGGTAGTAAACCTATTGGGCTTACAATGTCTCAATACTCCCGTTACTATAGGCAACAACTTCATATCCCAAAAAGTTGGAAAGAAAGGAATTATTAAAGTCTCCGACAAATTCTTTACCAATGAAGAAATCAGTCGTCTCTCTGTTGTTGCCCCAAAGGTCGTGCTCAACATCATCAAAGATTATGAAGTAGTAGAGAAAAAGACAGTCGAAACTCCCGATGAACTCCGCGGCATTGTAAAATGCAACAACCCAAAATGTATTACAAACAACGAACCTATGAATACTATTTTCAACATAGTAGATAAAGACAAGGGTATTCTTAAATGCCACTATTGCGATACTGAACAAGATATAAATAAGGCAGACTTATGCTAAATTTCCCTTTTC
>CAUUQE010000169.1:0-5039 GCA_963547065.1 uncultured Prevotella sp. | reverse complement strand
GCAATGTTTATGGTATCAGCGGCAACAACGTTACAGCAGGTCAGAAAGACTATGCTGCTCGCATGATGCAGATAGAGAAACAACGTGAGGAGTATTATAAGTCGCTCGGCACACCGCCGGGAGTGCCTACGATGAAGGGTGCAACGGCAGATCCCGACAACACCGGTCGTGGTTATAACGACATTATCGGGGATTTGGGCGACCACTCCGTGCCCGAGGGTTGGGTACAGCATCCGAAGCGCAACACTACGCCAGGTACGCCTCCGGGGCCGCCCATCCAGTGGGGAGCACCCGAAGACCCCGACAATGCGCAACCGGGCTATGGTTATATCCCAACGGATATCACCAATATTGAAGATATCTTCTTCTATCACTCCGACCACCTCGGCAGTACATCATATATTACCGATGCCAAGGCCAACATCACCCAGTTTGATGCTTACCTGCCCTACGGCGAGTTATTAGTAGATGAACATTCCTCATCAGAAGATATGCCGTATAAGTTCAATGGCAAGGAATTAGATGAGGAAACGGGGCTGTATTACTACGGAGCCAGATACATGGATCCCAAAATCTCCATGTGGTTAGGGGTAGACCCGTTAATGGAGAAATACCCAAATGTTACCGGGTATTGCTATACAATGGATAACCCAATAAGATTTATTGATCCAGATGGGAGAGATGGTATGGTTACAGGAAATGGGACAGAAACAGACCCGTATATTATTACTGCAAAGTACTTTTATAAAAAAGGTACATTAGATGAAAGTCAAAAGCAAGGTTTAAATGATGCAATTAATGCATACAATAACTTAGGGGGAGGTAGCGGTATTAAAGTCAAAGATCATAATAGAACCTTTTATGCTAAATACAATCTAAGTGCCGAAGAAGTAAAAGATGTGAACGAAGTAAGGCTTAATACATGCTTTGAGACAACCTCTGGTGAACCACGATATTATGGAAATATTGTTGGAACTGAAGTTGATAGTGGTAATGAATATGGTTCTGCCAATAATATTAGAATAGACTTTAATGTAGAAAACATTAAAAAAGGTATTGGAGAAGGTATTGATTCAAGAGATATTAATGCAAGTACAGCAATTCATGAAATTGGACATAATTTGGGGGCAGAACATTCTGATAAGACTTCTGTCATGAAGCTATTGCATACAATAGAAAGAACTTCTATAGAAGGAAAAACTTTGAAAACATACGATTTTCCAAGAGTAGATAAAAACTCTATAAAGGTACTCTTTAATAAACGGGACACTCCTAAGGAAGAAACGAGCAATGGCAGGCTTTGGACAAAGAAAGTAAATTAATAAAAGAGACCTCTGCAAAACCTCATATAGATAGCGAAATCATAAATATAACTCATTGATTATCAATAGTAGCTTTTGGGTGTAAAAAGACTTTTGCAGAGGTCTCAAAAAATACTTATTTGTGGAGTATATATGCTGTACTCCATTGATGAGTTAAAGTTTTAATTTCCTCTATGAGATGATAAAGATAATTATATTATTGGTAATAGTTTTCTATACATTTCCATGCCAGAAGATAGATGCTCAAAGCAGAGATATCTCAAATATCTTTGCAGGATATTACATAGTAGTTTACAACAAGAGCGATTTATCACATAAAAAGGTAAAAAGACATCGTAAGCATTCTTATAACATAGCTATTGATAGCAGATACAGAACTCATTTTATTCCGATAAAAATCGGAAAAAATAATATTAATCAAGAGAATATATGGAAAAAGGTAACGGACAATAAAAAAGAAAGCGATACAATCTTTATTTTTCCGGACTCTACGGATATAAAACTATTCAAGCAAATTGGATTGCTCGATAGCAATATCTCCGATAAAAAACATCTCTTATTTCAAGAGATAAAATCCTTACCCTATTGTAATGCCGCATTAAACAAAGCATATCTATTCAAATGTCTTTATATCAAAGGAACTTTTTTGCAACTAAGGATAGACACTATAGACAAGAAATGGCAAGATTATTTGTTAGATATATATTCTATTTCAACAAAGAAAAAGAAAAAACTACTTCTTGTTACAGGCATAGATAGTTTGCATTCTATAAAAAGCGATAGAACATCTATACAAGCACGCCCCCATAGCAAAGCGGGGCAACAAAAGCCATGCACAGTCCCCGTAATGGGCAGCTGGTTCGTCGGCGAGGAAGGATGTATCAGAAAGGATGCCCTGCTTGAACAGGGCGAGCCATTCGTTTCGTGGATAAAATGCAACGAATGTCCGCAGGTAAGATTTAACGAGAGAGACAGCGGCACCGTCGCCTACCCCGGCTCCTCTCGGTCCGCTTTCGCATGGACACTGAAGAACGACACGTTATTCATAACCACGCCCGGCAGATTCCTAAGCAACAAAGCTCCTGCCGCTTTTGTTTATAAAACATACGAGAAAGATAGCCTCACTCATTTAATCCTTAGAGAGATTAACCCGAAAGAGACCTTCCTCACGATATATCATCTATGGAAATAGTATCGACCAACACCCACACAAGAGTATTGACAGCGGGCATACAATAAACCCCGATCGCCGGCGTTGTTAGAGCATCAAATAAAGAAAGTCGAACAACAAGCAGTAAAAAACTATGAGGAGAACAATTCATAGCATTATTTTGTTTGCATTCGGTTTTATGCTGTCAGCTTGTTCAATAGCGAAAACAGAACGTGGACCTATAAGGATAGAAACCCTAACACTCTTATCCAAAAGAGTAAAGGTACAACTACCTGTCCATTTCCATTTTCAAAAAGATAAATTTGAGGAAGGCATAATCTATAGCTATAGCTTTCCCGACAGTGCTTATATTATCATCTTTCAAGGTGCTATGATGGAATTCCCGATAGATAAATATTTAGCAAACAAGACAGAAACAAATAAGCAAAAGAAAATATACACTGGGATAAAAAACAATAAATGTTGTCGTAAAGACGTTTTAGGAAATATCAGAATATATTACGATAATGTCTCAACAAAAAGCAAAGCAGTTTATGATAAAATCTTAGATGAAATACAAATCAGTCCATTAGTAGAGTAAAACCAATAAGACGCTTATGCAGATAGAAGAAATTCCCTTCGGCTACGCCTCATGCTACGCCACAGACAAAGAATGCGCGAAGGCGGCACACTGCCTTCGCCGCCAAGTCGCCCGACTGTATCAGTTGTAACCCCAGCCGCCGACAACGGACTATTGCGTAACGCCCGCCTACGTAGCGCAAGTGGCGAAAGGCGAAGCGTGCCGCGAGTTTCGCAGCGACACCCCCATGCGATATGCCCGAGGCATGCGCCGACTGTTCGACCATATCCCCAAAGCACAATATCACAGTGTGCGCTACGATGTAATCAACGTGTTCAGCAGCGAGCGCGCTTTCTATTACGCCCAAAAAGGCGACCAGCTCATCTCGCCCGATCAGCAGGCAGAAATAACAACAATATTCAATGAATACGAACTCCCCGCCCCGAAATTCGACAGCTACGAACAGCGCCCCGATTGGGAACAATGAATCGATATAACACGCACATATTCAAGATGTTCAAGACGAACAATACCGAATGAATGAATCGATACAACGCACTAAAACATTTCGCAATAGCACTGCAGAAATTCTGCACCCGCGTTGCAGTCTCACTGCAGAAGCCTTGCAGTAAAACTGCAGAGCTCTTGCAGAAACACTGCAGCATGCTTGCAGTAATACTGCAGCGCCTATGCAGTAGCACTGCAAGACGTATGCAGTAATCATGCAGACTAAGTAACTTGAAATTCTTCGATATAACAATGAGCGATACAAGTATACGGAATAACATCAACAACGCTGGCGCCGAAGTGATTACTTACCACTACAACGCGGCGGGACTGGTGGAAAGCCTCACGAGCAACAAGCTCGGCGGGGCATACAGCCACAGCTATGTCTACGACGATATCAACCGGCTGATTTCGGCAAACGGTAAAGCCAAGACGGCGTCGTACCAATTGGATATGACCTACGGCATCATGGGCGAACCGCTTACCAAGAAACAAAAGGTGGATTCGAGCAAAGTGGCGCAGTCGTATGCGTTTGCTTATCTGTACGAGGACAGCAAGCACCCCACGGCGCCCTCGCAAATCGGGCATAACCATTATACCTACGATGCCAACGGAAATCCTTTAACAGTAACGAATGACTCGACGAGCGAGACGCGCGAGATGTACTGGGACGAGGATAACCGGTTGATGGTGCTTTCGGACAACGGCAAGACCAGTCGCTATACCTACAACGCCGGCGGCGAACGGATTATCAAGAGTCATGGAACGATGGAAGGCGTGTATATCAACGGCGCACCGCAGGGAATTACCTTCCATGAGAACGGTAACTACACCTTGTATCCTGCATCGATTATCAGCATCAATAAGAATCGCTTTACCAAGCATTATTTCATCGGCGACAAGCGCATCGCCTCTAAAATCGGCACTGGGCAGTTTAATAATGTTTATGGTATCAATGGCAACATTATAACGGCAGGGCAACGCGATTATGCTGCCCGTCTATCGAGCATAGAAGCACAGCGTGAGGAGTATTACAAGTCGCTCGGTACACCTCCTGGTGTTCCAACAATGAAAGGAGCCACGGCAGATCCCGACAACACCGGTCGCGGTTATAACGAGATTATCGGGGATTTGGGCGACCACTCCGTGCCCGAGGGTTGGGTGCAGCATCCGAAGCGCAACACTACGCCAGGTACGCCTCCGGGGCCGCCCATCCAGTGGGGAGCACCCGAAGACCCGGATAATGCGCAACCGGGCTATGGTTATATCCCCACAGACACCACCAACACCGAAGACATCTTCTTCTATCACTCCGACCATCTCGGCAGTACATCATATATCACTGATGCCAAGGCCAACATCACCCAGTTCGATGCGTATTTGCCCTACGGTGAGTTGCTTGTGGATGAACACAGCAGCAGCGAAGATATGCCGTATAAGTTCAATGGTAAAGAATTAGATGAGGAAACGGGGTTATACT
>CAUUQE010000168.1:0-5089 GCA_963547065.1 uncultured Prevotella sp. | reverse complement strand
TTAAATCAATCTATTTGATAAAAATGGAATTTACTGCAAGACAAATTGCCCAATTCGTACAAGGGCGCATTGAAGGAGATGAGAATGCTTCCGTCAGTACATTTGCCAAGATTGAAGAAGGCACGGAAGGTTCGCTATCATTTCTTTCAAACCCCAAGTACACACACTATATTTATAACACCAAATCATCGATTATTCTAATAGATGAAAATGTAGTTTTAGAGAAACCCGTAACTACAACGCTCATTCGTGTACAGAATGCTTATGAATGTATAGCCAAATTACTACAACTTTACGAGGCTTCCAAAACAAAGAAAACGGGAATAGACACATTGGCTTTCATCTCTCCGACAGCAAAAATTGGTAAAGATGTATATATCGGAGCTTTTGCATATATAGGTGACAATACCGTTATCGGAGACGGTACACAGGTGTATCCACATGCAGTGATCGGCGAAGATGTTACCATTGGCGAACACAACATTATCTATCCCAATGTTACCATCTACCACGGATGCAAATTAGGCAATAGAGTTATTCTTCACGCAGGCTCAGTAATCGGTGCCGATGGCTTCGGTTTTGCACCGTCGGCAAACGGATATAACAAAATTCCCCAGATAGGAATTGTCACCATTGAAGACGACGTAGAAATCGGGGCAAATACTTGTATTGACCGTTCGACAATGGGAAGTACCAACATACATAAAGGTGTAAAACTCGATAACTTAGTACAAATCGCTCATAATACGGAGATTGGAAGTAACACGGTGATGAGTGCACAAGTGGGAGTTGCCGGCTCTACCAAGGTTGGGGAATGGTGCATGTTCGGCGGACAGGTAGGTATTGCCGGACATATACAGATCGGAAATAAAGTTTTTTTAGGAGCTCAATCTGGAGTTCCAAGTAGTTTAAAAGACGACCAATCACTCATTGGGACGCCACCGATGGGAAAAACATCTTTCTTTAAATCGCATGCTATCTATAGAAGATTACCTGAAATTTACAAACAGTTAGATATTCTGCGAAAAGAAGTGGAAAAACTTAAAAACAGTAATTCGAATGCTTGAATATAATACAAATGTAAAATATAGCTTAATAAGAAAATAGGTTACATAATAAATGGAAACGTCTAAACAAAGAACACTAAAAGGAAGTTTTTCGCTTTATGGTAAAGGATTGCACACAGGACTGAGTCTCACGGTAACATTTAATCCTGCACCAGAGAACACTGGATATGCTATTCAGCGAATAGATCTCGAAGAACAACCTATAATAGAAGCAATTGCTGAAAACGTCGTGAACACAGAACGCGGTACAGTCTTAGCAAAAGGAGATATTCGCGTCTCAACTGTGGAACACGGCCTTGCCGCCCTTTATGCTCTGGGAATAGATAATTGCCTTATTCAAGTCAATGGGCCGGAATTTCCCATATTGGACGGCTCTGCTGCAATGTACGTTGATAAAATGGAGGAGATTGGTATCGAAGAACAAAATGCTCCCAAAGATTTCTATATCATTCGTAAAAAAATCGAAGTGAAAGACGAAACGACCGGTTCATGTATAACAATTTTACCTGATGAACAGTTCTCCATTACGGCAATGTGCTCATTTCAATCTAAATTTATCAATAGCCAATTTGCCACTTTAGATAACATAAATAACTTTTCTGAAGAGATTGCACCGGCCCGAACCTTTGTCTTTGTGCGTGATATTGTTCCGCTCCTCGAAGCCAATCTCATCAAAGGAGGTGATCTCGATAATGCCATTGTCATCTATGAGCGTGAAGTAAGCCAAGAAAAATTAGATCAACTGGCTGACGTATTAAAAGTTCCTCATATGGATGCAACCAAGATTGGCTATATACAGCATAAGCCTCTAATGTGGGAAAACGAATGTACACGCCATAAATTACTTGATATTATCGGTGATATGGCATTAATAGGAAAGCCCATAAAAGGAAGAATTGTTGCTACACGCCCGGGGCACACAGTTAACAATAAGTTTGCCCGTCTTATGCGAAAAGAAATCCGAAAGCACGAGATACAGGCCCCTATATACGATCCCAACGAAGAGCCAATCATGGATAACAATCGTATACGTGAGCTTCTTCCCCATCGTTATCCTATGCAACTTGTAGATAAAATTATTGCAATAGGACCAAATAGTATTGTTGGTGTGAAGAATGTCACAGCCAATGAGCCTTTCTTTCCCGGACATTTTCCACAAGAACCCGTTATGCCTGGCGTATTGCAGGTGGAAGCTATGGCACAATGCGGCGGGTTATTAGTATTGAATCAAGTCGAAGAACCTGAACGATGGTCTACATATTTCCTTCGTATAGACGACGTAAAATTCCGTCAGAAAATCGTTCCTGGCGACACATTGCTTTTCCGTGTAGAGTTGTTGCACCCCGTACGTCATGGCATAAGTTCTATGAAAGGTTATATGTTTGTAGGCGATACTGTCGTCTCGGAAGCAACATTCACTGCACAGATTGTTAAGAATAAATAATCGTTATGAATCAAATCAGCCCTTTAGCCTTCGTTCATCCAGAAGCTAAGATAGGAGATAACAATATAATAGGCCCGTTCTGTTTTATTGATAAGAACACTGTTATAGGAAATAATAATATGATGCAAAACAGTGTAACGATCAACTTCGGAGCCCGCATCGGCAATAGCAACGAAATTTTCCCTGGCGCCAGCATTTCCACAAAACCTCAAGACCTTAAATTTAAAGGTGAAGAAACCCTATGCGAAATAGGCAACAACAATAGTATTCGCGAAAATGTAACTATCTCACGTGGTACTTTTTCTAAAGGAATAACCAAAGTAGGCAATAATAATCTTTTGATGGAAAATATGCATATTGCACACGATTGTTTCTTCGGTAATAATCTTATTATTGGGAATTCTACCAAATTTGCTGGTGAAGTAACTGTTGATGATAACGCTATTATTAGTGCAGAGGTATTATGTCACCAATTCTGCAGAATCGGAGGCTATGTAATGATCCAAGGAGGCAGCCGTTTCTCCCAAGATATACCCCCGTACATCATAGCAGGAAAAGAGCCGATACGCTATGCAGGTATCAATATCATAGGCCTTCGTCGCCATGGTTTCAGCAACGAACTCATCGAACTTATACACAATGCTTATCGTCTACTATACTCAAAAGGCATTAAAGAAGAAGGTGTACAAGAAATTCGTAAAAATCTCCAACTCACTCCCGAAATACAATATATCATTGATTTCGTAGAGTCTTCAGAACGCGGTATCATCAAATAGAAGAATAACAAAATTAGGAATAAGATCTTTGCTATATTCCTAATTCTATATTCTTTATTTATCATGAAATCTCTTATTGTTATTGTTGGTCCTACTGGCGTTGGAAAAACAGAAACGTGTTTGCGTATTGCAGAGCATTTCCACACGCCTATTATCAATGCCGATTCAAGACAAATATTCAAAGAATTATCTATTGGAACAGCTGCTCCTACGAAAGAACAACAGAAACGGATATTCCATTATTTCGTAGGAAACCATCAAATAAAAGACTACTATAGTGCCTCCATATTCGAATGCGATGTATTGGAAGTACTCTCAGATTTATTCCGTGGACAAGATACTGCTCTTATAAGCGGCGGAAGCATGATGTATATCGATGCCGTATGTAACGGTATTGATGATATGCCAACTGTTGACGAAGAAATAAGAGAGCTTATGAAATACAGACTTACTACTGAGGGACTCCCCACACTGGTAGAAGAACTACACAAATTAGATCCCACACACTATAATATCGTAGATAAGAGTAATCCCAGACGTGTAGTACATGCGCTCGAAATATGCCATATGACCGGAAAAACATATACGTCTTTCCGTACCAATACTGTCAAGAAACGTCCATTTAATATCATTAAGCTCGGATTGGATAGACCTCGTGAAGAAATGTATCAACGTATCAACCATCGCGTTCTTAATATGATGGAACAAGGTCTTATAGAAGAGGCCCAACGTGTTTATCATTTAAAAGGTCTAAATGCTTTAAATACCGTTGGTTACAAAGAACTATTTGAGTTTTTTGCCGGAAAGATTACACTTGAAGAAGCTATTAGGAACATACAATCTAATACGAGACGGTACATGAGAAAGCAACTCACATGGTTCAAAAAAGACGAGAAGATCAAATGGTTCCATCCAGATAATATTGAAGAAATCATAAATTATATTGACAATACGATATAAATAACTACTTATTTCGTATTTTTGTAATGTAATATACACATAAGGAATATGTTTGATAAAATTAAAAAAATTACAGAACAGTGCTGGGGCAAGCTGCGTGCTTTCTTCCCATGGTATAAAAACCTTTATAAAGGACGTACATGGTATGTAAAAACATTAATAGGATTAGCGACAGCATTTATTGTATTGTTTTTATATCTTGGTGCTGTAGATATCAACTTCCTATGGTTATTTGGTAAGTCACCGGGGTTCTCACAAATTATGAATCCAAATACTTCTGAAGCATCAGAAATATACAGTGCAGATGGTAGACTGATAGGCAAATATTTTAATGAAAATAGAACGCCAGTAACGTATGGAGAGGTCAATCCTATATTTTGGAAAACTTTGATAGATACTGAAGATGAGCGTTTCTACCATCATATCGGCATTGATTTTCAGGGAATCTTTGCTGCGGCAAAAGATGCCATTACGCGAAATGATGCTCGTGGTGCATCTACCATCACACAACAACTTGCCAAGAACATGTTTCGCGTACGTACGCAATACTCCACAGGTTTATTAGGAAAACTGCCCGGTATCAGAATGCTTATCATGAAAAGTAAAGAGTGGATAATCGCTCTGAAACTCGAAATGGTGTATGACAAAAAGGATATTTTGACTATGTACGCCAATACGGTAGATTTCGGTTCAAATTCGTTTGGCATAAAAACAGCAAGTAAAACTTATTTCAACACCACTCCAGCTGATCTCACTGTCGAGCAGAGTGCTGTATTGGTAGGGATGCTGAAAGCAACTACATTCTATAATCCGCTTACTAATCCGAATAATAGTCTCAAACG
>CAUUQE010000167.1:0-5212 GCA_963547065.1 uncultured Prevotella sp. | reverse complement strand
AGAGAGAAAGGGGCGGGTGTGTTCATTGGTAAGAGAGCCACTTCTATCTATATTAGAGTCACAAGTACGCACTTAGGAAAAAGTGGGAGAAATAGGTGCTGCTCTCTTGTACATTTGCCTGCGATTTCCTGCTGTTTCCCTTGATTTCATCGAGGCTGGGACGAGGATTTCGCTTGCGTACATTTGAATCAAACGAAGTAGAAATAACAATTAAAACGATATTGATATGAGATTTACAGCCATCGACACCTCCGCTTGGGAGGAACTGAAAAAGAGCATCGAAGAGTTAGCTCTTTGTATGAGGGAACATTTCGGTACGAAGCCCGAACTTCCCGACTTATTGCACAACGGGGACGTGTGCCGAATACTGAACATAAGTAAACGAACGCTCCAACACTATCGGGACACTTCCGTGCTGCCCTTTATCCAAATCGGGCATAATTGCTATTACAAACGTGAGGATGTAGAAGCACTCCTCAAAAAGTCCAACCGCCAGTAACCACGACTATGGAACACGAAATCGTAAACAGAGAAACACCCGAGATGAAACAACTCATCTCGGGCATCAAGGATGTAAGCAGACGCATTCGGGAGATTGCTCAAACGCACCGTCCGCTGTTTGGAAGAGAAATCTACCTCACGGGGGCGAGAAGTCTGCGAACGGCTCTTCATCAGCCCCTGCATCTTGCAGGACTATCGGGACAAGAGCATTATCCCCTACACACAAATCGCAGGGAAAATCCTCTATCGTCTCTCTGACATCAACCGACTGCTACAAGAAAACTATGTGAAGCGTAATACTCCATAGCTTGTTCTACATTACCGTTACATACGTAAAAGTGGACTATGCCATTAGCAAATAGGGCTCACGGACAACAATCAACTATAAAGTTTGACGATGGATTCCCAATATTGTAACCTTGTAAAGCACAAAAGAGAATCGAACTCACATAGTCTGTTATCTATGAAAAAAGCTTAACACCATTGAAATGACGATTCCCATAATGGAGGTTTCTTGTCAAGAGTTCCATTATGGGGTATTCCTTTCTAAGCTGAAAAGAGCTTATACATATCACTGTCTTTTCCATTTAGATGAGGTCAAGATTGGGAACAAGTAATGTGCCCTTCATTTTTTGTACACGTCCTCTAAAGAGATATTCCTATTTCTCGTTACTGCTGCTCATTTTATAAATACTTATCAAGTATTGTCTGTTTCTCACTCGCTGCATTTTCTATTAATGTGCGAGCTTTTGTAATTTCTAATTCTAATGCTTCTATCTGGGACACGATACGTTTCTGTTCATCAATGTGAGGCATCGGAATCTTGTACTTCATTATATCTTCCTTATTCCCTCGCGGCATCTTAATACCCTTTTTGCCCTCCATTACATAGTCAAAGAAAGTATCTCTACGAATCATATAGAAAATGTACTTAGGAAGATATTTACTTGTGTCAGCAGACCGAAGCACGAGAACATCTTTTGAACATCCACCCTCCTTGTCAGCAAACCAAATTTTCTTAAGATATGGACGAATATTTGAAATCAATATATCCTCTGACTTATATTCGGTGATAGATGATATGTTTGCTACTCCTTTAAATGGAAGAATGCCCATCTTATTCTGAAGCATATTGTCTGTTGTAATATATGTTTCAGGCTTTATGTCACTATATTTAACGGACTTGGTGGCAAATGGAGCAATAGTATTTAGCGTACTGTCTGCAGCATTTAATGAGGATAGCAAACTCTCTATATCCGTTTCGTACTTGTCAATTCGTAACATAGCATCCGAAACAGACGTATCGACTTTTCCAATCTCTTCCACAATCTGTTTCTGGACATTAATAGGAGGTAATGGTATCACGACAGAGCTAATGTCTCTTTCATTCAAAGAAGGATAGCCAGAACTTTGTTTAATATCTTTGGATTTTATTATAGTTGAAATTTCATATAGATATTTGGGAATGATGATATCAGGATCTTTTATCGTAATAACTGCAAGATGAGACACCACATAACCATCAACTCCCATTAATGCTCTATGATCAAGATATGTAGATACACCTGATTTAGGGAATAAAATGGATCCTTTCTTAAAAAGTCGCAATCCTTTTGTTCCTTTTTCATTCAAGTAGCTATCCGCTTTTGTCAAATTATTCGTAAGATGCTCTTTCGCAACATCTGATGTCCTAAAAAATGGATAAGTGCCATTTATAAATTTATCCTCTCCGTGTGGGGCACTATTTCCAGACTGAATTATTGTAATATCACCTAATCTTACTTTTTGCCATCTCGTATTAAACTCTACCTTTCTTGTTGTCAACGATATGCTCTTATCAAAATTATCACGGCCGAAGGTGATCATATCAATCAATGATACATGACTAATATGAGATTGCATACTCTCTGCTATCGGTGATGTATAATCTCCATTAAAGGCTCAATACACATAAGTGCTTGCCTTATCAGGATTATCATAATTGTTTGGATCAAAAAGTTTAGTACATTCATCAATGTTCTTCCCTTTTTGGATTGCGTGGATGTCCTCGTTGCCTCTACGGTTTGAAAACTCATAACCTAAGAATCGCTTTTCAACATTCTTCTCTCCACTCTTTATAACAACAACTTTTTGTGGATATGCTAATATGAAGTACAAAAGTTTTTCTGCTTCTATACTTAGTATTGCCTCTAACAACTTCTCATCATTCTTTGCAGAGATTTTCTTTTTATACTCTGCATATATTTCGTGTGCCTTTACTTTATCATTAGGTGATTTCTGCAGTAATGTGACATAATCGGCATAATCAAGTTCCTCCCATACGTGAGCCACATATTTTGAGGCTGGAGTTTCTATGCCGTTTATAGTAACATCATTTAAGGTACGGAAATAAGTATCAACTGCAACCTTTGTATTAGTTGAAAAATAATTATCTCTACGACGAAGGAACAGAACAACCGTATTTGTATTAGTTGCCATAAAGGTATTACTACCCAATTCTGCTATAGCTACAATATCGAAATATTGTAATATAATCTCACGAGCTTTGGTATATATGCCTGAATTACTCAATATAGAACTTGGCAGAATAACTCCTGCTACACCACCGTCTTTAAGTAGTTGCTTTGTACGTTCAACAAACAGACACTCTATTTCAGAACTGTTGTCTGTTAATGAATTATATAATTCAAAATCTTGATCCGTATAATAGTCACGAGTAGTCTGGCGGAATGAAGAAACAGAATACGGAGGATTACTCAATACAATGTCAAACTGCGGGTTATCCTTTTGCCCGTCATTTGTTTGCTTACGTAGTTTTCCCTTATACTCCTTATTATTGCAGAAATTTGCAAGTCCATCACTTAAGATAACATTCGCCAAACCGTCACCGTGCAAATAGCATCCTACCTTACCAACTTTTACAAGTCGGTAATCCTTTTCGATGCCATATACATAGTTTGTAGCCCAATCAAAATGGCAGTTCTGCCAATTAATAAGGTGCTTTCTTGTCTCTTCAATATATTTGGAAGTATCACAACCATTTATGACATCTTGTATTTCGTGCATAAACTCTGTGATAAAGTGACCGCTACCTGCTGCATAATCAATCATATATGGAAGAATCTCCCCATCCTTACGAGAAAGTTTTTCTGCCACAATAGAATCCAAAGGAAGACTCTTGATAATAAATTGTGCAATAGGTACTGGCGTAAAGTACTGCCCAGCCTCTTGTTTAAGACCAGTAGTAAGTAACAATTCAAAGAAATCAGATAAATATTGCTGTCGTTTATTATAGCGAATTCTAAACCCTTGAATCAACTCCACAACCTCTTTTACGACCTTGGCATTTTCTTCAAAAGAGGCACTATCATATACTTCCTTAATAGCAAACTCATTATTCTTTTCAAGACGTAGTTTGTTCACCTCCTTCATTAGATACAGCTTAGTATCTTCATTTAGGTCCGCACAACGCTTAGAGAAATCCTCATTATTGAAATCGCTAACAGTTCGGTCTAGAAACTTTTTCATTCCCTTGCTATAGAGGTCTGTCAAGCGGAGTTGGAAATCAACGTGATTATCTCGTCCTTCAAGCCATTGAAACTTTAACTCTTCTCCCTCATCTGTGGTCGTTTCATCATAGACCTTGCACAAGAATAGTGTAAATATCTTGTTGAACGCATTACCCTTGTCAGATACTACATTATGACGTAGTATTTCAAGGAAACGATTAAAGATAAAGCTTGAATCCTCTGCTTTTATCTCTTTCAATTGTCCCTTTGTTAATGCTTTGCTTTGGAAGTTATATGGTTGTACCCAAGAATCAAAGATTCCATTATCCTTAGTGAGTTTATTCCATTTTTCATAAATGTCCTTTACATCACCATTGCGATAATCATCTTCAATCTTTATTATTTCATTAGCATATACAAATTTACCCCCTTTCAATTCTGAAGCATAAAGCATTACCACATCAGCCTTGCCACCAGATAATTGGAAATAAGTAAATAATTGACCTCCATCCTTATGGATTTTAGCCAACTCTTTATTGTACTCCTTGCCATAAGTTTTACACTCAATAAGCATATATGGAGTGCCGTCTTCACGATTAACACAAATATCTAATCGTCCAGAAGTGCCATGTCCTGAAGGCCAAGTCTTTTCAAGAATAATATTCTGAGGTTTATATCCTTTGATTAGTAATCTATCAACACATTCAAGCACTACAAAATTTTCAGGCTGTGAAAAATTTTGTGTAGTTCTACTTTCTGCTATGATACCATCACCATAATTAACACTCTGTTTTTCAAAGTCAATTTCTATGGCATAGTCAACATATGTTTTATGATAAATGCCATTCGTTCCATTTTTTGGAACAAATCCCAAAGCTGTAATATGTTTCTTTATATCCATAGTCCTCATAACCTATTTGTAAGATTAAGAAATAAAAAAGGTTCAACTATTGTATATTTTGTTTTTTGTTAGGAACTAACAAGTCTCTAACATCCACATCCAAAATATCGGCTATCTGATATAGTGTGGGAATTGAAGGCTGATGCTTATTGGTAACATAAAGATTCACCATATTGAAACTCTTGCCCAACCGAGTTGAGAGTTTCGTTTGGCTCATTCCTTTTTCTTTCAAAACTTCTCTTATCTTATTCATATTGCACCTATGAAACCATACTTTACGAGTGCAAATATACACAATATT
>CAUUQE010000166.1:0-5250 GCA_963547065.1 uncultured Prevotella sp. | reverse complement strand
AAACTGCCATCTAATCATCCTCTTTTCTCTTAATAGCTTTCTTACATTGCCTGTCTTAGGCGGTCAGATGGGCAATGTAAGCGCTTTAGATGGCATATCTGTCGGCCTTAGATATGCCATTTGTCTGAGATGTTCGGCAAGATGTTTTCTCATATTCTTTCCGCTCTCCTGCCATATCGGAAAAAGTTGCATCTTTACAGCCGCATAAGAGTTTGACAAAATTACAGCATTACGCTCTTATGGCATATACAATGACGCAGTTTAAAAGCTGACCGGCGTCATTGTATGTATCTTTTCGTTGTATAAATCGGCCGTTACGAGTTTCCCGCGCAGACTTCTTACCTGCGGGAAACCGAAAAAATAATCATCCTGCGTGGTGTACCAACCGTAGTGTTTCAGTTCTGCTATGCTGCGTATCCGGCGGTTCAGCACCGTTGCATAGCGCGGATTTACCACGGAGAGCATACTCCTGCCGTCGACCAGAGCAATGGCCAGCACGAGATATTGCTTGGGCTTCCGCGACCGTTCGGCCACTTGTCTGTCTTGCATTCGTGTACTAACGCTGATGTTCCACCCGTGTTTGCGGTTCAGCGCCTCCATCATGCCGCGAAACACGGTGCCATGGGGCGACGTATCGCGCAATCCGGTGTAAGCAATCGAATAATGTATCATCTCATGGAGCAGCACATTCTGATAGTCGCGCTCGCCCATGTCGTAGTAATTGCTTAGGTGTATAGCGTAATCATAGAAACGTTTGCGCCCGAAAGACAACCGTCTTTTGCACGTCATGGAGCCCAGTCGAGTACGCGAACGCGACAGAGAAAGACGCGGAATAGGCAGTCCGCCGCCGAAATACTCGCGGTTGAACACCGTGAACCACCGCTCCATCCACTCTACGGTTATCTGCATAAATATTTTCTTTGCTCTATCTTTATTCGGTAAACAGGATTTACAAAAAAGTCCACCGTTAAGGACGATGGACAAACCTAATGTTTTCACAACGGAATAATCCTTATTGTGATTTGCTAAAATTAGTAAGACAAAAATAACGAATTATTTATATATGTGCAAAATATTTTCAAATATTTTTCATATTTTTGTGAAATAATACTAATATTATATCATCATGAAAAAGATTCTCGGCCTTGATCTTGGCACCACAAGCATAGGATGGGCACTTGTCAACGAAAAAGAAAACAGTGAAGAACAGTCGTCTATCATTCGTTTAGGTGTAAGGATAAACCCTCTGACGGTAGACGAAAAGTCGAATTTCGATAAGGGAAAAGACATTACTACTAATGCCGACCGCACGAAATGCCGCGGCGCACGGCGGAACCTGCAACGGTTTAAACTGCGAAGAGAGGCACTTGCCGACTGTCTGAAAAAGCATGGATTGATGACAGACGAAACGCCTTTGTGCGAAACAGACAACCATCTTATCTTTGAAACCTATAAGAACAGAGCTAAAGCTGTATGTGAGGAAATAGCATTAGACGACTTTGTACGCGTGCTGTTCATGATCAATAAGAAGCGTGGATACAAAAGCAGTCGTAAATTGAATACGGATGACGAAGGCACATTAGTAGACGGTATGGACGTGGCTAAAACTCTCTACAACGAACAGATAACGCCCGGAGAGTATTTGCTACGTTTGCTAAAGAGCGGCAAGAAGGCACATCCCGATTTCTACCGTTCTGACTTAACTGCCGAATTGGAACGCATTTGGAATTTTCAGTGCACATTCTATCCGGAAATTCTATGCGATGAATTGAAAAAAGAGTTGAAAGGTAAGAGTCGCACACAGTCGTCGGCCATCTTCTATAAAAACTATAACGTATCGACAGCCAAAATAGTCGGTAAAGACAAACGCCTGCAAGAACTTACATGGCGTGCGGATGCATTGCACAAACAACTCACGATAGACGAAGTGGCATACGTGGTCTGCAGCATCAATGGCGAGATAAACGGCTCGAGCCAACGCCTAAGTATGATCAGCGATCGCAGCAAACTGTTATATTTCAATCATCAGACAATCGGGCAATATCTGATGCAAAGATTAGAAGAAAATCCGAATGCCAGCCTTAAGAATATCATCTTCTACCGCCAAGACTATGAAGACGAATTCAATGATATATGGGATGGTCAGGCTGCATACCATAAAGAACTGACACCGGAACTGAAAAGAGAGGTAAAAGACATTATCTTTTATCAGCGAGCATTGAAGAGTTGTAAATGGCTTATTAACTATTGTGAACTGGAACATAAGGAAATAGAGGTGAAGACACCCGAAGGAAAACTGTGCAAAATAATCATCGGAAGCAAAACATGCCCCAAATCTTCGCCTCTGTTTCAGGAGTTCAAGATATGGCAGATACTAAATAATCTGCAAGTGAGTCCGCTGAATAGCCGAAGGAAGGCTAAAAGGAAAAAAGAAGAGGAACCAACATTGTTCTCAGATGAAGATACGAACACGGTGTGCAGATATTTGAACGAGGAGGAGAAACAAGCACTCTTTAAAGAGTTAAGCATCAAAAAAGAGCTTAAAAAGAAAGATGCCTTGAAACTCTTGTTTGAAAATTATAAAGAATTGGACCTCAATTATAAAGTTATCAGCGGTAACATTACCATGGCAAACCTTTATCAGGCATACCAAGAAATCATTAGTTTAACCGGAAACGGAGAGTTCGATTTCCAAGCCATGCCGGCAGAAGAAGCGGAAAGAACCGTAGAAGATATTTTCGGTGGGCTGGGCTACAAAACGGATTTCCTGCACTTCGATGCAAGTCTGCATGGTAAAGAATTCGAAAGGCAACCCGCTTATCGTTTGTGGCATTTGCTCTATTCATATGCGGGAGATCAATCGAAAACCGGTATTGAAGCATTGGTGAAAAAGGTTCAAGAGCTATGCGGTTTCGAAGCAGAATATGCCCGTATACTGGCCAACGTATCGTTCTCGCCCGATTATGGTAGCCTGAGTGCGAAGGCAATGCGCAAAATACTTCCTTATATGAAAGACGGATATGAATACAGCGAAGCATGCAATAAGGCGGGATATAGGCATTCTGCAAGTTCTCTGACGAAGGAAGAAATCGAAAAGAAAACCTATAAGAAGCATTTAGACGAAATAAAACGTAACAGTTTGCGCAACCCCATTGTAGAGAAAATATTGAACCAAATGGTAAATGTCGTAAACTCTGTTATCGATACTTATGGTAGCATAGACGAAATAAGAATAGAAATGGCGCGCGAACTCAAAAAGAGCAAGCCCGAAAGAGAAGATATGTCGTTTGCCATCAACAAAGCAACGAAAGAGACAGAACGCATAAGGGGAATACTCGAACAAGAGTTTAAAATACAACATGTTACGCGGAACGATATCATTCGTTACCGACTTTACGAAGAATTAAAGCCCAACGGATATAAGACTTTATACTCTAATACGTACATATCACGTGAAGAATTATTCAGTAAAAAGTTCGATATCGAGCATATTATTCCCAAGTCAAGACTGTTCGACGATTCGTATTCAAACAAAACACTCGAGCTTCGAGACATCAATATAGAAAAAGGAAACCAAACGGCTTATGATTTTGTATTGTCGAAATATGGAGAAGAAGGCCTTTATAAGTATGAACAACGGGTAGAAGAGTTTAAGAAAAATAACGAGCAAGTGGGCACCAAATGCAGAAAGTTGCTTATGCGAGAAGCGGATATCCCGTCAGACTTTCTTAATAGAGACTTGAACGACTCGCAATATATCGCCAAAAAAGCACATGAACTGTTGCGGGAAATCGTTCCTACAGTAACTGCTACCACCGGCTCTATTACCAACAAACTGCGCGAAGATTGGCAACTGGTGAATGTTATGAAAGAACTTAATTGGGAAAAATATGATAAATTAGGTTTGACAGAAGAATATAAAGACAAAGATGGGAATACAATCCGGCACATCAAAGATTGGACAAAACGAAACGATCATCGGCATCATGCTATGGACGCACTCACTATAGCATTTACCAAACCAAGTATTATTCAATATCTGAACAATTTGAATGCGCGGAGTGACAAGGGTAGTTCGATTTACGGAATAGAACAAAAAGAATTGGAAAGAGAGAACGGCAAACTTGTTTTTATTCCTCCTGTCGATCCCAAGGTATTCAGGAAACAGGCAAAAGAGCATTTAAGTAATATTCTTATTTCTATTAAAGCAAAAAATAAGGTTGTTACAAAGAATGTGAATAAGACGAAATCTAAGAGTGGCATCAATAGAAAAGTACAGCTTACTCCACGCGGTCAATTGCATCTTGAAACAGTATATGGCAAGATAAGAACCTACAAGACGGAAGAGATAAAAGTTGGCACAAAGCTGACAGAAGAACTCATTGCGAAAGTTGCTAACAAACGCATACGAGAAGCATTAGCGCAAAGATTGGCAGAATATGGCGATGATACAAAGAAAGCATTCCAAAATTTGTCAAAACATCCTATTTGGTTGAATAGTTCGCATACGGAATGTGTGCCCGAAAAAGTAAAGGTCGTGTTCTTTGAAGATGTATTTACAATCAGAAAAGCTATCACGCCAGATATTAAGATAGATAAGGTTATCGACTCTAAAATACGCAGTATTCTTCAAGAAAGATTGAATGAATTCGGCGGTGAAGCATCGAAAGCATTCTCTAATCTTGATGAAAATCCGATATGGTTCAACAGAGATAAAGGAATTGCAATTAAGAGTGTTAAGATACGAGGCATTGCAAAAGGAACGGCAATCAGAGTGAAAAAGGATATTCACGGTAAGACTATTATCGGAAATAATGGCGATCCTATAAGGAATGATTATGTAGACACCGGTAATAATCATCATGTTGCTATCTTCCGAGATAAAGATGGAAACCTGCAAGAACATATCGTTTCATTCTATAAAGCAACGGTAAGAGCTATTCAAAACCCACCAATTGTGGATAGAAATTATAACTCTGAAAAAGATTGGAAGTTTTTATTCTCCATGAAAAAGAATGAATATTTTGTATTCCCTAATCCAAATACGGGGTTCAATCCATCTGAAATCAACCTTAAAGACGAAAAGAATTATGCATTGATAAGCCCGAATTTGTTTAGAGTTCAGAAACTCAGTCATCAAGATTATGTTTTTAGACATCACCTTGAAACGAATGTTGATACAAATCTTCAGCTTAAAGATATTACATGGAAGCGCATAAAAGCAATTAATAATTTAATAGGTGTTGTAAA
>CAUUQE010000165.1:0-5277 GCA_963547065.1 uncultured Prevotella sp. | reverse complement strand
CATGATCCACTGTAACGCAGAAAGGCGTACCGATTGCGTCTTGTCGGCGATAGCGCTTCCCGATGGAATCTTTCTCTTCATAATGCGTATTAAAGTGAAATTTCAAGTCGTCTACTATCTCCCGAGCCTTTTCAGGCAGTCCATCTTTCTTCACGAGTGGCAGCACTGCGCACTTTACAGGCGCCAAGACCTCAGGCAATTTCAGTACTACACGCGACTCACCATTATCGAGTGTCTCCTCCGTAAAGGCATGACACATCACACTGAGGAACATTCTATCCACGCCGATCGACGTTTCTATATCGTACGGAGTATAGCTTTCGTTGGTTTCGGAATCGAAATATTTGATTTGTCTTCCACTGAATTTCTCGTGTTGAGATAGGTCAAAGTCCGTTCGGGAGTGTATTCCTTCCACCTCTTTGAAGCCAAATGGCATCTTAAACTCTATGTCTGTGGCCGCATTAGCATAGTGAGCCAGCTTCTCATGATCATGGAAACGATAGTTATCTGCACCGAACCCGAGCGCTTGATGCCACTTCATACGCGTTTCTTTCCACTTGTTGAACCATTCCATTTCGGTACCCGGCTTCACAAAGAACTGCATCTCCATCTGTTCGAACTCCCGCATACGGAAGATAAACTGGCGAGCCACGATCTCATTTCTGAATGCTTTTCCAATCTGTGCGATACCGAACGGCAGCTTCATGCGACCGGTTTTTTGCACATTGAGGTAGTTTACGAAGATGCCCTGTGCCGTTTCCGGACGCAGATAAATCTTATTAGTACTCTCCGAAGTGGAACCCATTTCGGTAGAAAACATAAGATTGAACTGCCGCACATCCGTCCAATTCTTCGTACCGGAGATAGGGTCAACAATGCCTTCATCAAGAATTATCTGCTTCAACTCCTCCAAATCGGGGCC
The DNA here is from genome assembly GCA_963547065.1 of uncultured Prevotella sp. Taxonomy (GTDB): domain Bacteria; phylum Bacteroidota; class Bacteroidia; order Bacteroidales; family Bacteroidaceae; genus Prevotella. The sequence goes on along the minus strand of CAUUQE010000165.1, from coordinate 4,355 downwards.
CTGCATAGCCTTGGTATAGCGTTCATGCAGTGCATCGCGTTGCTGCTGATGCTCTATCACACGTGGATTGGTGGCCCGAAATTTCGATTCATCAAATGCTTCTCCAAAGCGTTTACGAGCTTTTGAAACCTCTTTCTCTATCTTTTCTTCGTACTTACCTATTTGGTCTTCTATCAGATTATCGGCACGATAACGCTTCTTGGAGTCGCGATTATCGATCAAGGGATCATTAAAAGCATCAACATGTCCGGAAGCTTTCCATATCATAGGGTGCATGAAGATAGCTGAATCGATACCAACAATGTTCTCATTCAGCAATACCATGCTCTTCCACCAATACTCTTTTATGTTGTTCTTTAGCTCCACGCCGTTCTGTCCATAATCATAAACGGCGGCCAACCCATCGTATACGTCGCTACTGGGAAATACGAATCCGTATTCTTTACAATGGGAAACGATCTTCTTGAAAACATCTTCTTGCGCCATGTCATATATTTTATTTTCTTTCAGAATGCAAAAATACACAATATTTCTGACAAACAATTCAAACAGAAAGCAAAAACATCTACCAAAAACAATACATGTATCTTTTCTACATTGACAAAGAAGAATTAAAGCAGTTGTTTAGCAGAGTTCACAGTTACCTCCAACACACTCCTTATAAAGGGATATTTCTTATACATCATATCATAATCAGTGCCTTTGGTAAGGAACTTTGCCGTACCTTCTATGCGGAACCCCGTACCTTGATAACCGTTATATCCCTCTACATTCCGTGTACCCAATGCCAATTGAACACGGTTATTCACCTCTACATTAGCTTCAGTTTTCTTCATACCTGCCACAGGTATCAGTATTCTTTCATCATCTGTTACCACTAAATAGCTATTCCACGTACACGTAAGATGAGGTTCTGCATTTCCCCAAGATACAATAGAGACAACACCTTCATTGCGTATAACTTCAAAAAACTTTTCTGTTAACATTTCTATTTTCTTTTCTCGCTTTATTAAAAATATACTTGCAAAAGTACAAGATATAAGTTATAAAATTCTTTTCATCATATAAATTAACATACAATTTAGTAATTTTTTGTGTCTATAACAAGCATACGTCTATAACGGCACAACATTATCCGGATATTATTCGTAATTTTACACACAAAAATCAATAACACATGCAAATATTACTCGCTTGCGCCAAGGATATGAAACCCGTGAGCCACGCCACTCTTACGGTAAAAACAGTACCACTATTTCAACAGGAAGCCGAAGCCAACGCCTTGGAAATGATGAAATACAGTGCCGAAGAACTTGCAGAAATGATGAAGACAAATCGCCAAATAGGGGCACTCAACAAAATGAGATACGCCACTTTCTTGGAGCCGGAACCTAAACTTGCGGCCATACTCTCCTACACCGGTATCGCCTATAAGCACCTAAGGGCAGAGGATTTCGATACAGACGACTTCGCTTTTGCACAGGATCATCTGTGGATTACATCCTTCCTATATGGCCTGCTTCGACCGCTCGACCGCATTAAGAACTATAGGCTGGAGGGATATATCAGGCTGCCGAAACATCAAGACCGGCGTATGTTCGACTACTGGAAACCACTTTTGACCGATATTCTTATCGACTCTGTAAAGCAGGACGACGGTATACTGCTGAACTTAGCCAGTGAAGAAATGAAAGGTTTGTTCGACTGGCACCGTATAAAGCGCGAAATAAGGGTGATAGAAGTCGATTTCATGGTGCTAAAAGGCGATATACTGAAAAAAGTCGTGGTGTATGCTAAGATGTGTCGTGGCGCCATGACGCGCTATATTATAAAAAACAGATTGCAAGATATCGAAAGTATCAAGGCTTTCGAATACGAAAGTTTCTGCTACAATTCCATCGAAAGCACCACAGACCGCCTTGTTTTCTCCGTCGGATGACTACGCATGCAAAAAATAAAGATAGGTTTGCAATCCTTAGACATACCATCTAAGCGTGTTAGAGTGCCCATCTAAAGTGCTTATATTACTCGTCTAACCGCCTTAGATTAACAATATAAGAAAGACATTTGTAATATGTTTGTAACCAACAATTTACAAACGCAGTTAGAAGATGACGTTCGACACCTTCTAACTCCACCCTTGTAAGAGGAGAATCATGAATTAAAAGAAGTTACGGAAAGATGCTCCTCACTCGGAAAGAAAGGGTTGGAAGAAAACAAAGCCGGTTTTATACGTCCTCTCTTCTCTTCCGAACACTTCGTTTTTATCTCCATTTTATTTGCTCATTTCAACGTTTTATGTTAATTTTGCGACTATTGCATTGATCATAAAAGACAAAACGACACGATATGGACGATGAAATAAAAGACAACGAAATCATAGGAGACGACAACGAGGAATTGCAAACAGACGGCCATTCTGACTATAAACCCGCCGACAGGTTCGATGCCTCGGCCGTACATCATTTGAGCGGAATGTATAAAAACTGGTTTCTCGACTACGCTTCATACGTAATCCTCGAACGCGCGGTGCCACATATAGAAGACGGACTCAAACCGGTTCAGCGGCGTATATTGCACTCTATGAAACGTATGGACGACGGACGCTACAACAAGGTGGCCAACATCGTGGGACATACCATGCAGTTTCATCCCCATGGTGATGCTTCTATCGGCGACGCACTGGTGCAGATGGGACAAAAAGACCTACTCGTAGACACACAGGGCAACTGGGGAAACATCTTAACAGGCGACCGTGCGGCCGCTCCTCGATATATAGAAGCCCGCTTGTCTAAGTTTGCATTAGACGTGGTTTTCAACCCGAAGACTACAGAATGGCAACTTAGTTACGACGGACGCAACAAAGAACCCATCACATTGCCCGTCAAATTCCCGCTGCTGCTTGCACAAGGGGCCGAAGGAATTGCCGTGGGACTGACTTCGAAGATACTTCCGCACAACCTAAACGATATCTGCGATGCGGCCATCAGCTATCTGAAAGGCAAAGACTTTCGTATTTTTCCTGATTTCCCCACGGGGGGTAGCATTGACGTGAGCAAATATAACGACGGACAGCGCGGTGGATCGTTGAAAGTGCGCGCCAAGATCGAGAAGCTCGACAATAAGACGCTCGTAATTAAGGAAATACCGTTCAGCAAGACAACCACGACGCTCATCGACTCTATTCTGAAAGCCATAGACAAAGGAAAGATAAAAGCACGCAAGGTAGACGACAATACGGCAGCCGAAGTAGAGATACAAGTGCATCTTGCACCGGGCATCTCGTCAGACAAGACAATAGATGCACTCTACGCATTCAGCGACTGCGAGATTAATATATCGCCGAACTGCTGCGTTATAGAAGACAACAAGCCCTGCTTCCTCACCGTCAGCAACGTGCTGCGCCACAGTGTCGACAGCACGATGGGCCTGCTCCGCAAAGAACTGCTCATCCGTATGAATGAGTTGAACGAACAACTTTTCTTCGCTTCATTAGAAAAAATCTTCATCGAAGAACGCATCTATAAAGACAAGAAGTTCGAGGAAGCCAAGAATATGGATGCTGCCATTATGCATATCGACAGCCGATTAGAACCGTTCAAACCTACTTTCATCCGTGAAATCACGCGCGATGATATCCTCAGACTGATGGAAATCAAAATGCAACGCATTCTTAAATTCAACAAAGACAAGGCAGACGAGCTTATTGCAAAGACACTTGCCGATATTAAAGACATCAAACACGACCTAGACCACATGACTGAAGTAACGATAAGTTGGTTTCAGTTCATCAAAGACAAATATGGTAAAGACCATCCAAGACTTACCGAAATCAAGAACTTCGATACGATTGAGGCGGCGAAAGTGGTGGAAGCCAACGAAAAGCTATACATCAACCGTGTCGAGGGATTTGTGGGAACAGGCTTGAAGAAAGATGAATACATCTGTAACTGCTCTGACATCGACGATATTATCATCTTCTACCGTGATGGCAAATACAAGATTATCCGCGTGGCCGACAAGATTTTCGTAGGTAAGAACGTCATCCACGTGCAAGTCTTCAAGAAGAACGACCGCAGAACTATATATAATGTGGTTTACAGAGACGGCAAACAGGGTTATTATTTCATCAAGCGCTTCAATGTAACCAGCATGACGCGCGATAAAGAATATGATCTTACGCAGGGTACACCGGGCTCCAAAGTGATGTATTTCACGGCAAATCCAAACGGAGAGGCCGAAATTATCAAAATTACACTCGATCCCGATCCGAAAAAAAGAAAACAGAATATCTTCTTGGAGAAAGACTTTTCGGAAATTATCATCAAGGGACGTGCTTCGAAAGGCAATCTACT
>CAUUQE010000164.1:0-5380 GCA_963547065.1 uncultured Prevotella sp. | reverse complement strand
AAATCGCATTGACTTATATCTATGGTATAGGTCGAAGTAGTTCAGCAAAGATATTAGATAAGGCAGGTGTAAACCGCGATCTGAAAGTCAGTGAATGGAATGACGATCAGGCAGCCAATATCCGTGAAATTATCAGTGCTGAATTCAAAGTAGAAGGTGATCTCCGTTCAGAGGTCCAAATGAATATCAAGCGACTGATGGATATTGGTTGTTATCGTGGAGTTCGTCATCGTAATGGTCTTCCGGTTCGTGGTCAGAGTACTAAAAATAATGCTCGTACTCGTAAAGGAAAGAAGAAGACTGTTGCTAATAAGAAGAAAGCTACTAAGTAATTTTAAGGAGGAAATTAATTATGGCAAAAACAAAAGCGACATCCAAGAAAAGAAACGTAAGAGTTGATGCTATCGGACAGCTTCATGTTCATAGTTCATTCAATAATATAATTGTATCTTTGGCTAATAGCGAGGGGCAGATTATATCTTGGTCTTCGGCCGGCAAAATGGGTTTTCGTGGTTCTAAGAAGAATACTCCGTATGCAGCACAGATGGCTGGTGAGGATTGTGCAAAAGTAGCTTTCGATCTCGGTCTCCGTAAAGTTAAAGCATACGTTAAGGGACCGGGAAATGGACGTGAATCTGCCATTCGTGCAGTGCATGGTGCAGGGATTGAAGTTACAGAGATTGTAGACGTAACGCCGTTACCACATAATGGGTGTCGTCCTCCGAAGAGACGTAAGGTATAGTACTTACGTCTCTACCAAAGTATCAATTTATAAATCGCATATTTTAATATTATGGCTAAATATATAGGTCCGAAATCTAAAATTGCGCGCCGATTTGGTGAACCCATTTTCGGTGCTGACAAAGTTTTGTCCAAGAGAAACTTCCCTCCTGGACAGCATGGCAATAACCGTCGCAGGAAAATGTCTGAGTACGGTGTCATGTTGGCAGAGAAGCAGAAAGCTAAGTACACTTATGGTGTGCTCGAGCGTCAGTTCCGTAATATGTTTGAGAAGGCAGCAAAGGCTGATGGTATTACCGGTGAGGTTCTCCTTCAGAATCTCGAATGTCGTCTTGACAACGTAGTATTCCGTCTTGGTATTGCTCCTACTCGTGCTGCTGCACGTCAGCTTGTAGGTCACAAGCACATCACTGTTGACGGTAAAGTAGTAAACATCCCATCTTTCGCTGTTAAGCCTGGTATGGTGATTGCTGTTCGTGAGAAGTCTAAGTCTCTCGAGGTGATTGAAGCTGCACTTGCAGGTTTCAACCACAGCAAGTATCCTTGGATTGAATGGGACGACAATTCTAAGTGCGGTAAGTTCTTGCACAAGCCGGAGCGTGCTGACATCCCAGAGAATATTAAGGAACAGTTAATCGTTGAGTTGTACTCTAAATAAATCATTGAATTAATGGCAATATTAGCATTTCAAAAACCTGATAAAGTTGTAATGGTGGAGGCTGATGATAAGTTCGGTAAATTCGAATTTCGTCCGTTAGAGCCTGGTTTCGGAGTTACCATTGGTAATGCTCTGCGCCGTATTCTTCTTTCCTCGCTTGAAGGTTATGCTATCAATACCATCCGTATAGCTGGCGTTGAGCATGAGTTTTCTTCTATACCTGGTGTAAAAGAAGATGTTACCAATATTATTTTGAATCTCAAACAAGTTCGATTCAAGCAAGTAGTAGAAGAATTCGAGAATGAGAAAATTAGTATCACTGTAGAGAACTCCAAGGAATTCAAGGCTGGTGATATTGGTAAGTATCTGACTGGATTTGAAGTGTTAAATCCTGATTTGGTAATTTGTCATTTAGATGTTAAAGCTTCTATGCAGATTGACCTTACTATCAATAAAGGGCGTGGTTATATTCCTGCTGATGAAAATCGTGAGTTCTGCACAGATGTTAATGTACTCCCAATTGATTCAATCTACACCCCGATTCGTAATGTAAAGTATTCTGTTGAACCATATCGTGTTGAGCAAAAGACCGATTATGACAAACTTGTGCTTGAAATTACAACAGATGGTTCCATTTATCCGAAAGATGCATTGAAAGAAGCTGCAAAGATTCTCATTTATCATTTTATGTTGTTCTCTGATGAGAAGATCACATTAGAAAATTCTGATCAGGAAAATAATCAAGAATTTGATGAAGAGGTCTTGCACATGCGACAGTTGTTGAAGACAAAGCTTGTTGATATGAATCTTAGTGTTCGTGCACTCAATTGTCTAAAGGCGGCTGATGTAGAGACGCTTGGAGATTTAGTCCAATACAATAAAACCGATCTTTTGAAATTCCGTAATTTCGGTAAGAAATCGCTCTCAGAACTTGATGATTTGCTTGAGAGTCTGAATCTGTCATTTGGAACTGACATTTCAAAATATAAACTTGATAAGGAATAATAGAATGAAAACTAAAGAATTTGCAAATAATGCTTATTATTATTTATTATTCTTTTGTTTTTCTAGTTCTTTCATCATCAAAAGTAAAATATAAAAATGAGACATAATAAGAAATTCAACCACCTAAGTCGTACTGCATCTCATCGTGATGCCATGCTTGCAAATATGGCTGTATCGTTGATTATGCACAAAAGAATCACTACGACTCTTGCTAAGGCCAAAGCCTTGAAAAAATATGTAGAACCTCTAATTACACGTTCTAAGGGTGATACAACGAACTCTCGTCGTGTCGTTTTCCGTTACTTGCAGAATAAATTTGCCGTAACCGAATTGTTCAAAGAGGTAGCTGTTAAGGTGGCTGATCGTCCGGGGGGGTATACTCGTGTTATCAAACTCGGTATACGTCAAGGTGATGCGGCTCAAATGGCTTTTATTGAGCTTGTTGACTTTGACGAAAATATGGCAAAAGCTCCTAAGGCAGAAAATAAAAGAACACGTCGTAGTCGTAAATCTGCTCCTAAAGTAGAAAGTGTTAAAGAAATGTCAGAAAGGGAAGAAACAGAGTCTAAAGCTCCCGTGATTGATACAGAAATGTCTGCTACAGAAGAATCTACCACTACTCCGGTAGGGAAGAAAAGAATTACTGAAAGTAAAGGTAATACTACTGAAGTGGATGAGGTAAAATAGATAATTGTCAATTATGATGGATAAAAGCGTCTTTGTCTTAACGGATGGAGGCGTTTTTATTTATGTTTATAAGCACATATTTATTGTCTATCCTCAATTGGCGATGCAAACATTATCGAAATCATGTTAGAATATCTAACTTATATGAATTTTGTCTGGAAAAGCCTATTAGTGAAATTAAATTCGTCGAAATATACAAAAATCATTAAAATTCTTGGTGTGTATAAATAGTTCTCGCATAATCTGGTGACTGGACACAGCAATGTTTCTCTTTGTATTCCTATTCCCACCATTCCTTGGATTTGAGATTGTGACATTGTCGCTCGCAGCGGAAATAGAAAGCATTAGCAGCGAGAAATGGCTTTCGAGTACAGGTTACAGGAATACGGAGGCAATATATCTCTAACTTCATTTCCTACAGATAGTTCAATGACTGCAGAAAGAAGCCAGAAGTGGTCTGAGTCAGGAAGAAATCCGTAAAAATACTTTCCAACAAGCCGGATGGCAGAGAAGATTTCTTTATAGTGGCTTCCAGACCAATAGAAATTTGTAGGGTAGCCAGAAAAAGTACTGTAGGATGGCCAGAAAGATTAAGCACGCACTATATTAATTTTTCCAATGGATTGCAGAGAGTTTGTTTTATCATTTACGTATGCTATTTCTGAATAATCATTAGCAGTGTAAATTATTATTCGTCTCCTTTTTCTTTTTCATTTGTATTGAAGTTGATTATACAAATTGGTGATAATCGATAATTTATGGATAATATAACAAAGTTTGGCATTGGATAGCTATAAATTATAAATTGTTTGTTGTATCTTTGTACACTATATAACGTAATACACCAATTATGAATCAAAGTGACAGTATTGTTATAATTCCAACGTATAACGAGCGGGAGAATATAGAGAAGATCATCCGTGCGGTATTTTCATTGGAAAAATGTTTTCATATTCTTGTCATTGATGATGGCAGTCCTGATGGAACAGCACATATTGTACGACAGTTGATTGATAGAGAGTTTGCCGATAGGTTGTTTATTATTGAGCGTCAGAGCAAGATGGGCTTAGGTACAGCATATATCGCAGGTTTTCATTGGGCATTGGAACGAACGTACGAATATATCTTTGAAATGGATGCTGATTTCAGTCATGATCCCAATGACTTGCCCCGTTTGTACGCTGCATGCCATGAAGAAGGCTTTGATCTTGCAATAGGATCTCGCTATGTGAGTGGGGTGAATGTGGTCAATTGGCCTATAGGACGCGTGCTGATGAGTTATTTCGCATCAAAATATGTACGCTTCGTAACGGGTTTTAAAGTGCATGATACCACTGCAGGCTTTAAGTGTTATAAACGTAAGGTACTTCAAACGATACCTTTAGATGAAATCAGATTTAAGGGTTATGGTTTTCAAATAGAGATGAAATATACTGCATATAAAATTGGTTTCAAGATAAAAGAAGTACCAGTGATCTTCATTAATCGACGTGAAGGCGTAAGCAAAATGAGTGGTGGTATATTCGGCGAAGCATTTTTAGGTGTGATACAGTTGCGTTTAGATGGATGGTTGAGGAAATATCCGGTAATCGCTTCTTCTAACAGTTCCGTCCCTATATCTCCTTTAAAGGAAGAGAAAAGTAAATAGTATTGTCATCTTTCACTTTGCAATTAATATTAGCTGTAATCAATATTCATACTAACTATATGTCTCATTGAGTTTCATTTCCTTAGGAAAGAGAAGATGAGACTGTCATAAACATGCAACATATTCAACAATTCTATGCTTCGTTGCCACAGGCTGGGGCATTTGAAAAGCTGTTGGAAGATAAATCTGTAAAAAACATTTTCCTACAGGGGCTAATGGCGTCTGCTACATCTATGTTCTTTGCTTCGATTGCAAAACAAATTGACCGGACGGTTGTATTTGTTCTCAACGATGCTGATGAGGCCGGATATTTCTACCACGATTTGGTTCAAATGATGGGTGCAAAACAGGTGCTTTTTCTACCTTCTTCATATCGTCGTGCCGTAAAATACGGTCAGCGGGATGCTGCCAATGAAATACTTCGTACTGAAGTGCTTGCTCGTATTAGCTCCTTTCCCTTACACAGGGAACAGGAAAAGGCTTCTCCTTATATAGTTACCTATCCTGAAGCGCTTGCAGAACTTGTTGTAAGCAAGCAAAAACTTGATGAACGAATACTGAAATTACAAGTTGGACAGACGATCGATGTCATACAAATAGAGAAACAACTGCGTGAGTTTGGCTTTAATGAAGTAGATTAT
>CAUUQE010000163.1:0-5481 GCA_963547065.1 uncultured Prevotella sp. | reverse complement strand
GACAAGAACAAAGAGCAAAGATGAACAGCAATTCTTTGTTGGTAGATATATTCGCTGACGATGATGATGTTTTATGTGCAAATTGTTTTATATAGAAGATATGGATACGCAAAACGAAACAAAACAAGTAGGTTTCTCCGTAGATGCGGGACTTATTCAAAGGTTAGGTTATGAATTAGTTGGACGCGCAGAAACAGCGGTATCTGAATTGATTAAAAATTCATATGATGCTGATGCAACTGTAGTTGATGTGAATTTCATAGATACGGAAGAACAAGGAGGAAAACTGATTATTTCTGACAACGGCATTGGCATGTCTGAGCAACAGTTAATAAGCGGATTTATGAGAATCTCTTCTACAGATAAAGTTCATAATCCCACTTCTATAAGATTTCATAGAACGAAAGCCGGGAAAAAGGGTATTGGTAGATTTGCAGCACAACGATTAGGTGAACGATTGATTATTGTTACTCAAACTAAAGAATCCGAAAATGCCACTCGAATTGAGATTGATTGGAATGAATATTCTATTGATAGAGATTTAACTTCTATTACTTTTCCAGTTAAGACTGTACAAAAGAATAAAATGGAAGGTACAACTCTTGAAATACATATTCTCCGAGAAAAATGGTCAGAAGCAGCTATTAAACGTATTTATAGATATGTTTTAGATCTATTTCAGCCTGATTATTTATCAGAACGAAGTAAAAATGATAATATTGCTGTTCAAAACGAAGAAACGTTTAAGGTTAATTTCAATTTGATTTCCAACAATAGACAACATCCATTTTTAAACGATCAAATATCTGTATTTGATAAATCCTTGGCCGTTTTTGAAGGGTATATTGATAATAATCATAGTGGAATTGTAACTGTCAAGAGTGACAGTTTGAATATTGATGATATTTTTGAAATTAAACATACAGAGGATGAAAATCAATTTTCTAATCTTGCAGATGTATATTTCAAAATTCGTTATTTCATTTATGATAGACCTCAATATTATGGAGATAAGATTTCCAGAATTGAATTAAAGAAAATACGAGAATTATCGAAAACTGCAGGTGGTGTTAGGTTATATAGAAATGGATTTAGAGTATTACCATACGGAGAGCCAAAGGATGATTGGATAAATATTGATAAGCGCTGGAGTATGGAGTCGGGAAAAACAAACATCCCATTAAATAATCAGAACTTATTCGGTTTTGTGGAAATAATAGACCCAACAGGTAATATTTTTGAAGAAACGGCAAGCCGAGAAGGGCTAATAGAAAATGAAGCATTCCACCAGCTGTCTGATTTTATTAACAAATCTCTTGTTGCCGTTAGAGGTCGGATTGCAGAGAAAATAAAGGGCTTCAAAGACAGGGAAAACAATGATGATTTCACTCAAAATTCGGAGAAGAAAGAGCAAACAACTCAGGAAATGTTCGAAAAATTGAAGAACATCCTTGACTACAAATCTGATCAAAATACAGAAAATCAGAATCGCGAACAATTCTCAGAAAATGACAGAGAAGAAGGGCTAGAAATTATAAAGAAACTGGAAAATCTAATTGAAGAAGCAGGAATGCTTCGAGTTTTAGCCGGTTTAGGTCTTACGATTGGAGAATTTACACATGAGATGAAACAATTCCATTCTTCTGTTTACGGGTATATCAGCAAATTAAATCAGATGCAACTTGATGTTGAGGCACAGAGCCAATTAGATGGAATAAAAACAGATTTCGACAACCTATTTAGTTATACTGAGTATTTTGGAACAACTATATCTCAAAATATAAATAGAAAGAAATCGCCAATAGATTTGTTGGCAACTTTGGATAGATTTCGCAACATAATAAAAAATGATTTGGAAAAAAATCAAATTGAGCTCCAAATTGATGCATTCGACTTTGATGCTATCACAATACCTATGCACAGTTCTGAATGGAATTCAATTTTATATAATTTATATACAAATTCAAGAAAAGCCATAAAGAGGGCAAAAGTGGCTGGGAAAATTTTAATCGAAGTTGGCGTTGAAAATGAAGATACGTTTATCAACTTTCACGATAATGGAGACGGTATCCCAAAGGAAAATGAACATAGGATTTTTAATGCATTCTTTTCAACTTCTACACCTGCAAGTTTTGACGCTCCTAACGAAGAACAGTTGATGGGGACAGGTCTTGGACTAAAAATAGTAAAAGACATTGTGGTTTCATACAAAGGGAATGTCTGTGTTGTATCCCCCAATCAAGGATATTCTACGTGCTTAAAAATTACGATTAGTAAAAACAAATAAACATTTTCTATGACAACAAAATTCTATTATATTGACGACGATCCTAATTCTCAAAATAAAGTACGAGGTTTTGAGAATGAAGATTTAGACATTGTTGCAATGCAACATAAAGACTCTTGGGAAGAAGAATTTTCGTTCTTGAACGATGAGAAAAACCAATTTGATGGGATAATTCTTGATTTGAAACTTGATGATTTACCAAATAGTAATGGCAAAAGAGCCGATTTTCGAGGAACTTCTCTTGCACAAGAAATTAGGACGAGACAAAAAGAGGGAAGCATGAATAGTTTCCCGATTATCCTGTTTTCTGCGAATGATAAAACCCAACAAGCATTGGAAAATTCGGGAAAAGATTTGTTTGATATTCTTATCAATAAATCAATGTTGGATGACATTGCATTTTCTCGTTTTACTCCTCAATTAATTGATTTATCTGATGGCTACAAGCGTTTGACGGATTCTTCATTAGTAATAAGCGAGGTCTTGCAAATTGATGAAATGATTCTTGACAGTAGATTTGTTGGCGAGTATAATAAAAACAAGGAGTGTCCAGTACACATTCAATCAAGATTCTTAATTACAGAATTTTTGACAAAACAGGGATTAGTAATTGATGAAGATGTACTTGCAGCAAGACTTGGTATTGATAAGTTTAATTCTGATGATTGGCCTAATTTGTTGAAAAGATTATCGGAAGCCAAGTATCAAGGTGTGTTTTGCAATGGGTGGCCTCGTTGGTGGATGCAATTGGTGGAACAATGGTGGACTGAAACTATCAAAGCTGAAACTTTTTTGCGTTCGACACCTGCAGCCGAAAGAGTTGAAAAGATAAAAGAAGTTACTGAACTACCAGGATTAGTTGCCGCAAAAAAAATAGACAAGTCAGAAAGTGACGAATTCTGGACTGTTTGCAAAGGTTTTGGTCAGCCATTAGATCCAATAGATGGAATGTTAATCCAAGGCCAAGATAATTTGTATTCTTGGCAAGAACCTGAATATGTTTCAATTGAAGCTGCACTATGGAGAAAAAACATTGATAACTGGGTAAGCGTTGCAGATATTGAAAAAGAAAAATATGAAAATTTGAAAGTATTGTATTCACGCAAAAAGCAATAAGATATGGGAAACTATGCAACGGAAATACAAAATATTGCAACCATTCTCAAGAAGAATAGACTATGTTCTGACACTTCCCCATTAACTAATGGTTACAATAATGGAAAATGCAATGTCGCAAAGCTGAAATTCAATATAAGTAATGTTCCACGGAATACGAAACCCGCAGTAGATTTCTTGGCTGTTATTTTAGATGTTGCTTTCGATGAAAAAACGGGTACAGACATTCCCGTTACTAATTATTTTTTTAAGGTAACAGTTGAAGGACTAGATGGTAGTAATAATGTAAAATCGTCTTGGCATTTGGATTATGATAGCAATAATGGGCAAGATTATGTTCATCCTTATTTCCATTTAACTTGGGGTGGTGATACAATAAAAAAAATGAATTTAGGGAATGTATTGCTTTTGCCAACTCCTCGAATTTCATACCCGCCTATGGATATTATATTGGGGATAGATTTTGTACTTTCTAATTTTGTAAAAGCAGAAATTTACAAGAAAATTCAGAGTGATTCACAATATAAAGCTGCAGTGAAAAAGGCACAAGAAAAACTATGGAAACCTTATATGTTGTCATTAGCTCATCATTGGTGTAAAAATATATGTTCTAATGTTCATTTGAATACTATTACTGCTACGAATTTCCATCCAACATTGATATAGGTTAATTGCAATGCTAAAAGAAGTGATATTTCCAGCACACCGCCATTTTAAATCGCGGACAGAGTGGGAACCGACAGGATTCTTCTCTGATTGTTTGTGTAATGCCACGAGATTTGATTTGATGTTGGGGTTCTTTTCCTCTTCTGCTATTAATGTTTTGGCTGATGGCTTTGCTTCGTTTCTATATAATGGTGGACGTATGAAGCTAATTGTGAACGACATTCTGACCGAACAAGATAAAAATGCTATCGCTAGTGGTGAACTTGATTTGCCCATACCATTTTTCGATATAACTGACATCGAAAGACTAAAAAATATATTGTCAGAACGAGATACTCATTTCTTCGAATGCCTTGCCTGGCTTATCCGCAACAATCGGCTTGACATTAGAATTATTGCCCCAAAAGATGGCATTGGTATTTCGCACACCAAAACAGGTATTTTTAGTGATGGAGTGAATAAAGTCTGTTTCGATGGCTCTTGCAACTTTTCACGGTCGGCATTGATTGACAATATTGAAAGCCTTACAGCTTTCTGCGATTGGGACGGCAAACCTGCATCTGCTACCATAAACAAAATCAACGGAGAGTTTGAACTTGTGTTTACAGGCAAAGATGAGAATGTTGTTTTTGTTCCAATCGACAGAGTGAAAACCCATATTACTGAATCGTTCAAAAACAAGGAGCTGAAGGATTTACTGGAAGATGAATACAAGTTTATTCAGCAGGATATTGCTGATAAGTTATTGCCAAAATCTGTGACTAAGGCGTTGGAAAAAGCCAAAAACAAAGTTGAATTCGAGATAGAGAGAATCAAGAAGCAAGGAGAAGCTATTGAGTCAATTGATTTTGGTAGGCCTAGTTTCCCATACGAATCTGGTCCACGTGAATATCAGAAACAAGCATTTGAGAATTGGAAGCATAACAAGCAGAAAGGCTTGTTCGCAATGGCAACAGGTACGGGCAAAACTATTACCTCTCTGAATTGTCTTCTTGAGATCTACAACAAGTTAGGCTACTACAAAGCCATTATCCTTGTTCCGACCATTACACTTGTCGAACAATGGGAAATTGAATGTAAAAAGTTCAATTTTAAAACCATTATAAAAGTTTGCTCAATGTATAACAATTGGAAATCGGCAGTGGCTAATCTTCGCCTGCTCGAAATGACGAACGCCAACAACGATTTGTCATACATTATCATATCAACTTACGCATCGTTTGTCCGTTCCAATGTTTTTATGGAATTGAATCAATTTCCCAAAAATAAACTTTTGTTTATCGCTGACGAGGCTCACAATATGGGTGGCGGATTGATGGCTCAACGCCTTTCTGATATACAATATTTGCGTCGCATAGGACTTTCTGCCACACCCGAAAGGCAGTTTGACAATACGGGTAACCGCAAACTGA
>CAUUQE010000162.1:0-5535 GCA_963547065.1 uncultured Prevotella sp. | reverse complement strand
AAATCATGGTCATAATAAGTCACCAAATCCACATGACACCCTTTCTCCTTCAAGAAGAGAGCCAAGCCTATCATCTGCCTTTCTGCTCCTCCCATTCCGAGGGTGTCCACCAAACATAATATCTTTTTCATTCTGTCACATTGTTTATATAACCTTCTGTGGCATTGTCGCAATGCTTAATGATACATGGATTGCCAAACACTACACAATGTGAAGGCACGTCACAGTTTACATAACTACAAGGGGCTATCAGCACATCATCGCCAATAGTCATCACATTACCGACTATCGCCGCATTGATTCCCACCCACACTTTGTTGCCAAGTCGCGGTGCGCCTTCGCGTTTTCCTCTATTCTCTCTGCCTATCACAACGCCCTTATGCAGATTGCACCAGTCACCAATGACCGCATTATTGTTCACCGTGATATTAAATGCATGCCCCAAATAGAGTCCCTTGCCTATCTTAGCCTCAGCAGGGATCTCTAAGCCATACTTTAGCCTGTATCGTCTCAGAAGCACCTTGCACAGAAGTTTCACTAATTTATTATTACTATAATGTGCTGTACGTAATATATATAGGAAGCGAGAAAATTACCCCCCGAATTGCGCAGACGATCTGCTTTGATAATATCTTTAATATTCATTTCTTTATAAACTTTTCATCAGGCAGTGAAAGCAAGAACTTTCGTTTTTCTTCTTTCGACATACCCTTACAATGCAAGTTGTATTTCGAGTTTCGCAGTATGTAATCTTCTGTAGTGCCTATTACTCTTGCTGGATTTCCACCAACTACTGTATGTGGTGCCACAGATTTAGTTACTATACTACCAGCAGCCACTATCGCACCTTCGCCAATTGTTACACTAGGCATAATCTGAGAGAATGCGCCAATATATGCCCAATCTTCTATTACCACCTTGCCAAATGCGTCAAAATCAGGATATTCTCTCCGAATGGAATTCCCCCCCCATGGCAATGTATGGCAACTCCACGCGTTACCTGTACATGATTGCCAATGGTTATCAAATAGGGTTCACCTGTCATTTCACGAGTAGAGATAAAGCAAGCTTTGCCAATATTCACTCCAATATGGCGGAGATACTTCTCTGGCGATACGAGGAAACGCCAATATAGTTCAATAAGTCGTTTAAATGGATTTAGCATAATTATTACCTATTTACCAAGTTCTTGTCGTCTTTTCCCAATAAAAAGAGTACGCATAAGGTTGGCTATTATAAGTTCCCATCATTAAGTATATAACCAAACTTAACATCACACACTTATAAGCAACATACAAAGTCTTTTCTATGCGGTACTTACCCAATAACGTTATTGCAACAGGAAAAACATACATAAAATATAATGTCATTCGTCCCATACCATAAGTGCCTATACCTACCAAAGAAAGAGAAAATCCATATAGTAGAAAGTTCCATATATTTTTATCTATTGAATTTGTTGTTCGTTTATAACCTTTGGAATAGTATAATAGCAATAACAACGAGCCAATAAACACAACTGGCACAATATTTCGTTCTTCAGTCTGCACACCATATAAGAATTTATAACGGTCAAGAGACATCAGTATGCTACCCAATACCATCCTAACCAAAATAAAAACCAACATGATCAACAACACACTTTTACCTATATTTTTGGAATCTCGATTTATGTATCTCCAAATATAAAAGGGGAAAAATATACATGCACTAATATGAAAACTCAAAGCCAACAATGCCCAAAATATAGAGTATTTGAAATTTTCAATATTATATAAAGCCAATAATATAAAACCAATAGCCACCTGCTGTCTTATTACGCCAAAGGCCATATAAAAGAATAAAGGATAAAGAAGGTATACTACAATAGTGAACAATATTGATTCTGATGTTTTATAATAAAAATAGAATACAGGTAGCAAACTTATAACCGCCATAATTGCAAACATATTCTGTGGATTATGCGTAAATTGTCCTATTAGCCAATTTAAGAAGACATAACCTATACCCCAATCTGCATATACGTTATTCAAATTTATGGACTCTTTAAACGTAAATGATGCTATTTTATCAAAAGCAAATGCATACACTTCTGTATCGACATAATTATATGGATTGGCTAATGCTCTAAATAATATAGCATGTATTGTTACCGCCATAAAGAATAACTTATTCCCACGCTGACCACCTATCCATTTCGTTATTGGATAATAAATGAGTACAAACAAAAAATTAATAAGGTATATCATAGGATTTTTTTTATTTTCTTCATAATTGCATGCAAAACAGGATGTCTTCTTGCATGTAAATCCACTATCACATATCCTTTATATTGATTATATGTATGCATTCCCATGTAGTTCGCACATGGTGATTTACGGAAAAGTTCTTTTATAGCAAACTGTCCATTATCATCTTTTGTAACTTCTTGGAACACCAATCCTACTCCATAACCACCATTGCAGTTTTGTGCAGGACGAATTATTTTGTTGCCATCCATGAATATATCTCCTGCACTACGGGCGGTATTATCTGACAATGAAACAGCTTGTATCGAATAATAACTACCCATCTTATCACTTGACTCATATATGGTTAATTCATTGCTATTCTGAGTTGGTATTTTTGTAGCAAACATATAGTTATGGCCATCAATTTCTGTAATAATGGCATCCGTCAGTGGTAATTTACTTAAAGTGTTTGCAACCACAAGGCTGTCACCCTTTATATCATAGCGATACAAAGTACTTTTACCCGATGCTGAATTTTCTGGATATATGTAAATTTCATCACCCTCACGCATAATTGCCGGGAAAGACAAATGAGTAGATAAATCTAAAATTATCTTTTCACTTTTTATTTTATAGCTTGCTTTGTCTATCACAAGTTTCGCCAGACGTCCTCTGTTTATGGTATATGTAAATTCTTCTACCAATACGATTATGTTATCATCTGTGACATCCAGTATGAAAGGATCTGCATACCATTTATTCTTTGGAGGTTTTACTATATGAAATGTCCAATTAAGAGCATCATATCGATGTCCTTCCGACTTGAGGGCTATACCCAAGTCCCATTTATATTGCCGTATTATTTCAAATATATTCATCGTTTTTTTCTATTATTTTGTGAAACAATGTGTACCAACGATCAATAATACGTTCTGTCGAATATTTTTTTATTGTCAATGGAGCTTCCTTTGCCAATTGCTCGCGTAATGCATCATCGCTCATAACACGTGCAAGGCACGCCGTCAAATCTGTATTGTCTTGGTTACGAGCAATCAAACCGCTTTTACCATTCTGTATAATTTCGCGTGGACCTGTTACCACATCAAAACTCACACAGCAACAGCCTGCATTCATTGCTTCAACAAGAGCCATGGGTAATCCTTCCACACGTGATGACAAACAAAAGACTTTCGAATGTTGCATCAAAGTATACACATCTTTTCTAAAACCAAGAAATTCATAATTACAACACCCCAACTCATTAGCCAAAGAATTTAATTTTCCTAATGCATTCTTATCTGCATCTCCAGCAATCTTTAGTTGCCAACCTGGGTGTAAATGACAAAGTTTTGACCAACATCTTAACAGATTATCAAATCCCTTTATTTCCCATTGATTAACACGTCCAACTGCCAAAACAGTATTTTCTCTATTAGTAGCACCATTAGTTTCTTTCAAGGACACTGGATTTGGCATGTATACGACATTGTCATATTTGTTTTTCCATAGTTTCTTATCATAACGAGTAAGAATAGTAACAACATTAGCCAAAGGATAAAACAAACGTCTCCTTATATCAAGTAGTCTACCTAAATTCCTTGAAACGTTAGTATGTTCAGAAACGACTACTGGTATTCCTAAACCTAAAGTAGATGCAACAACAGTGCATCCTAAAGCCGACATAAAAGCAACAATTACATCAGGTTGCTCTTCCTTGGCTATTTTCCGAACATTTATGCGTAGCTGTATAGAGTTGCACAATTTAGCGACAACATTGTTTGCAACTTTATTTCCGTCATACAAATCATATAATTTTATATTGTTATTTATATCATAAGCAAATGTGGTATGTATATCTGTTGCAATACTAACATTCTCACCTCGAACAGCAAACTCATTAGCTAAAGTCACTAATACACGTTCGCCTCCCCCTCCTGTTATTCCGTGAATGTAAAATAAGATCTTCATTTATAAATTTTAAGAACAATCGTTTCTATACGATTTATTATACCTACCACCATATTCTTTTCCTTCTTATTCAATCCCAACCAATAGAACGCTACGCTTGCAACCAAACACGTTACCACTGTGACGCATGCCAGCCTAAAAAAACCAGACGGCATCAGGCTATAAACAGCGTAAGGCAACGGTAAAGCAACAATGGAGAACGTCATAAGTGGACAACACAACTTAAAGAAATAGCTTCTTAAAGAAATCTCTGTGATTGTCTTGATAACATATAGACAACCCACTTGTACAAATACCGTCATTACAAAATAACTGATAAATGCCGCCTCGGGCGGACATCCCATTCTCAATGCAATGTAGGCAACAGGTATTATAAGAATGTTTATAATGCTGAACGTAACCTCATAGTTGCGCATTTCGCCTGTTGCATAAACAACGTTTGAAAGTGGAGCGTTGAGATTATTCATGAAATTGGTAAATATAACTAACACTATGAAACTGGCCGTATGTTCAGGTACAACATTACCTAACCATAAATGCAAGATATAGTTTATCTCTAAACACACAGGAACAGCCATAATATAAAGAATAAAAAAACTCAATTTGCTCATACTATACATCAAGTGTATGGTACGCTCGGCATTACCCTCGGCAAACGAAGACACCATCTGTGGTTTGGCTGCGACACTCACATTCGATACGAACCCCTGCAATGCCGATGATACTTGATAGGCGATGCCACGGGCTGCATTCACTACAGGTCCGAAGAAGAGATTGAGCACCATATTCAACCCCTGCTCACGAATCATGCAAGCGAATGTGCCGAAGAAGTTCCAACCTGAGAATGTAATCATTTTCTTTAGCAAGCCACGATGAATTTCAAGTTTCAGCTTCAAAGCAGTAAACTCCGCCTTGGCGTACACTACGTACATCATGAAAGATACAATGGAAATGCACAGCATCATTACGCCATAAAACCACAAGTGGTCGCCCTCCACATAAGGTATGACAAGTGCCAGAACTAATTTCAGCACCACATCTACAATACCAACCACGGCATAGTAGTTCATCTTTTCATAAGCCATAACGGCAGCTGAATAAGGAGTCTGCATGATGACAAGGACTGACGATGCTATGCTGAACTGGTATATCCACATGGCGGCATTCAGTCTGTCCGCAGGTATTACCATTTCGTTGTAGATGTACCAAATACCAATGGTCTCAAGCAAGAGAACAACCAAGACGGCAATACAGCCCTGTATCAGCAATGCAGAGGTGTAAACCAACTGCACACCATTATTGCCAGAAATGCTCATCTCGGAATTGTAAAAACGTT
>CAUUQE010000161.1:0-5540 GCA_963547065.1 uncultured Prevotella sp. | reverse complement strand
TTAACATTGCGCAGCAAGCCGGACAGCAGACCATTGAACCGATACATCTGCTGCAAGGTATCATGAATAAAGGCAGAGACGTGACCAACTACATCTTCCAAAAACTCGGCGTAAACAGCCAACAGGTGGAAACTTTGTTGCAATCGGAAATAGCACATCTGCCAAAAGTATCGGGCGGAGAACCTTATTTCAGCAACGACGCCAACAAGGTTTTACAAGCCACTTTGGACTTGTCGCAAAAGATGGGCGATGAGTTTGTTTCGCTCGAACCCATGCTCTTGGCGCTGCTGAACGTGAATTCAACGGCGAGTCGCATACTGAAAGACGCGGGATGTACGGAGGATAACATGCGCAAAGCCATCATGGAATTGCGACAGGGACAGCATGTGCAGTCGCAAAGCGGCGATGAGAACTATCAATCGTTGAGCAAATATGCCCGCAATCTGGTAGAAGACGCGCGTTCAGGCAAACTCGATCCCGTGATCGGACGCGATGAAGAAATCAGACGGGTGCTGCAAATACTCTCGAGACGTACCAAGAATAACCCTATTCTGATAGGCGAACCAGGAACCGGAAAGACCGCTATCGTGGAAGGACTTGCCGAACGTATCGTACGCGGAGATGTGCCCGAAAACCTAAAGGATAAGCAACTGTTCTCGTTAGATATGGGCGCTTTGGTGGCCGGAGCTAAGTATAAAGGCGAATTCGAGGAACGTTTAAAGGCGGTAATCAAAGAAGTAACAAGCTCGAACGGTAACATTATCCTCTTTATAGACGAGATACACACCCTTGTGGGTGCCGGTGGGGGCGGTGAAGGTGCCATGGATGCAGCCAATATATTGAAACCTGCCTTGGCCAGAGGAGAACTTCGCGCCATCGGTGCTACTACTCTAAATGAGTATCAGAAATACTTCGAGAAAGACAAGGCGTTGGAACGTCGTTTCCAAACGGTAATGGTAGACGAGCCCGACGAGGTGGACGCCATCTCTATTCTGCGCGGACTGAAAGAACGTTATGAGAACCATCATAAAGTGCGCATACAGGATGATGCCTGTATAGCGGCAGTTAAGCTCTCTGAACGGTACATATCAGACCGTTTCTTGCCCGATAAAGCGATCGATTTGATGGATGAAGCCGCTGCTAAATTGCGAATGGAGCGCGACTCCGTGCCCGAAGAGTTGGACGAGATAACACGTAAGCTGAAGCAATTAGAGATAGAACGCGAGGCTATCAAGCGCGAGAACGACAAAGAGAAGATTACTCTACTTGACAAAGAAATTGCCGATTTGAAAGACCAAGAGCACCAATTCCGTGCCAAATGGGACGGTGAAAGGAGCTTGGTAAATAAAATTCAGCAAGACAAACAGGAGATGGAGCACCTCAAGTATGAGGCTGAACGCGAGGAACGCGAGGGAAATTACGAACGCGTTGCCGAAATACGTTACGGAAAACTGAAGAGCTTGCAGGACGATATAGACAACATTCAGCTGCAACTCAAGGCAACTCAAGGTGGCGAAGCTATGGTTCGCGAAGAAGTAACGGCCGATGACATTGCCGAAGTTGTAAGCCGTTGGACCGGTATCCCTGTCACTCGTATGATGCAGAGCGAGCGCGATAAACTGTTACACCTCGAAGAAGAACTTCACAAACACGTCATCGGACAAGACGAGGCCATCACTGCAGTGGCCGATGCCGTAAGAAGAAGCCGCGCCGGATTGCAAGATCCTAAGCGCCCCATAGCCTCTTTCATCTTCTTAGGCACCACAGGTGTGGGTAAAACAGAGCTGGCTAAGGCCCTTGCAGAGTACCTCTTCAACGACGAAACGATGATGACACGCATTGATATGAGCGAATACCAAGAGAAATTCAGTGTATCTCGGCTCATTGGAGCGCCTCCCGGATACGTTGGTTATGACGAAGGAGGACAGCTAACCGAGGCAGTTAGGCGCAAACCCTATAGCGTATTGTTGTTCGACGAGATAGAAAAAGCACACCCAGATGTATTCAACATCCTGCTTCAAGTGCTCGATGACGGGCGACTGACCGACAATAAAGGACGCACAGTGAACTTCAAGAACACGATTATCATCATGACCTCGAACCTCGGGAGCCAATATATTCAGCAGCAATTCGAGCAGATAAACGATTCCAACCGTGAGGAAAAGATCGCCGAAACTAAGCGTGAAGTGATGGAAATGCTAAAGCGTACCATCCGTCCGGAGTTCCTCAACCGTATTGATGAGACCATCATGTTCATGCCGTTGACCAAACACGAGATCGCAGAAGTGGTAACTTTGCAGATGAAGAATGTGCAGCAGATGCTGCTCGCACAAGGCTTTACGCTCAATTGGACGCCCAAAGCCATCGACTATCTTGCCGATGTAGGCTTTGATCCGGAGTTCGGTGCGCGCCCCGTAAAACGTGCCATACAGCGATATGTGCTCAATGATCTGTCGAAATCTGTGCTCTCCAACAGCGTTCTGCGCGACAAACCGATTGTTATAGACGTAAGGGACGGTCACCTTACATTCAGGAATTAGTTTATTATTTTCTATACCCCATTTATAAAGAGTCCGACATTTTTGTTGGGCTCTTTTCCTTTCTATTCCTTTCACTTGTAGAAAATGCCGCTATCGGCATAGACACCTATCAGACATAACCTGCCAACTCACGAAAATTATCAACATGCAGCCATAACAAAAGTTGTGGTTTATATTTTTGCTATTCTCACGATATTCCCTTATTTTTGTAGTGATAAAACACCAGCCATGAGTACGAATAACGACAGAATTTGGACGCCTGACGCCTGTCAGTTAGAAGTAATACGAGCACAAGGCGGCTACCATTTAGTGCTTGCACCGCCCGGATGCGGCAAGACACAGATACTTACAGAGCGCATACGCGTGGCCCACGAAGCCGGAACAGATTATGCCGATATGCTTTGCCTTACATTTACGAATAGGGCGGCGCGGGGGATGAAAGAGCGTATTCGTAGCCATCTCGGCGACCGAAGCGTAGAAGATGTGTACGTAGGCAATGTGCATCGCTTCTGTTCCAAGTTTCTTTATGAAAATGGCATCATACCTGCAGAGAGTTCGGTGATAGACGATGACGATGCCATCAGCATACTCGCACGCTATTTGGATGAGGATGAATATGCCGTAAGCACCAGTCTCACGCGCCGCCGCCAGTATGCCGAAGTCATACAACTGGCGGGGTTCATGCACCAGATTGCCTGTGGTCATCCCCGCAGCTTGCGCATGCATCCCGAATGTATTACGCAAAACGACGTAACGGCCATGCGCCGTATTTGTGCTGTACAACGCATGCCGTTCGATGCAAAGACCATGATGGATATCTTCGAGCATACGGATGTTTACTTCGAAGCGGCCAAATCGGATGCTTACGATTTCGGTACGCAGCAGATCATCGGCGTGCTTTTGCGCAAAATGTCGCTGGCCTATCATTACAAAAGTTACAAGCAAAGCAACAAGCTGCTTGATTTCGAAGACTTACTCATGCTGTCTTACGATGCTTTACGGGCCGATTCGGCAGCACAGTATAAGCGTTATTCGTGGATACAGGTAGACGAGGTGCAGGATTTGAACCCGTTGCAGCTGGCCATTATCGATGCCCTGACCGTAGCAGAGGGCGCGACTACCGTTTATCTGGGCGACGAACAGCAGGCCATTTTCTCGTTTATGGGTGCCAAAACCGATACGCTTGGGGCGCTGAAAGAGCGTTGCAATGGCAATATACACCATCTCAACGTGAACCATCGATCGCCCGCATATTTATTGGAGGTATTCAACGACTATGCCGAACAGGTACTCCGCATTGATAAAGAACTGCTGCCGACGACCACGTATACACCGTGCAGGCTCGGTAACGAGCTACGATTGATAGATTGCAACGTGGTAGAAACGGAACTACACGAAGTGGCCGATATTGTCAGTCGCCTCTTCTTGAACGACAATGCTGAGACTACAGCCATCATAGTTAATTCGAACAGTGATGCCGATGCAATGAGCAGAGTGCTACGTAAGCAACGTATGCCTCACTTTAAAGTATCGGGTGCCGATCTTTTTTCTTCGCCTGCAGTGAAACAGCTCTTCGCCCATCTCAACATACTTGCCAACGAAAACACTTTCATCGCGTGGGCCCGTATGCTGAAGGGGCTGCACGTGTTCGAGTCGAACGCCGCATCACGCAACTTCATGCGTGCACTCTTAGACCGCTCCATGCTGCCTACAGACTTCCTGCTCTACGAGAACAGCACTTACGTACAGGATTTCTACGAAGAATACGAGAACAAAGAGATTGTTATATTCGATACTGAAACCACCGGTCTGAACGTATTCGAAGACGACATCCTGCAAATTGCAGCCGTGACAATACGCCGTGGTGAGGTTGTCGGAGGTTCCGAATTTAAAGTGTTTATCGCCACAGAGCGAGAGATTCCACGCAAATTAGGCGACATAGACAACCCGATTATCGAGGAGATGAAGCACAACCGTCTGCTCAATCATGCCGAAGCATTGCAACTATTCATGAACTATGTGGGCGACAGAACACTTCTTGGGCACAATGCAGATTACGACTATCACATTTTGGACTGTAATCTAAGGCGCTATCTGCCGCAGGTCAGCCTTGTAGAACAGTGTCCCAAATACTTCGACTCGCTGAAGTTGATCCGATTGCTCGAACCCGATTTACGCGAATATAAGCTAAAGTATCTACTCTCTGTGCTTCATCTTGAGGGTGAGAACTCCCATCTGGCCGATGCAGACGTGCATGCGACATGCAACGTTGTAGCCCATTGTTATCGCAAGGCTACCGAGATAATCGGCAGTCAGCGGCAGTTTATTGGACAAAAACGGGTACAGGAACGGATTGAGGTGTTGCGTAAAAGATATGCCGAACAGTACCTGCAAGCACGCCACAGTCTCTATCTGTGCGTCACAGAGGGGCAGCCTGCCATGGTCAGCACACTTGTAGGTTTTTATCGATATATGCTTTCGGAACGACTGATGGAACCGGTCGACAATCTTAACCGCATTGTGAGTTATCTTTGTGCCGATATGATAGATGTATTGGCTACACCCTCTTTGGCCGAGCAGTTGAGTGCCTATAACATGCAACTCAATACGCTGAAAGAGGCAGACCTGTGCGGCAGCAGTGCTATAGATGACCGCATCTTCGTGACAACGGTACATAAAGCCAAGGGACTTGAGTTCGATAACGTCGTTATATTTGATGCTGTGGAAGGTCGGTACCCCAACTACTTCAACAAAGATAACCCTATAATGGTGGCGGAAGATGCCCGTAAGTTCTACGTGGCCATGTCGCGTGCCAAGAAACGGCTGTATGTAGCCTACTCGTCCACCCGCATCGACTATCATAACCGGCCGCAACCGCGACAGTTGACACGCTTCATGCAGCCCATATTGCATTATTTTAGTCTGTAAAAAGTCGGCTTTTGCCACAGTTTGTCGCACCTATCCTGCCCTTTCGCGAGGAAAAGTGAGGCATAGGGGCCG
>CAUUQE010000160.1:0-5563 GCA_963547065.1 uncultured Prevotella sp. | reverse complement strand
CCTATTTTGAAGTCAAATATCAGAATAAAAATAAAGATGTTGTCGTAGAAAAGAGACTGGTTTTGTAGAGGGATCAGCAGCTTTATTTATACTATCTGCCGGCCTTTCCACAATCTACATATACTGCTATCAGTGATGTAATAATAAACGTTAGCGTACAAAGCAACATAATCAAAATGAAGAACTGTCGATAACCGATCATATCCTTTAGATATCCTGAAATCATTCCGTAAATTATCACTCCTAAATAGTATATACCAATACAAATTTCTCGTCGTTGGATAGCTGCATTTCCTTGACAAAGATATATAATATATACGCTCAATGCAGTATAACCGAAGCCATAACCGAATTGTTCGATAAATACGCAACCGCTGATAAACCATATATTTTCTGGTAATATGTAACTCAAATAGACATAAACCACCTTAGGTAGCGTAATAGCACACGCCATTTGCCAAAGCCAATGACGCAGCCCATCACGACGAACAAGTATCCGACCGATAAGGCCTCCTGTCACAAGCCCGATAACCCCCACGGTGCCGCTTGCAAATCCAAACTCTTGTGGCGATAACCCCAGCCCTCCCTCTGAACCGGGGCGTAGAAGAAAAGTCTCTGACATCTTGAACAACAAACCTTGAGGCATACAAAAAAGAAAGAAAAAGAGAATTATTATAATCATTTGCCATATCGGATAGCTATGTAGAAAAGTAAAATATGTATCACGCATACTCATTTTAACAAGTGTAGAATGTCGTCTTTTGGGCATTCTACAATGGGGTAAAACAAGACCATGGTATAGCCAAAAAACGATAAAGACGCCGGCCAGTCCATAGAATACAAGACTCCATGTATATATTTCCTTATTTCTAAACAATACTTGTAATATCCCAGCCACAGGTACAAGGACCCCTTTACCCAAAATAATGGCAAGATGATAGAATATATTCTGTACTCTCCTCCCCCACGGATAGTCTTGTTTACTGACTTCTTCCTTGCAAAAACTATCAATAACCATACTATAAGTGCTGCTCGAAAATGCCATCAGCATGAAAAAGAATATAGTTCCCTGCAACCAAAAATTATAATTCAATGTAAATGCAACGCCAGCGAGTGATGATGCAAAAAATATCTGCATGGAAAGTACCCACCATCTTTTTGATTGATACAATCCTAAAAGTGGACGTAAAAGAGGTTTCAACACCCATGGCAGTCCAAACCAAGCTGTATAAAAAGCAATTTCCGTGTCTGACATGCCGAGTTGTAAATATACGACAACGGTAAGTGTAACCAATACAACATGGGGAAGACCATTTGTAAAATATAGTGTCGGGAGCCATGTCCAAGGTGTCCTGCCTCTCATTTATTTATAAATTTGTCTAATTTTGGCACCCGGATAATAGTGCAATAATATGCGATCGTACTCGTAACCCTTCTCTCCCATCACAGCTGCTCCTATCTGGCAGAGCCCCACTCCGTGACCCCAACCGGCACCGATCAGTTCGAATTGTTGCGGAATACCGTCTCTATAGTCGTATTTATCTACCACAAAAGCCGAGCTGTAAAGGTGGTTTTCGCTCAATGCACGCCGTATTTCCAACTCCTTTCCTATGGCAAGTGTGCACTTCGTTCCTACAATCTTCAGTTTACAAAGACGCCCACTTTTACCTCTTTCCATGGGAATCAAATCGATTATTTCACCAAAGTCGATGCCTAACTTATTAGCTACGAGAGTGCTCAGTTGTCTCTGTGTGTAGGCCACGCGCCACCGATAAAAGTCCGAGGTTTCCTGATCGTAGTCGTTGAGCACCTGCGACAATATGCGTTTATCACCCGTATTGCAAAACGCTTCGGGAGTTCTACGTATCCATTCCTGTGCGTTTGCTTCTACCGTAAGGTCGGGAAGTTCGCCATGTTCTGCATCTACGATCGCTTTAAGATAACTCTTCGGCGCATCTTCCCAGCAATACTGAAACTCTTCCACAGCACCTCCACAGCATTTACTAAAGCGTGCATCGCAAATTTCACCCATGTTATCAACTAGTATTTCACCGCGTGTAGCCTCCACGGCCTGTACCACATGAGAACTTGTTTCTTTGGTTATTCCCTGATAGCGCTGACAATGATCATCGGCACATACATCGAATAAATCATGATCTTCACGATCGTACCATTTAAGTATTTCGTTTTCATTGCATATAAACGCAGGTTTCTCGCCTTTTATTTTTCTGCTCTTATTCATCTGTGCAAGCAACCAACTGCGTGAAATAACGGCATGCGCTTTCAATAGTTCAAGCGAAGAAGTGGCGCTCATCTCGCTTGAAATAACGCTTTCCAAGTATTTTTCCACTGGCAGAAGGTTTATGGCGAGCACCTTGCCACCATCTACAATCAGGTTCAACGTACCGAGAAAGGTCTGTGTCTCCTTACGTTCCCAATGAAAATTCACACCTATAGTCACGTCAGACAATGAAAACGAGGCATTCGGTACAAGCGGTTCAAACAATAATTCATCGTATCTACAGCCATTCCACAATATTTTTCCGTCTGATATTTCCACGCTTTGGGCACCCATAAATTCAATACCTTGTGCCACATAAGGCTTGTTCAATGTAAATCGCACCTGCTCTCCGCTCACGATACCCACCGTAACTTCGGGTTCTCTTTCGTTCTTCATACTTGTTTATCTGCTACAAAAATTCTTGTTATTCGGTAGTTTTATTCATGATATAACTACTTCCTATCTTGGTTAAAGATATGCTCTATCACCGGTACAAATATAATACAAAATGTCCGAAAATATGCCCGATTATCCATTTTTTCACTAACTTTGCCTTTTAAATATGTAGAATAGCAATGCAAAACAGCAAGATACCACTTTTAGGCATGACGCTTAGCGAACTGAAAACCGTTGCACAAGAGCTCCATATGCCCACATTCACCAGCGGTCAGATGGCTAAATGGCTTTATCAGCAACACGTTGTAAGCATCGACGACATGACGAATATTTCGAAAAGTAACCGCGAAAAGCTCAAAGAGTCTTATATTATCGGCTGCGCATCTCCCGTAGATGAGCAACATTCCTATGACGGAACGATCAAATATCTGTTTCCTACAGAGCAAGGAAAGTATGTGGAAACCGTTTACATACCCGACGAAGAACGTGCCACACTGTGCGTCTCATCGCAGGTAGGCTGCAAAATGAACTGCTTATTTTGCCAAACCGGCAAGCAAGAATACGAGGGGAACCTCACCGCAACAGACATTCTAAACCAAATATATGCGCTGCCCGAACGCGATAAACTTACCAACATCGTGTTTATGGGGCAAGGGGAACCCATGGATAACTTAGAGAATGTGCTCCGTGCTACCAATATATTGACTGCCGATTATGCCTATGCGTGGAGTCCGAAGCGTATCACCGTAAGCAGTGTAGGCGTGAGAAATAAGCTCAAGAGCTTTCTCGAAGAAAGCAATTGTCATGTGGCTATCAGTCTTCATTCCCCCATTCACGAGCAGCGTTTTAACCTTATGCCAGCAGAGGGAAGTATGCCTATCCGAGAAATCGTAGACCTCTTGCGCAATTATGACTTCTCTCATCAACGTCGATTATCATTCGAATACATCGTTTTCAGAGGTGTCAACGACACACAGGCGCATGCTAAAGAAATCGTAAAACTGCTGAAAGGGCTCGATTGTCGTATCAATCTTATCCGCTTCCACCAAATTCCGAACGTGTCACTCCGTGGGGCCGACGACAGAACAATGGAGACTTTCCGCGATTATCTCACTGCTCACGGTCTCTTCACCACGATAAGAGCCAGCCGTGGAGAGGATATTTTTGCAGCGTGCGGATTACTTTCAACAGCCCAAAAGCATATAGATGAAAAGAACTGAAACCGCGTTTTACGCGATTATAGCCCTGTTATTGTTCACTTCATGCAGCAGTAATCCATCGTTAAAGCCGGCATCCGGCGGTCGTCCTTATAGTGTCTTGGCCGTTGGAGACATAGATAGCACACTCTTTGCTGTACTATCCAAGGAGGTTAAAGCACTGCCCCAACCCGAACCTTCGTTCGATGTATCCGAAATAAACGAACAGGATTTTAACGCGACATGGCGACTTTCGCGCAATATCGTTATCGTTCATATAGACAGTTTGCGTTATCTATCTGCACAAATCAGGCAGAAAAAAAACGTTTATGCCCGCCCCCAGCTCGTTACTTACATCAATGCACCGACCAAAAACGCACTGAAAATTTTCGCTACAAAGAATGCAGAGCGACTGAACAACCAACTGACAGCCTTCGAAATGGGGATACGTATCGCTGCTTTAAAAGTCAAGCATAACCCGAAGACCGAGGAAAAAATAAGACAACTCTTTGGCATAGACATGTTTATACCTACCGACATGCAAGCCTCAAAACAAGGAAAAGATTTTATATGGCTGTCAAACAACGCCATAAACAGAATGCTAAATCTCTGCATCTATAAACTAAAAGGCATAGTAGATCATAATTTTATCGCTGTTAGAGACAGTGTGATGCGGACGAATATTAAGGGAGAAACCGATGATATGTATATGACTACCGTGCCCCGTTCATGCTATATATCGCAGACGAGAATAGGTCCTAACAGTAGCATAATTATAAAAGGACTGTGGGAGATGCACGGTGATGCCATGGGAGGTCCGTTTGTCTGTCGTGTTATACACAGCAACGGTGCGACATACATCGTCGAGGCATTCGTTTTCGCACCTGAAACAAAGAAAAGAAACCTATTAAAACAAATAGAATCTACCCTATATACAATTAAAACAAAATAATAATGGAAGATAGAAAAATTCGCGTAGCAATAACGCATGGCGATACGAACGGTGTCGGTTATGAGATGATTTTCAAGGTTTTTGCCGAACCTGAAATGCTTGATTTGTGCACACCCATCATCTACGGTTCCCCCAAAGTGGCAGTTTACCACCGTAAAGTTCTCGATTTAGAGGCCAATTTCAGTATCATCAACGATACTGATGAAGTTGTAGAGAATCGTATTAATCTGTTGGCATGCTTCGACAATGAAGTGAAAATAGACATAGGAAAACCCACACAGGAATCTGGAGAAGCCGCACTAAAAGCGCTGGATCGTGCTATGACAGACTTTCGCCATGAAGCCTACGACATATTGGTAACTGCACCGGTCTGTAACTCGAATATCAAAGGAGAGGGATTCAAATTCAAAGGAACTGACAGTTATATCGAAACATGCGTAGGAGAAGGTAAAAAAGGACTCACTGTTTATATCAATAATTCTATGCGCGTCGCCACGGTAACTGATGATATTGCCCTGAAAGATGTAAGCAATAACATCACTCAGGAAAGTATTATAGCTAAAGCCAAAATACTCTTCAACGCATTGAAACGCGACTTCCGCATTTCGTGTCCTCGCATTGCAGTGCTCGCACTCAACCCTGATGCTGGTGGCATGGAAGAAGAAAATATCATCAAACCGGCCATTGCAAAGCTCACGGAAAGCGGTATCAACGCTTTTGGACCATACCCCGCGGAGC
>CAUUQE010000159.1:0-5564 GCA_963547065.1 uncultured Prevotella sp. | reverse complement strand
GCTTGTGGTTCTCAGGCGGGCGATGTCGCTACCGAGGTTTAGAGCGAACGCACACCCAGAATATCCTTGAAGTTATGGCATACAATCTCAAGCGTATGCCAAGGCTTCTTATACTCCAAAGTGTCAAATAGCCCTCATGCCCCTCTTTAGAGGAGGAAAACCTCCTCTAAAGAGGGAGAAAGGGAAGGTAGATCAAGCACTCAACTCGGCCTAAATGCTCTGAATATCGAGTGGGAAAGATCTGGGAGCTGACGCGGAGATGTTGTGCGATGGTCTTCTTCGATGGTCAAAGGGAAGGGAGAGGAGAGATTTGACGAATTTGTCAATGAGTTGGAGTCCTGAGGAGGTCGAAGGGAAAACATCTAGGTCGTCAATCCGGCGCATTCATTGCCGGCTACTTTAAGCATTTCAGTCATGCCAGTTTGGTGTCCGATAAATTTCACATTGTGAAGCTGCTGAACAAGGCGCTTGATCTTGATGACACCCGCAAGGCAGAAAAGAACGATAAGAAGTTGCTTAAGGGGCATCGGTTCACTGTTTCTTTGGCGCAAAGCCAACCTTAGAAAGGATAAATTGGAGGAGCTAGAAACGTTGCTATTGACCTACCCCGACCTCTGGGTAAAGCCTACCAGTATAAGGAGGGTTTCTTCGATGCATTTCATTGTCCGACAGCCGAAGAATCGATCGCCTATCTTGAACGGTGATGTAAAGCAGTCATGGGGACATTTCGCTCACCTACATGAAGAAGTTTGTCGTCACCCTAAAGACTCATTGGTCCGGGATCATCACCAACTTTACTTTTCCGGGTATCAACGGCTATTTGAAGGTCATTGATCGGGGGGGGGAGGATATTATCATATTTCGCTTGTGGGCATCAATGAAGCTTCGCTTAAGAGTCGTGATAAAAAAACATAATTGACTAAACGTCAAGAATAGACGTTTGTTAACATCTCTGATGCTTAACGATGTTGCATACTTCGTTTGTAGTAAACGATAATGTGCTCATCTATCTCATAGGATTTGTTGTAGAGTTATGAATATTGTTTTAGTCGAACCTAGTTTGTCCGGACATCACAAGGTCTTTTTGTCAGCTTTTGTTGATGTGTTGCTAAAAAGTCAACACAAGGTAACAGTGTTATCAACGTCTATAAACCTTGATTTAAGCCCCATAGTGGATGTGAAATTCATATCATATAAAATGAATTACAACTTTCCTCGTAATTCCCTATTGAAGAAAATCATCGTCGTTAGAAATTTACTTTTTCTGATAAAGAACTATCGCGAACTCTCTATGAGAGTTGATGCTCAGATTGACTTAGTCTTTTTTTGTAGTATAGATGGTTATATGCATGAACTTATGCCGGTTGCATTTTTTGAAATGCTATTTCCCTTCAAATTTTCAGGCTTATTGCTATCGCCAAGGCGTATGTATAAAAATATCATTAAATCTAGATACTGTTCATCAATAGGAGTGCTGGATGAGTTTTATTATGAGCAACGCAAAAAAGATCGCGAAAGGATCGTACATTTTCCGGATTTTGCGGATGACTCACCGCCAAATATGAATTTGGATTTAGTTCAAAAGATAAAGGAGAGAGCTGGAGCTCGTAAGATTATATTGTTAATTGGAGGAATAGTCCCACGTAAGGGTATCTACACCTATGTTGAGACTGCAAATAGAATGAAATATTTTCCTTGTTTTTTTGTAATGATAGGGCATTGCTCTTTTCTTGCAGAGCGGGAATATTTATTTGTAATAAACAATTTCGCAAATCAGTCGAATTGTTTTTTTTACGGGGAAAGGCTTCAGAATGAATCAGACTTTAATGCTATAGTTAACATATGCGATATTATATATGCCTCGTATGTAAATTTTAACCAAAGCAGCAATATGCTAGCAAAGTCTTCTTTGTTTAAAAAACCTATAATTGTGAGTAAAAATACCTATATGGAGGAGATTGTGGAGAGATATAAGATGGGAGAATCAATTCGTTCAAATTCTTCCGAAGATTGCATGATAGCGATATTTGACATAATAAATTCGATACATGATTATTTGCAGGCGGCTGATTGGGATTTGTATTTAAAAAAAAACAGAGAGTATGTATTGTTTAACTCTTTCAGAGAGGTGTGCACGTATGCAAGAAAATATAAACATTAGGTGTAGTAAAAAAAATGGATAAGGCATATTGGGCTAGTTTTTATCGAAAGAAAGAGAAAGTAGAATTGGAGCCTTCATTGTTTGCTCAATTTATTGAAGGCAGCTTAGCTCCAAGCCAAAGTATAATAGAATTGGGATGTGGAGATGGACGGGATGCAGTCTTCTTTTCAGAAAGAAAACATTATGTCTTAGCAGTAGATCAATGTGAGGATCAAATCACCTCTTTAAGGGCTAGATATGCTCATGTAAAGAATTTACATTTCTTTTGCGACGATTTTACATCGTTAAGTCAGACTGATTTATTCGATGTTGTATATTCTCGATTTACGTTACATTCGATTACACATAAAGAAGAAGATGCTGTTCTTAAATGGACTTATAATTCATTGAATATTGGTGGAGCGTTTTGTGTTGAGGTGAGGGGGCAAAAAAATGAGATATATGGAATGGGGACACCGGTCGAGAGTGAACCCCATGCTTTTATTTTTGAAAATCACTTCCGGAGGTTTGTAAACTTTGATAATTTTTGTGAAAAATTAAATCGCGTAGGGTTTGAAATAAAATATTCGGCGGAGGCCAAAGGTTTTGCACCGTTTAATGGACAGAACGAAACATTCATTCGTGTAATCGCAAATAAAAATAATGACAGAGGAGGATTTTTCAAAATATAATGGAGCAGGTACTATATTAAGGAGAGCTCAATTACGAGAACTGGATATATTGAGTGAAGTTGACCGAATTTGTCGCAAACATGATATAAAATATTGGTTGGATTATGGAACTTTATTGGGCGCTGTTCGTCACGGTGGATTCATTCCTTGGGATGATGATATTGATATTTCCTTGTTGTACAAGGACTATCAAAAACTAACAAAAATTCTCCCCAGAGAATTGTCAAGTAAATATGTTTTTCAAGATGAATCCACAGATAAGTTTTATTTTTTAAAGTTCGCCAAAGTGCGAGATAGGGAGTCGCACTTTTATGACCCTTTGGCTAATCCGTTAATGAAAGATCAAGGAGTTTATATAGATATTTTCCCCATAGAGAAACTGATTGGCAAAAAGACGAAGAAGACGGTAGAATATTTTTACGGTAATGCATTCCGTCGAAAACGTCATTTTTATAATGGAAAGTGGAAGTACATTTCTGGAATGTTTTTATATCCCATGTCTTTATTTTTTGTTCAAATTGTCAGGTTCCTTTCTAAAATTTCAACTGCGGATAAATTGTTTACTGCTTGTGGTGTTCCGTTTTTCTATGAAGCGACTCTTTCTTATAAGGAAATATTTCCATGTGCACCAATTTTATTTGAGGGGCGGGAGTTTTTCGCTCCTCATGATGTGCATGCGTATTTGACAAAAATCTATGGGGATTATATGAGGATACCGGAGAAGAAGGATAGAGTTTTGACCCATGCTACTCAAATTGAGTTTTATTAAGATTCTTTTTTTTGTAAGTTATGAATAATGATAAATGCGCTCCAGTCGTGTTGTTTGTATTTAATCGAATAGAGAGTACAAAAAAGACGATCCATCATTTAAAGGGAAATGCATTAGCTGCAAGATCCGATTTATTTATTTATTCGGATGGAGGGAAGGACAATTCTACTTGGAAAGTAGTTTATGAATTACGAGACTATTTGAGGACCATTACGGGCTTCAAGAGCGTATCTATCATTGAGCGAGAGTCAAATTACTATTTGGAGCAAAATATTATAGAGGGAGTAACTGAGATCTTAGAGAGGTATAATAGAATTATTGTATTAGAAGATGATGTCTGTGTCAGCCCTTATTTTTTGAATTATATGAATGATGCATTGGCTCTGTATGAACATCAGGAGCAGGTGATGCATATATCGTCAATCAATCACTTTAATTTAAAGGCAAGTCGTGAGTATGATGCATGCTTTACGACATTGATGGAATGTAGTTTCGGATGGGGGACTTGGAAAAACAGATGGAAGTATTTTAAATATTTCAATTCAAAGAATGAGGCATTAAGTGGTTTAGATAGTGATGATTTGTATCGAATTGAGTATGGAGGTCGCTTCAAATGCTTACATACGTTGGATTATAGGCCTATCCCGTGGGATATTTGCTGGAGCATAGCAATATATAAACAACGAGGTCTCTGCTTAGAACCTACTGTCCCATTGGCACGAAATATAGGTCTATATGGGGGGGTACATCATCATTTTATACTTAAACTCATTGGAAAAAACTGTTATGATCGCCCATTTGTCTCGAAGAGGATAGAGAAATTCCCGACAAAGATACAACAGGAAAAATACATAGAATATTTATTGTATAACGATTCCCTGGGATTTGGAATTAAATATAACGCGATAGGTCGTATATTACAACTTATAATGCGATTGATAAAATGAAATAGGTAGTGTGATGAGGCCAATGAAATGTCTGAAAAGGTTATTTGTTCCTTCTGTTTTAGGAAAGAATAGTAGATTGAAGACAGGACCGATTAGTCGAGTCTTTGGATTTGATCGCGGAACTCCTATTGATCGGTATTACATAGAATCATTTCTGCAAGAAAATAAGACGGATATAAGAGGAGTTGTTCTCGAAATA
Source organism: uncultured Prevotella sp. (assembly GCA_963547065.1). Lineage (GTDB taxonomy): Bacteria > Bacteroidota > Bacteroidia > Bacteroidales > Bacteroidaceae > Prevotella. The sequence goes on along the minus strand of CAUUQE010000159.1, from coordinate 817 downwards.
GCGGAAAGCACCTATACGAAACAGTTTGATCACGGTGTAACCTCCTTTGAGGTTCTGCATGTTGATGCGTCGAATCGTAAGGATACTATCATAGGAGATTTGACACAGCCTGAGACGCTTCCTGAGAAAACGGTGGTGTACGCAAACTCTGATTTTTTTTCGATGTAAAAAAAAACGATAGAAGGATGTTTTAGATTATTGAAAGACGGTGGGGTTTTTCTTGGTTCGGTTAGTGGAATTTCTCAGATTTCTCGGTATGATATGGATCGATGGGGAAATTATTGGCGATTTACAGATCTTTCTTTGAAGAAACTCTTTACTGAATACTTTAGAGAGGAGAATATAACCATTCAGACATATGGAAATGTCTTTGCAGCAAATGCTTTTCTTCAAGGGCTTGCAATCAAGGATATTGGGGACGCATCGCTTCTTAACGTAAATGATTCAGATTGTCAGGTAACGCTGGGAATGCGTGCTGTTCGATGAGAACCATAAAGATAGTCTTTCAGCAACTGTTTGATCGATATGATTATATCCGATATAAGAGACAAGTTGTAATTGGAGGAGGGAAATATCATTGGTGTGATATTCCGGTACCAATAGGTTATCCTAAACAGAGCCAAACACATCCATCGATACTGTTCTTTCCGGAGAAATGGAAGGAGTATTCTTATTGGTTGGCTACGACTCCCTATCCGGATGGGCGAGTTGAGTATGAAAATCCATGCATATATCGATCGAATGATCCGATAGTTTTTTCCTCCATAAGCAGGAACCCGATACTAAAGTACCCGGGAGGATCTGCATATAATTCTGA
>CAUUQE010000158.1:0-5569 GCA_963547065.1 uncultured Prevotella sp. | reverse complement strand
ACATTCCCTAAATAATTGTTATTCAAAAGTATCATCTTCACTGGAGCCTGCTGTTCCATAATCGTACCGAATTCCTGAATGCTCATTTGCAGTCCGCCATCACCAGTAAAGAGACAGATGGTACGGTCTGGAGCACCGAAAGTGGCACCGACTGCCGCCGGTAAACCGAAGCCCATTGTACCTAATCCACCACTTGTAACGATGGAACGATGTTTGTTAAGCTTAAAATAGCGACAAGAGAACATCTGATTCTGCCCTACATCATTTACCAATACAGCATCGCCTTGTGTGGCTTCAGCCACAGCATTTACAACCTCACCCATAAGCAATGGTCCTTCTGTAGGGTGTATAGCCGGCTGAATAATCTTCACATTTTCTTCTTCATTATACGACTTAAAACTTTTTATCCAATCTTTATGTGTACTCTTTTTAAGCAATCTCGTAATCGAAGGTAGCGATTGTTTACAGTCTGCCACTACTGCAACATCGGTTTTAATATTTTTGTCAATCTCAACCTTATCTATATCTAAATGAATAATTTTGGCCTGTTTGGCATAAGTAGAGGACATCCCCGTGACTCTATCGCTAAACCTCATACCAATAGCAATAAGTACATCGCAGGCTTGTGTTTGCTTGTTCGGCCCATAGTTACCATGCATTCCCAAAATACCCATATTGAGTGGATGCCCGGTAGGCAAGGCCGACAATCCCATAAGCGTACGTGCTGCAGGGATATCAGCTTTTTCAAGGAACTCTACAAGTTCGTTTTGAGCATCGCCGAGTTCTACACCTTGCCCTACAAGAGCAAACGGACGTTCTGCGTTATTGATAATTTCAGCTGCCTCTTTTACAGTCTCTACATTTAATACCGGATACGGAATATACGAACGCACATGATCTACATGCACCGGTTTCCATTCACATTTATGTATTTGAGCATTCTTCGGAAAGTCGAGAACCACCGGTCCAGGACGACCACTCCGAGCGATATAGAATGCTCTGCTCACCGCCCATGCCACATCTTCAGGTCGCTGAATTTGATAACTCCACTTGCATATCGGCTGTGAAACGCCCACAAGGTCGACTTCCTGAAAAGCATCAGAACCAAGAGCCCCAACAGCTACCTGTCCTGCAATCACAACAATAGATGTAGAATCCATCATGGCATCGGCTACCCCTGTAAGCGTATTCGTTGCTCCAGGGCCACTGGTAACGACACATACACCCACCTTGCCGCTTACTCTTGCATAACCTTCAGCTGCATGGGCTGCTGCCTGCTCGTGACGCACGAGTATATGGTCGAACTTCTTTGCCTCTCCTCTCGTGTATGTATAAATAGAATCGAAAACCGGCATAATAGCTCCACCCGGGTAACCGAATATCGTTTTTACGCCTTCTTCCTCAAGCGAACGCATGAGTGCTTCCGCTCCAGTAATCATTTCTTTGCTCATAAACTTCTTTCCTCTCATCTCTTACATAAAAAAGATGCACAATACCTTAGTGCCGGGACTCCATTGTTTTAATTCATATTTACGCTTGTCCACCCATATATTCCTACGGTTTGCAGCCATAAGCAACTGAAACATTGATTTAATCAATAATCCTGACGCCTCCCTTGTCTGCTGAACTTACGCTCTGTGCATAGGCTCTAAGAGCCTTGCTTACCGTTCTATGGCGCTTTAAAGGTTGCTGCTCACGCGCAGAGAGCTCTTCTTCAGACAGTTTTACATTAATACTTCTGTTGGGAATATCTATCTCAATAATATCTCCATCCATTATTTTACCGATATTTCCTCCTGCTGCTGCTTCGGGAGAAATATGCCCGATGCTCAGTCCGCTGGTACCTCCGGAAAATCTACCATCAGTAATCAAAGCACATTCTTTACCCATGTGCATGCTCTTAATATAAGAGGTTGGATAAAGCATCTCCTGCATTCCCGGTCCTCCCTTTGGCCCCTCATGGGTTATTACTACACAGTCACCTCTTTTTACCTTACCACTTAAAATTCCTTCACATGCATCATCCTGCGAATCGAATACAACAGCAGGACCGCTGAAATGCCATAATTTCTCATCGACTCCTGCTGTTTTTACCACGCAACCGTTCTGTGCGATGTTGCCAAACAACACAGCCAAACCGCCATCTTTGGTATAAGCGTGCTCCAAATTACGGATACATCCGTCGTTACGATCGGTATCAAGACTCCTCCACTGAGCATCCTGACTCCCCATAACAGTAGAAAATTTGTAACCGGGAGCACTGTGATAAATACGAACAGCCTCAGATTCGATAGTTTCCCCAGTAATATCATACTTCGTAAGTGCCCCACCGAGTGTCAGTCCATCCACACGCTTCACATTCTTATCTATAAGTCTGCCTTTAGCAAGTTCATTCAGTATTCCGAATATACCACCAGCGCGATTACACTCCTGCACCGAATATTTCTGGGTATTCGGCGACAATTTACAAAGACAAGGCACCCTACGACTAAGTAAATCGATATCGTTCATCGTGAAATTCACCTCTCCTTCTTGCGCTACAGCTAATAAATGAAGCACTGTATTAGTACTTCCGCCCATAGCGATATCCAAAGTCATGGCATTAAGAAAGGCATTTCGTGTAGCTATACTGCGTGGAAGCACGCTTTCATCGCCCTCTTCATAATATTTCAATGCATTTTCTACAATCTTACGGGCGGCATCCTTAAACAACCGAATGCGATTTTTATGTGTAGCAAGAATGGTTCCGTTACCGGGTAATGCAAGACCTATTGCCTCTGTAAGCGAGTTCATCGAGTTTGCAGTGAACATTCCAGAACAACAGCCGCACCCCGGACAGGCACTATTTTCTATCTCTCGAATCTCTTCATCGCTTACCGAAGCATCGGCACCCTTTACCATTGCCGTTATCAAATCGGCATTCTCTCCATTCCATCTGCCGGCTTCCATCGGACCACCCGAACAGAATATCGTAGGTATATTGAGCCGCATGGTTGCCATGAGCATTCCCGGTGTAATCTTATCGCAATTGGAAATACATATCATAGCGTCTGCCTTATGAGCATTCACCATATACTCAACGGAATCGGCAATAATATCTCTCGACGGCAACGAGTAAAGCATTCCATCGTGCCCCATCGCAATACCGTCGTCAATGGCTATTGTATTAAACTCAGCAGCATAACATCCCATGATTTCTATTTCCTTTTTTACGATCTGTCCTACCTCATGGAGATGCGTATGTCCCGGTACAAATTGAGTAAAAGAATTAACAATGGCAATAATAGGCTTACCGAATTGTTCTTGTTTCATACCTGTTGCCACCCATAAGGCACGCGCTCCTGCCATTCTTCTGCCCTCTGTGCAGACGGCACTCCTCAATTTATGTTTCATATTTCAATTTTATATGAATATCATGATTGTATAAATTGGTTACAAAGATAACGAGATTTCACGGATTATCCAATAAATAACACATATCTTTTGCATATAAAAAAGAATTTGTTACAATAAACGAGTGAAATGAAACAATTTATAAGAATATGAAATAAATAAAATAATATTGATATTTATCCAAATAATATAAATTTTTCATAGATAGAGAGGCTCCATTATAAAATTCCCCTGTTCTTGTAACAGAACAGGGGAATTTAAATTACCAAAATAGAATAAGATTATTCACTCTTTGTATTATCATTGAATGTAGCAACACGATTAAACGAAACTTCTTCGAAAAGCGTATCTGTTACACCCATACCTTTCGTTGTCAAACGACTGGCAGCAATCTTATACTTCTTAACAAGTGCAGTCTTAACAGCCTCAGCTCGTGCATTAGACAACTTCTGATTAATCTCTGCACTTCCTTCAGGAGAAGCATAACCTCTAATCTCCACCTTAGCTTCGGGATGATTTCTCATATAAGAAGCTATCAATTCGATTGGAGCGTACTGGGCAGGATCAATAACAGCCTTACCCTGACGGAACAATACAGTAGGCTGTAGATTGGTAACAGTCTCAGACTTAATGTTCTTAACTATTGTCTTAGGCTTACTATTGCAGTCGTCAAGAGCTTTTTGAAGGTCATTGATCTGACGATCTTTATCGGAAAGTTCAGAATCTTTCCCATTCAAATCATTTCGTAAATCATTAATCTGTGCATTAAGTCCGTCAATTTCTGACTGGTCACGAAGTTGTGCAATCTTGAAGTTATGAGAACCATTAGAGTTCTTAAATTTATAAATTAAGCCCCCATTCAATTGAACAAAAGACTTATTTAAGTTATACTCAAGACCGTCATAACCATCACCATTAAGACCATACACAATAGCTGGCTCAACATAGAACTGCCACTGTTTGTTCGAGCCAAAGTTGAAAGCGAAATCAAGAGCTGCCTTAGAAGTTAAAGAATTAATATTTTCAACATCTTTATTGTTGAAAGTACGTCCCCAACCCAGTCCATAAACACCGATAATCTCAAAAGCACGAGGTTGTCCCTTGTAACCACTAAGCCAGTTGCAAAAGTTTACTGTTCCCAATAGAGAAGTATTGAGAAATCTTACTATTGTACCATTAGAAACAGTCGGCTTATTAGAAAAATAAGCATTACTCTCAACAGCCAAGCCAAATACCGGCGTAAAATAACGACCGATACGAAGACCTGCATTAGGATTAAGATTCTTCATCCAACTATAACCTGTGGTCGTTGTAGCCACACCGCCATTAACTCCAATGTAGAAATTGTCGAAAGTCTTGCTTTCTGTTACAGTCTGAGCTGAAACAGAAACTGCCATAGTTACGGCAGCAAACATAAGTACTATTTTTTTCATGTCTCTCTAAAACTATTATTAGTGATTGTTAATATTTAGATGTTAATTATATTATTTGGGTGCAAATTAAGGAAAAATTATTGAACCTCACAAATTATTTTACATTTTTCTTACTTCAAATCATAAAATTTGTAATACTTTCCGTAATCAGAACATTTTTATAGACTTTTTAATATGAAAAGTACATATAAAATATGAAAAACGGAAAAATGCAGCGATAACGTTATCAATCAAAGACTTAAAAGGGCTTTTGGAAGTAGCGCAATGCCAACCGTGTACGGTCTTTATGCCAAACAGTGACAGCGTTCCGTCTCCTATTCGTAACCCCTGCAAGGGGGATGATAGAAGGTGGAAAATCAAGGAAATTCGCTCTGAAATAGGCTGTTAGGCTGAAAATTCCCATCCTTCGGTTTCTTATTCCGCGTTCCCCTCGATTTGCTTAGTGGACAACTGCTCCACAGTAAATAATTTTGCAAACGAAAGGAACAAAAGCAATGAGAAGTACATTTTCTGTCATCTTCTATTTGAAGAAAGACAAGGTAAAGAAAGACGGTACGGCACCCATCATGGGACGTATCACCGTGGACGGCACGCAAGCGCAGTTCAGCTGCAAGCTCTCCATTGATTCAAACCTCTGGGGCATCAAGGGTGGTCGTGCGGTTGGCAAGAGTGTAACGGCACGGGAAACCAACCGGATGCTCGACAAACTCCGTGCAGGTATCACGAGGCATTATCAGGAAATC
>CAUUQE010000157.1:0-5583 GCA_963547065.1 uncultured Prevotella sp. | reverse complement strand
TAAAAAAGTACTTTTTAATAATGATGATATTTTTATTGCAATTGACAAAAGGTCATATACACGACAAATGCGATAGAATCATTAAATTCCACATATCGTAAGCTAAATTGTCAAAGGAGTGCATTTCCAAGCGATACTGCACTATTAAAAGCACTGTATCTGGCAACCTTTGAAATAACGAAGAAATAGATTCAGTCCATCAGAAACTGGGGAAGTGTATATGGTGAGCTATGCATAATGTATGAAGGTCGTTTACCTGAATAATAACGACCTAAATAAGAACAGTAGGGGAGTAATCAAGGCTCCCCCCTAATTGTCAAGCCTAAAAAACGTTGCTATAAATAATAATAGCTGATAGCTATAACTAGCCATCAGCTAAATTAATTATCATAGAAGATCTATTTTACAGACTTTTTCCATAGTCCCAACTTAAGGATTTGCCAGAACAAGCAAATATAAGTCGACCTTCTTCAAGCGGGACAACAGAAGAAAGACCGTGTAAGAGTGACATGCTCCTGCATGGTCGTTTTTTATTGCTGTATATCCAATTTATATTCGTTGTTAAGTGATTTCAAGTACAGAACATCTCCTATGCATCCATTTAGGCGCCGATGGCTCAAAATCTGCTGTTCCAATGGCTGTTTGTCCTCATTTTCAACCATACAAGTGTAAAAACGGAAATTAGCAATTTCCAGAATAATATTTACACTGAAATAATTATGGCGTATGCAGAGAAAGCCTAATGTCAGATAAAAAATCAAGAACAGAACCATCTGAGTCCATTGGGTAAAATCAAAGGCAAATAGAGGAAGAATATAGGACAGCAAATATTCTGCAGTGACCGTTTTTTCTTCAGTTGCTGATATTACTTTGTGCGGTGTTGTACTTTCCTTTCCATTAGTGCATAATGCCACCAGCAACACAATTAACGATATAAGGCAGGAAATTAAAATACATCCAATACTGATGTACTCCGTCCATCGGTTTGACGGATTTTCAATGCAACTCCTTATATCGATAAAGAGTATCGAAATCCAAAGCGGAGTAAATGATGTATGGTAAAGACATAAAGAAAATATTTTTGACATTTATCTCACCTTTGCCTTATTCCCACTTTTTGGAACCAGCCACTTCCATTGGATTATCATCAAACGGGTCAACCATTCCTCTATCACATAGAAGTTTCACAATTTTCTCTGTAGCACCGGGCTGTGTTGTATCAAACAGATCACCGTTCATGGGAATATTGAATTTTTTTGCCATCTTGGCTCTGCTTCTGGAATTTTTTAGTTTCTGCAAATGCGCATCATTAAATGATACAAACTTTCTCGGATTATGACCGCTCCCAGCTACAGAAGAAAATGCAGCAAAATCAGTAACTATACTGCACTGTGCAATCTCGTTAAGTTTTCCTGCACAGGCAGTTTTGTATGCACGTTCCATGTTAAACAGATTTTCTCCAGCAAGGGTAAACATAAAAACAGTATCTTCCAGGATAATAACATCTATGGAGGTGCGCAGAGATATAACTCTATCTGTAATTTCTGTAAATGTGCCATTTGCTCTCAAGAATTTGTGTTTTAATGATGTTACCGGATTTTGCATAGAAATCAATTTAATAGGTTTATCTTCTCCGGCAAGATGCACTATCCCTCGCAAGACATAGGCCCTTGCTTTGAATTTCAACGGATCGAGTTCCGTATCCGGATTGGCAATAGCAGTAATCAGCGTGTCATATTCGTCTGAAATCAGTTCGTTTGTTTTGTTGAGCCAGTAAATAACTCTATCTACTGTGGAACCATTATATTCAGTAATATCATGGTATGAATTAAGCACCCCTTTACTTCCAACAATATAACGGTCAAAAATTTCTGCAACAAATGACGTCAGAGTGCCTTCCGGAGAAAGAGCAATTTCCCTGCCAATATACGATGTGCCACTCTGCTTGGAAGTATTGATTTTTAACAGTTGTAAAGACCATGCTGTGCAAGAGGGTAAAGCTGCAAACACAGCTTTCATTTCTTCAAAAGTCAATTTCTAATTCCTCCTTATTCTTCATCTGTACTTGTATATCTTGAAAGATTTGTAGAGCTACCCGAATAATCATGCAATACATTTAAAACCCCACATAACTTGCAATATCCAGAGCCTTGTTGCGAAGTTCAATGTAATGCTTAAAGTTATCGTTTAGGTACATGGATGACAATTGCGTATTTTCTGTAAGCGTATTCAAATAAGGAATATGGGTTGCGGAAAGACTACGATTATATTTAATAGAACCATCACACATAATTGCAATTATATTTCTATCAAACAATTTATGATGATTCTCGCATAACCACAGACCATTATCTCCATCTGTTGCATATCGAACTTTATCGTCTATACTAATTGATTTTGCAGCCCTTATACTCGAAACAGGCCAAATATGTGCTCCTTGAATTATATCAGGAATCGTACATCCACACAGGGCACAATGTTTCTCGCCGAGTTTATTAAGTAGATTATACTGATACCTTGGAGAACGTAGTTGATTGCCACGACTCTCTTCAAAAATTCTTTTTTCAAATGACAGGTCGGTTTTTATAATATCAACCGTGTCCATTTTTTTTAGGACTTGTAGACTTGATTTTGGGAGCTCCTTCAAATTGCCTTCCAAAATTTCATATAGCTTAATTTTTCCTGTGCGTCCAATTATCATGGACATTGCATAACATATAAGGCTGGATTCATATTTGCTTGCACCATAGGTCTTGCAATAAGCCTCGTATTCGCCATCCTCGTTTTTGCTTATATAAGTAGAATTATTGCTTTTATTTGTTCCACGATTCTCATCGCGTGCGCGCATCATGTCTTCGATTGTTACAAAACTCGTTGCAGCGGATGAGGTGGGAAAATTCAAAAACATAAATCCTACTGTTTGCATAAGTCTATAAATGAACTTATGATAATCTGTTGCTGGATTTCCGCTTTTACAGATGAAATAATAGTACAACTTCTTCTTTTCATAAGGGCACATATAAAAGATATTAAATGCTGTAGGAACACTCTGAATACTTGAATTACGTCCCGCAATAGCAAGTTCGGAGAATGTTATGAAGTGCACATAATCTCTATAGCGAAGTGTTGCCAAACGTCCCTTATTATATGTGTTGGGCAAAAACTCATCTCTATAGGCATTTTCAACATACTGACAATCATAATCTGATCGACCAGTTATTTTCTGACAGATATCTTTTAGGCTTTCAACATCAAGCTGATCTTGAAATGTCAGTCCTGTCTGTGCAGATTTTTGTAAATTTCGTTTAATTACGAATAATGGTTTATAGCTCATAGTTGATTACCAATATTTCCTTTCTTCGGCTTCCGGATACTCCCAAAATATCTCCTAACTCTATTATGCGGTACTTATTATCGTTTGTCCATTTCAGCAGATTTTGATTTGTCTTGCCTTTATGCTCCAAAACATAGGACAGCATGAATCGGCTTCCCTTGCCGTTTAATCTATCCAAAAAATCGAAGAGCGCAATCTCTTGTGAAGCATCCCAGCCGTTAAAACCTCGTTTACCATCATTATATGACCCATTGGTAAGCATATACGGCGGATCGAGATATATGAACGTGTGCCCATCATCAACATGACGGAACATATCCGTGTAATCGGAGCAGTAGAATCGAGCATTCAATTCCTTTATCCTACGTGAAAAGCTAATAAGCTTTTCCAAAATCTTGTCGTTAAACCAGCGCATCCCCACAGGGTTATTAAATTCGTGATTCCCATTAAAACGAATCTGTTGCTGAAAACTATATAATATAACCACGAGCAATAATCGTGGATCACGGTTGTCTTCTGGGAAAGAGTTATAATAATCGCGCACCTTGAGATAGGAATTTTTATCTCCACGTTCTAATTCAAAGCGTTGGATAATTTTTTTCATATAAACGACATGGGAAAAAGTATCATAATGCCAAAAGGATTCAATAAGTTCTTTAACAAAGTGATTGTACTCATTGTATATGATGCTTTCAGCATTTATATTGATTCCAACGTTAAAACCTCCCCCGAAAGCGTCTATAAAATTATCTATGTCGGCAGGAAGATTTTTCCTTATCTCCGTAATTACACGAGTTTTATTTCCTATGTAATTGAGAGGTGATTCATAAACGACATCCGATGAATTCTTTTTTTTAACAAAAAATAAATATTCAAAATGTTCCTTTTGGTTTTGTGACTTCCAGTTCTGGTATTTTTTATAGCTAATTTTTTTGCAGCAATATGTTTCAGGCTTTCCATAACGTTTCATAACAGCCTCAATATATTCTTTAGACATAAAGCCATCATTATTATAGCTAAGGACGATATATTGGGCTTTTGTTTTAGCAATAATCTTATCGAAAAGGATATTCACTTTGTATTCCTTAGACCAATCAGATCTCATAGGCATAACAGGGCGAGATCCAGTTACCTTGCTAACAGAAGGACAATCATCCAAGATTAGCGTTTCAAGCAAATGGTATTGTGTTCCATACTGATTTTGTGTGTACGGCGGATCTAAATATAAAATATCGCATTCGACATCTGAAATAATATTCTCTACTTTATCATTGAAAATTGTAACATTTTTAGGTGTGCACTCATTATATGAAGGTTTTATAAATTCAATTGGTTTTAATGCTCGTCCATCCCATTTTTTTAAGAACGCACCGTATACTCCTGCGGTATTTGAAACTTTTGATACTGATTCTATAAGGCTGGCAAGAAGAAACATATATTCTGATTCGGTAAGCAATTCGCCTTTATACCATGCTTCTATCTGATTTCTGAAATAGTCTATCCTTGCACCATTCTCAGGAGTAAAATACATTCTGGCACTTTCAGTCGGGGCATATGTTTTATATATAAAGCCATAAATTTCATCACAGCTTTGATTTAAAAATTCAAACGGATCAAAACCAAGTCTTTCAAAATTACAGATTGGAGCATACAGCCTACCGGCTGTATAAACAGTGGCCCATTTAAGGTTGTCGTTAATAACGACACTAAATCTATCTTTTAATCTGTCTGATATAGAGCCTGTTCCACAAAACGCATCAAATAGAATGAGCTTATCATTAGATGATGTTTTGCTATCGATAAAAGAATCAATTTGCTCTACGATTGAGTCTTTGTTCCCTATAAATCTCATTATTCTGACACCTTATCCTTATCTGGGATGAACTCTACAATATCATCTACCTTGCAGCCCAGCACCTGGCATATTTTTCCCATGGATTCAAGAGACACATACTCGTCACGACGCATCCGTGTTGAAATATTGGCACTATACCCAGCTTCTTTCTGAAGCTCCGCAGCCGTCATATTTCTATCTATCAGCATATGAAATAATTTTTTGTAGCTTACAGCCATAGTACGCCTCCTTTATGCCACAGTGTATTAAAATAGTATATCACGAAAATGTGAATTTTTCAAGTGGGCATGAAAATTTCACGGACTATTGTTGTAGCTTTACAATAGATGTGAGACCTCGGGGGATAGAAAAAGGCGATTGCGTCCGTTAGAATGTTTTTAGCAGAAACCTTCAT
>CAUUQE010000156.1:0-5583 GCA_963547065.1 uncultured Prevotella sp. | reverse complement strand
GAAAGGAGCAGAAATCATGGCAGTTTTCAGAGTAGAGAAAAACAAGGGCTATACCGTCATGAGCAATCACCACCTGCGGAATAAAGAACTGACCCTAAAGGCGAAAGGCTTGCTTTCTCAAATGCTTTCGCTTCCGGAAAACTGGGACTACACCCTTGCGGGACTTTCTCATATCAACAAAGAAAGCATCGACGCCATTCGTACAGCCGTCTTGGAGCTTGAAAAAGCAGGATATATCGAAAGGTCGCAAGGCAGAGATGAAAAAGGAAAAATGACAGCCATTACCTACACCATTTATGAGCAGCCGATTAGTCCGGTATTGGAAAATCCAACATCGGATAAGCCGATATTGGAAAAACCGAAAGCGGATAATCCGACATCGGAAAATCCAACGCAATTAAATAAAGATATACAAAAAACTGATCTATCAAAAAAAGAAGAAAGAAATAAAGATGGATTAAATACCGATTCCATTCCTATCCTTTCCCCTGCCCCCTCTCCTTTGGAGAAGTCCTTACCGGAAAAGAACGGAAAGGAACAGAAAGATGCATACAAAATCTATGAGGAAATTATCAAGGACAATATCGAGTATGAACACCTCATTAACGCAAAACACCTTGACTGTATAAAAATCAATCATATTTCAGTGTAATCCCGTATAAGTCACTCATAAAAGCCATAATTTGCAAGGATGTTTCCATTGTTGCATGTTTAGTTGTAGTTTTTTGGGGTTATTGCAATGTAATATAACAAATGCTATAATGTCTGCAAGGAGGCGAGACTATGGAATTCTGTACTATTGTCAAACGAATAAGAAAGGAATTAGGATTTAGCCAAGAGCAGTTAGCTCGTGGGCTTGGTATCAGTTTTTCGACAGTAAATCGCTGGGAAAACGGGAAATCATACCCTAGCCAAATGGCGAAAGAGCTTTTTTACAGCTTTTGCAAAGATAAAAACATAGATATTAATTTTTATATGAAAGGAGAGGTATGAATGATAAGTCTTACACGCAATGATGTGAATAATATTGCTGTTGAAGATGAATGGAATTTTAGCGAAGATGCTGAGTTACTCATGCACACAATTCATGCTTATCCTGCAAAATTCCCAGCATTTATTGCTACAAAAGCATTTGACTATGCTGAGCAAGAAGGTGTCAATGTTAAAACGGTTGCAGATGTTTTCTGCGGATGTGGGACAGTAGCATTAGAAGCAAAACTTCATAGCAAAGAGTTTTGGGGGTGCGATATCAACCCAGTTGCAACATTAATTGCTAAAACTAAAAGTACAGAATATAACATTGATATTGTAACCAGCTATTATGAAAGAATAAAGGCGACTTATGAGGCTACGGAAGTCAATAAAACAATATATGCGGAAACTAATGAACGCCTAAAATACTGGTTTACAGAAAATAGTTTTGCTGATTTGATGAGATTAAAACAGTCAATTGAATTAGTTGTCCCAGAAGGTGAATATCAGGATGCCTTTCTTTGCCTCTTTTCATCTATTCTCAAGGCATCGTCAAAATGGCTAACAAAATCAATAAAACCACAAGTTGATCCCAACAAGAGAGAGGTTGTTGTTTGGAATGTGTTCAAGCAACACTTTGATAAATTCTCAAAGGCAATAATTCAGATTAATTCGCGTATATTTAAGTCAGCAAATATTAAGATAGAAAATGAAAATTTTTTGGATTTCGAAGATTTTCCCAAAGTAGACTTAATCATTTCTAGTCCACCATATGTAACATCATATGAATATGCTGACTTGCACCAACTTTCTACTTTGTGGCTACAATATACTTCTGATTATCGCGAACTCAGAAGAGGTTCAATTGGCAGTATGTATAACAGCGAGGGATTTAAGATTGACTTAAACTCATTGAACGCTGTTGGTCAACAAATTGTACAAGAGCTATTGGCAGATAGTAAGGCTACAGCAAAAGTACGCTCAGTTGCTCGATATTACATAGATATTCAACGAGCTATTTATAACTGCACAAATATGTTAAACAATGGAGGAATGGTATTTTTTGTGGTGGGAGACACTGAATACAAAGGCGTAAAAATAAAAAATTCAGAGCATCTTGTTCAATGTCTTAGAAATGAAGGATTCACAGATATAAAAGCAGCAAAGCGAAGAATATCAAACAAACTACTTACTCCGTATCGTGATGAATGTGGTCGGTTTTCTTCTGACAAAACCCAGCGAACAATCTATCACGAGGAATTCATTATTAGTGGAAGGATGTGGCATCAATGAATGAGACATTAACAATTAGACCATACGCTCGACTTATCACTATGCTTGGAGACCAATTAATAAAAAATGAATTGATTGCGCTAGTAGAATTAATCAAGAATTCATATGATGCTGATGCTTCATGGGTGAAAGTAAGCTTTATTGACTTTGCCCCGGATTACACCTTGACTGCCACTTCTAAAATTATTATAGAAGATGACGGATGTGGCATGAATGCAGATATACTTAAGAAACATTGGCTCAATCCCGCCACACCTGACAAATTAAGACGAAAGGCAGTAAATGCAAAAACCGAAAAAGGTCGTATTCTGCAAGGAGAAAAGGGAATCGGTAGATTTGCAATCTTTAAGTTAGGAAAAACCATTAAAATAACAACTAGAAGACAAAGACAGGATGACGAGGGGCATTTTGTTGATGAAGGTGACGACATCGAAAATACCCTTGTGTATGATTTTTCAAAATACGACGACAATTTTTTGAAAGAGAATGGTCAGGACAAGGACCTTTTCCTTGAAAACCTACAAGTGGAATTCTCACAAGCCCCGCCTACAACCATTGTTTCCAAAGATATTATCTTAGGGACAACTAAGCGTAAGCGGAAACCATATGGAACAATTATTGAAATAAGCAATCTTAAAACAAAATGGACGGATCTACGTGTTGCTCGCGTTCAGAGTGAAGTTGGTAAACTACAACCTATTTTCTCTCAAGACACTGAGGGCGACTTTGGGGTGTGGATATACAAAGGCAATCAACTTCACGAATCTCGAGATAGATATAAAGAGCAGCTTCAAAACTGCCTTGAAAATAAGTCTGTTTTCAAGGTTACTCATGGGCGCTATTCTTCTATGGATAATATAATTAGCTTTAAAATCAATGGTCAAGATGTATGCCTTGGTTTTAAAGATTCGGATATAAGGGGTCTAAAGCAATTTGAAAAATTCAATACGCCGGAATATAAAACGGAATGTGGTAGTTTTCGTTTTGAATTCTACATTTTCGATTTTAATGTGGATTCCGAAAATCCATCCAAGTATTTTTTGGATAGCGACGATAAAAAAATAATACGTGAGCATAGAATCTATCTATATCGCGACGGTTTGAGAGTTATGCCATATGGTGATCCAGAAGATGATTGGTTGCGTATTGATATTGCAAGAGGAACAATTAGAGCTGATGAATTTTTAAGTAATGACCAAGTTGTCGGGTGTGTTTACATATCCCAAGAAGAAAACCCCAAATTAATAGATAAAACAAACCGCGAAGGTCTAATTGAAGATGGTCGAGCTCTTGATGATTTTATTACTGTATTGCAGCTGATTTTGAAGTATTTGCGAAAAAAACCGTTTGCTCAATACTTGATTGATAAACAACGCAAAAAAGAAATCGACAGAATAAAGCGTGGGCGGCCATCTGAACTAATTGAAACAGCAAAAAAACAATACGCTGATGACCAAAAGACATTGACATTTTTGAAGTCTTTTGAACGTAGTTATAAAAAAGAGAAGAAAGTACTTGAGGATCGAATTAATAAAACTGAGAATCTTGCGGCCGTTGGTCTATCAATCGAAACTGCATCCCACGATGTAATGCTTTTTATTCGAAAGACATTAGAGAACCAAGATTCATTGATTCGTGATCTTATGATAGGAGAAGAAATAGATAAGCAAGAATTGCTCAAACGTTTGACACTCATCCGTGGAAATCTTTCCATAGTTGAAACACAGATGAAAGATGTTCAGTTGCTTTTCCCTTCAACTAAATCGAGGACAAAAAACATTAATGGTGAAGAAATTATCAACAAAGTGACAGGGCTGTATAAACGAGTTTTTAATGACAATAAGATTTTTGTTGATTTTGATGTTACTGAGCGACCGTTAATTGTGAAAACAACAGATGCTGTTTTGCTTCAAGTATTCATTAATTTATTTGACAATTCATTGTATTGGCTGAAAACAGTAGATAGAGAGCGTCGTATAAAAATTTCAATTGATGGAAACAAGCAACGACTTATTTTCTCTGATAACGGGCCGGGAATAAAAGATGATGATGTAAACTATATTTTTGAAGCCTTTTATTCTGGAAAAGGAGAAGAAGGTAGAGGCCTTGGTCTTTATATTGCAAAACAGTTACTGGATAGATATGATTACTCAATTGACTTGGCAGAATTTTCTAAAGATAAAGTATTATGCGGAGCTAATTTTATACTAGAATTTATAAAAGAGGGATAAAAGACATGGATGTAGAAAAACTTTTTCAAGGTATTGCTGTTATTTTCGATGACGAAATTAGTGACCCAAAATCGACCATATATACAATAAAAGAAAATATCCAGCGTAAAAACATTCCTGTCGCGGTATATAACGAAATGCCACGACCAGAAATAATACCATCGTTATCAAATGCTTCATTTGTGATACTTGATTGGGATTACACAAATAGTGAATTGAGTGTTGAGGGCGAGGAACGTTTGTCGGTCCCAACCGAGCTCAAAAATGAGCAGGATGAAGAATTAATCCTATTTATCAGAGAGCTCTTGCGTTGTGTGTTTATTCCTGTATTCATTTTCACATCAAAATCTGTGGATAGCATTAAAACAACATTACGTGATGCCAAGTTATGGAACGATGGCAAGGAAAACAGAATCTTTATTAAGCAAAAAAATGATATTAATACGGATACTCAACTTTTTGGGGCAATAGAAGACTGGATTAAAGCTATGCCATCAGTTTATGTTCTTAAGAAGTGGGAAAAGAACATATCAAAAAGCAAAGACGCAATGTTTCTAGAGCTATATGGGTATTCACCTAATTGGGTGAAAATTATTTGGGACATGCTTAAGGAAGATAGCATAGAAAATCATCGTGAATTTGGAGAATTTGTAACAAGAAATCTCAACAACCGAATCGGAACATACGAATTTGATGAAACTATTATAGGGGCACAAAGAGATATTTCTCCAGAAGAATTGAGACGTGTTGTAGAAGGTGAGCGTTATTTCGCTTATCATACACAGCCTGAACAGGCATACACGGGAGATTTGTTTAAAGATGGTAATAAGTATTACTTAAATATACGTGCTCAGTGCGATCTTTCACGTATAGGCGAATCCGGTGAGTATGACCCTATACTATACTGTATTGAAGGAAAGAAATTACGGAGTAAAGATATTGTAACGGATGATATTAGAATGACGACAGAAGGAACCTTGATCTTTGGAACAGGCAAGGGCTTTTCTTTAGAAAAAATGGGCGCGATATGTAAAAATGATAAGGAACTTCAAAAGTTTAATAAAAACTTCGCAAAGCATCGCAACAG
>CAUUQE010000155.1:0-5612 GCA_963547065.1 uncultured Prevotella sp. | reverse complement strand
GAAAGGCTTTCGTGCGTACCTTTAAAGAACTGTTCCAGCGTGATGAAGTTGCCAAGACTCTTGCCCATCTTCTGCCCGTTGATGGTTATCATGTTGTTATGCATCCAGTAATGCACCATCTGATCGCCTTGTGAGGCCACTGCCTGCGCTATCTCGCACTCGTGGTGCGGAAATATCAGATCCATGCCTCCGCCGTGTATGTCGAAATGATGGCCCAGATATTTGCGCCCCATAGCCGTACACTCGCAATGCCAGCCCGGGAAGCCGTCGCTCCATGGGCTGGGCCATCGCATTATGTGTTCGGGCTGTGCCTTTTTCCACAGTGCAAAATCTGCCTGATTGTGCTTCTCTTCCACGCCTTCGAGCACTCTGCTGTTGTTGATAACGTCGTCGAGATTACGCCCGGACAGTATGCCATATCGATGTTCTTTATTGTATTTCTCGATGTCGAAGTAAATGGAACCGTTGCTCTCGTAGGCATATCCGTTCTTTAAAATCTCGTTTACGAGCTCTTCCTGCTCTATGATATGACCGGTGGCACGTGGTTCTATGCTCGGCGGAAGTACATTGAGCGCACGCATGGCGTCATGGTAGCTGTTGGCATAATGCTGTGCAATCTCCATAGGTTCCAGTTGTTCGAGGCGTGCTTTCTTCTCTATCTTGTCGTCTCCCTCGTCGGCATCGTGCTCAAGATGCCCCACATCGGTAATATTGCGCACGTAGCGTACCTTATAACCCAGATGCTTAAGATAGCGAAAAAGTATGTCGAATGTGATGGCAGGGCGTGCATGTCCCAAATGAGGATCGCCGTAAACCGTCGGACCGCATACATACATGCCCACATTGGGTGCATGCAACGGCTTGAATATCTCTTTCTTTCGTGAAAGAGTATTATAGATAACCAGTCTTTGTTCCATAAAAATGACTATGATAATGTGCATACAAAGGTACAACTTATTCCGTAAACGACATAAAAATGGTAAAACTATGTTGCGTACATATTACCTATATCGCTTATAGAACTATGAAATAATGCAGACAGACTGCTATTCTATCAGGCCTTCTCTGCAGGTAAAGCTATTCGTAGAGATAAATAAAGTTCTTTTCCGCCGTGAGACTATTGCCCACATAGCAGCCTTTGCGCGCGTAGGCCTCAATGCGTTTGCGCATAGCATCGTTGTACGAGGCTTTCAGATGGAATGTTATCGTGATCTTAGAAACCGTAACTTTTTCATCGTCTTCCTCTATATTACCGATTTCCGCATAGCATCCATTAAAGCTGTCTCCATGCTTTTCTACGCCCATAGCCATGGTAGTCATGGCACAGGTGGCCAATGCGATTGCCAAAACATGTACGGGCGTTGGATGAAAACCTTCGCCGCCGCTGTCTTGAGAGGCATCGGTGTGTATCTCATCTCCGGATTTAAGGTACACCGATTCGAAACGGTATTTACCTTGATAAGTTACTTTTGCTGACGTCATAATTACTAATATTTTAAATGTTTACAGGGCGAAGATACCCTTTTCACTCCGATTATACGGCAAACAGGCGTTAAAGTTTGATAATATATTTGCGGTTTAACGACAATGAAAATATAAGATTTCGGCCGTTTATCGGAAATATGTTGTATCTTTGCCCCGTATCCGGTGTTCAAGCGGTGTATCGCTGTCTTGCCCGGACACTTATCGAAGAAACGGTAAAATACATTCATAATACATGCGACAAATCATCAATCACTTTACAGACAACGATGCCTACACGTTCAGTTGTCAGTACTACGTGCTGCAGACTTACCCTCGCGCAGAGGTAGAATATACGTTTTTCGACCGTAACAAGACGCGATATCCCAAAGGGTTCGGCGAGTTAGTGAAGGAACAGCTGGGGCTGATGCCCCACGTAATGATAACTTCGGAGGAGATTGCGTTCATGAAACGCAAGATGTATTATCTGCCCGAATGGTATTTTACTTTCTTGCAGGGCTATCGATTCAACCCTCATGAGGTTTCGGTATCACAGGATGAGGAAGGACACCTTGATATATCGGTGCGCGGAAAGTGGTATTCTACCATTATGTGGGAAATGCCTATCCTCTCTATCGTATCGGAATTGATGCACACACTGCGCGGAGAAATAGAGCGATACGATCCGAAAAACGAGTACGAGAGGGCCGTTCAAAAAACGAAAGAGATACTCCGAAACGGCATTGTGCTGGGCGATATGGGCACACGTAGGCGTCTTTCGTTCGACCATCACGACATGGTAATACGTACTATGAAGGAGGTGTACGAGCAAGGGGGCTACGATGAAGATGGCGTACATCATCCATGGACAGGCCGATTTACGGGCACCAGCAACGTGTATTTTGCCATGAAATACGGACTGACGCCCATCGGTACCATGAGTCATCAACTCATCGAGTTCGAGGAGAACGTAAGCGGAGTGTTCGAATGCAACTTTAACGTGATGCGTAAGTTCAGCGATGTTTACGACGGAGATAACGGTATATACCTTTATGATTGCTTTGGCGATCGCGTTTTCTTCAATAATCTGTCTAAACGTATGGCCATGATGTTTGTAGGACTGCGCGTGGATAGCGGCATTGAAGAGGAACAAACGGAAAAGATTATCGAGAAATATAAGAGCTTGGGCATAGATCCGTCTACCAAACAGGTGGTTTTCAGCAATGGTCTTAATATAAAACGTGCCATCGAACTGCACCGGTTTGTCGACGGACGCATGCAAGACAGCTATGGTATGGGTACTTTCCTCACCTGCGATGTGGAGAACTGCGAGCCCATGAATATAGTTGTAAAGCTCACGCGAAGTCGCATTACCGAGAACAGAGAGTGGCACGATTGCGTGAAATTGTCGTGTGATAAGGGTAAAACACTCGGTAATCCGGAGAAATGTGCCTATTTACTGAAAATGATAGGGTAAATGTATGTTTGGTATAAAAGTCGTTTTATGTTATTTATTAAGCGTATTTTTGCTTTCAACAATTAAAATATTTTTGGTTTGAAAGATAAAAAAATACTTTTGAAAAATATCGAATGAGCCAAATAAAAGACAGGGGCATCATCACTATGATGCCCTTGTTATTGTTATGTATTAGTTTACTTTAAGAAACTAACAGTGCGTTCGGGAGAATAAAGTTCCCACAACGAGGCAATTGTCCAGCCTGGTGCGAAGATGTCGTTGTAAAACCCTTTGCCATTGCGCCCATAGTCCCACGTGGTATGTTGTACCACTTCTGGGTAAAATCCGGGTACTCCGATGCCACAGAGATTCCCTTCTACGGGCAACAGTTGGTTGAGTGACGAGTAGATAACATCGTACATTCTGGCGAAACGCGGTTCGTTCACAGTTGTCGAGAGCCACTTCAAAATGTGCGGAAACTCGAAGACGAACACGTCGATGTGATTGTTTTCTACCGATACATTGCCCCATCCACGGCTATGGAAATCGAGGTCGCCGAGCATTTGTCCTTGGGCAAACGGCACATCCCAAAGGTAATACCACGATAAGGCAAAGTATGCAGCCTGCTTACACAGTTCGATATAGTGCTGCCGTTCGGCCCCTTTAGTTACCATAGCCAGATAGTATGTAGACGTTACGGCTGCGATGGCGGCCTCTTTGTCCTCGCAATTAGCATCGAGAGTCGACGAGAAATAGTCACTTTTAGATATAATATTTTTCTCCAAATAATCTACTGTAGCTTTGGCAGACTTCAGGTATTTTTTATCTCGGAAATATTTGTAGCCCATCACGAGCGTAGATGTAGCCGAAGGAGTGCTGCCCCCCGAGGTATCTACATCGCCGCCGTCGTCCTTGAATTTGCGGGAGAAATGGCCATCGGCCTTCTGCAACATTACCAGATTATCGAGCAAATAGCGTACTTTCTTCTCCCATTCTTTGTGCATACGTCCTCTGTCTCGTTCATATTTTAGAAAGTGAAGCACGGCATAGATAGCCTCCGACTGCTGACGGATGGAATGTATATCGTCCTTGGGCATACCATCTTTAAAATTCACGAAGTCATGGAAAAAGCCGCGCGGGGTAAATCCGTTTGTCAAAAAACTGTCGAATATATCGGTTCCCATGCGCACAAGATCTTGCTGTTTGTGAACTTCTCCGTACTCGATTTCATTGAATGCGTTGAGTAGAACGCGCCCGCAAAAGCCTATCTGTACCTCTGCAGAAGGCTTACAGTCATCGATTCGGATAGTCATACCCGAATTGTATTTCAATTGGTATTTATCTACGAACGACTTGCGAAAATAGTTTGTGAGCTGTGCTTTCATCTGGTCAGCCGTATAAAGTGCATTAATAGGAATGGGATTTAGCTGGTCGAAGCAATATTCCCAGATGTTGGAAACGAATTGACCGAAGCTTTTGACTGTGGTATGATGTATGCGCCACGTCAACACCTTGGTTTCTCCAGGCTCTAACTTGACGAAAGAAGTAACGGAAGGGGCGAGAGTCAGCTTGCGTATATAGCGTTTTGGCGATTCTACATAGGGATAACCGAAAGTGAGCTTTGCCTTTCCGGTTTCGTTATCGAACCCTAAATAACCCAACGAAGTATTGCCCGACAAAATGATTTCACCTTCCATGGCGGTGGCGAGTGCTTCATCCAGTTCGTCTACACGGCGCAGCACAGTAATTCCGTTACCCGTTTTGGTATCGTAGACACCCACAAGTGGCGATGACAAACGATCTTCGCGGAAATTCCAGCTCTTGGATGTATGAAAAGAAGGGGCTTCTTTCGGCGATCGAAGGTTCTTATGATACCAGAACCCCGGCATATAGAAATCGCAGCCGTCTGTGGCGAAATCGGTGTCCAGTTCAGCACCGAAATTCATATATACTTTATGTGTTGTGCTGATCTTTATCGTAAGCACCTCGTCTGTTCCTTGTATATCCATCTCTTTTTTGATGGATATCGGCAAGTCGGAAGAAGCAGTAAGCATGCCGTTTCGCTCTGTCAGTTGATATGTTTTAGCCATGTTCCCTGGCTTTTTCAAACTGATATACGACTTAAAATCTGCTGCCATAGCGCCTTTCTGTGCCATAAGTGTGGCAGCAAGTAGTAACATTTTAGTAATGATTCTCATTTATAGTTCGTGTTTTTGGATTATTAACTGCGAATAAATTTATTGTCTGAAGCATCTACACACCTAAATAAATACAGCAAAAACAAAGATGCAGACCTAATATAATCATAAAAGAGAGGCCGTACCGGTCACGGGCACGACCTCTTGTAAAACCACTTTATATTACTTAACAATTATCTACATTTAGTTTAAGTCTTTCAATTATCTTCTCTTTTTCAGAGAATATGGGACTGGCACCAGCATCCCGTATCTTGTAAGTTACATCAATGCCAACTGTATTTTTGTGTGTTGGTCGGGTTTCTCTTGTCGTGTATGCAAAGTTAAAACAACATCTCTCAAAATAATGTCAAATTCAAACTTATTGAATAGAAATATTGAACCAATCTCACTTTTTTACTCTACTCGCGGTTCTATTTTACAATTTTGGTCCTATTTTGCAATTTAAAAGTACATATAAAATTTGGATTTTGGAAAAATGCAGCGATAGCGTTATCAAT
>CAUUQE010000154.1:0-5647 GCA_963547065.1 uncultured Prevotella sp. | reverse complement strand
TGTTGGAGTTGCAACTTCATGTCTTAATCATCTTTCCTGCAAAGTTAAGCATTTTTGCACTTCCATTGGATGCGAATATAAATTGTTTTGTCTAACTTTGTAGAAAAGTTTACAAATATGCTTCATTTCGTTTCGTTTGGAAGCGGCAGCAGCGGCAACTGTAGTCTGCTCTTTACAGAGACTGAGAATATTCTCATCGACTCGGGCGTTGGTGTGCGGTCACTTAAAAAACATTTTAAGAACTATGGGATGAATCTGCAAAATGTGCAGAACATTTTAATCACACACGACCATGCCGACCATGTGAGATCAGTGGGGAACCTGAGCAAAGACTGAACCTGAGCAAAGACTACAATATTCCTGTCTATACGACGGAGAAAGTATTGTCGGGAATCAGCCGGAACTGGAGCGTACGCACGAAAGTTCCCGCCGAAAATGTGAGAATCATAGATAAGGGTGTACCCTTTTATATTGGCTCGTTCAAGATTACTCCTTTCGGAATTCCTCACGATAGCAGCGATAATGTGGGATACTGCATTGAGCATGGTGATATTACTTTCGTCCTGATGACCGATATCGGACACCTTACAGACGAGATGAAAGAGTATATCGGATTAGCCAATTACCTCGTTATCGAGGCCGATTATGAAAAGGAAATGCTCGACAATGGCCCATATCCACAACATCTGAAGAACAGAATTCTTAGTCCGCTTGGACATCAAAGCAATGCCGAATGCGGCGAAGCCATTGCACAATACGCCACACCAAGACTGAAACATGCATGGTTATGTCACCTCAGTGACGAGAATAACCATCCCGATTTGGCCGAAATGACAGTAAAGCAAGTGCTCCACCGTCATGGCATTATTGCGGGGAACGAACGTAGTGCCAACTTTAAGTTAGATGTTTTAAAGCGTAAGACGCCGTCCGAAATCTTTGATTTATCGCTTTAGAACGGCATGCCCACCGCGAAATGGAAGGTAAAATCACGTGAGAAATTGGGATGAAAAACCGGATAATGCCTGTGATTGTCGTCATAGGCTGGGTCTATTGCTTTCATTCCCATATCGAAACGAAGAATAAAATAGCCGAAGTTCAAACGTAGTCCCAAGCCGTAAGCCACGGCTATTTGCTTGTAAAATTCATTGAATTTAAACTGTCCGCCAGGCTGGTTAGCATAGTTTCGGAGTGTCCAGATATTGCCGGCATCTATAAATGCAGCCGCATTCAGCTTCCAAAACAGGAAAGTACGGTATTCCGCATTAAGGTCGAGTTTCATGTCTCCCGTCTGGTTGATGAAGTCGATACGTCCGTCAGTCCCTCTGAATTTTCCAGGACCGAGGCGTCTTACCCCCCATCCTCTGACACTATTAGCGCCGCCTGAGAAGTATCTTTTTTCGAAAGGCAGAACCTTACTGTTCCCATAAGGCCAGGCAATACCGAAGTCTCCGTGGAGCGCAAGCGTGTTATGTCGGTCGAATTGGAAAATATGAGTGTAGTCAAAATCAAATTTCACAAACTGCGCATAGGCTATATTAAATAAGGTGTATTGTCCATTACGGTCCTTTTTAAAGTGTGCCGCCGATGCGATTCCGTTCAGCAGGTTACCCGCAGTCTCAATATTTGCCCTGAAAGCATCCACTCCATCATTATACGTTACACCGAAACCTAACTTCATAATGAAAAGATCTTCGTAATTATAACGCAGAATAGCATTGCGGTTGCTGGCATTATCTAAGTAATCATGCTTAAAAGTTGCGCTTATCCAAGGCATGTAAACATAGTTCAAATCAAGCAAATCTAATCGGTAACTTGTATGATGTTTGGGTTCTGCCCAACGATAACGCCATGCCGTAGAGAAAACACGACGGTGGAATTCCGGCCTGTTCTGCAAATCCCACGATACAGACAGTTCAGACGATGCACTGCTTTTTCTGCGGAAAGTCCTCGATAGGAAAGGGGCTATAAAACGTGGGAACTGCACTTTTCCCTCCACACTATATTCCTCAAAGTCCTTATCCTTATAGCCCTCCAGGCCTGTTATCGCCTCGAAAGCGCCCCTAAGCGCAATACTGAACAGTTCGGAGCCATGAAAAAGATTTCTGTTTTCATAGGTCAGAGAGGCAGCAGCACCCAGATTCCCCGCTGTATTTGTTCCCTCCGGCTGAAAGGAAATAGTAGAAGGTTTGTTGGTACTTAGCTGAATATCACAGTCTAAGAGCGTCGTATCAGGGTCTTCACGGAAGCTGATATTGGTGTATTTCACCGCCTGCATCTTCGCGAAGTTGTTGTACGTGCGCTGTAATTCTGACGCATTGAAATAGCGACCGCTATGTATTGCAGTGCTATTTTCCAACACACTACGCCTTAAATAGAACCGTCCGTCAGTGTCAGTATCCCCCTGATAGTTAATACTTCGAACCCTATAGCGAGGATGAAGCATGACGGGGGCGTTGTCACTCGCCTGGTATTTCATCAGATGCAGAACAACATTTACCCCTCTATCATTGTAGGCGGAGTCGACAGAGTATTGAATAAAGTCTTTATGGAATCGGTAATAACCCGAATCCAAGAGTATTTCCGTGATTCGCTTCCGCTCTTCATCAAGGCGAAGGACAGTGACTTTATCCCCTGGTTTCAACCCGATAAGCCGACTACTCTTCTGTCTTGAGGCTGTTTGAAGATAATTTCTCAATACGTTTGCAATCAATGAATCTTGGATATCGTATTGAACACTTTTAATAAAATAAGGCTCTCCGGGATGTAACGTATAAATAGCTGCGATTTTCTTTCCGTGCTTTTTCGTCTTTAAACTGACGTCGGCATGGATATATCCCATATTCTGCAGGGCCTGACGCAAGTTAACCATCGACTGCCGGGCCTGCAGACTATCAAATACTACCGGCTTCTCTCCTATCCTTCGCAGCGTACGATTAAGCCATTTCGTACTGTCAAGTCCCGATAAGGAATAGGTAGCCATGGGGATTTTAAATAAAGAGAACCATCTGGAGTTGGCTTTCTGACGAATATAAGGCTCCAGCGTTGACACATCAATTGCCTTGTCGTCTGACTTTATCTTCACACTTTCTAAAAGATAATGCGAATCAGGTACGAACTTCGTACTGTTACAACTAAACAGTATGCAGACAACAAATGCAAGAAAAAGAATATGTTTAATTTTCAAACTGTCTAAGCTTTTTATCGGACAAAGATAGTGCTTTTTGCCCACAGATTACACAGATTAACACAGAAATTTCATGCTTATCAAAGTTTAATATATATCTTTGCAATATGATTAGCAAGGCAAAACTAAAATACGTTCGTTCGCTTGCACAAAAAAAATACCGCCTGCAGGAGCACGTCTTTGTGGCAGAAGGGCCTAAAATTGTGAACGATATCATGAAAGATATCCGTCCTTGCATGATTATCGCCACTACCGAATGGCTAAACGCCAATCAAAACAGGCTTGATTCTTCAACCGATACCATCGAAGTGACCGATGAAGAACTTATAAAAGTGTCATTCCTCCAGCATCCGCAGATGGTGTTTGCCGTATTTCCTTTGCCCCCAAAAGAGGACGAAACGTATTTGGCTAAGGAGGCTTTCCGCATGATTGAGCATCAGCTTTGCCTTGCCCTTGACGGCATACAGGACCCCGGTAATTTAGGAACGATTATACGAATAGCCGACTGGTTCGGCATAGAACACATCTTTTGTTCGCACGAAACCGCCGACGCCTACAGCCCAAAAGTTATACAAGCCACCATGGGAAGCATTAATCGGGTGAAGATACACTATGTTAACCTCTCCACGCTCCTGGCTAATCTCCCTGCCGAATACCCTGTATATGGCACTCTGCTCAATGGGAAGGACATTTATCAGCAGCCTTTGACCGGGCACGGACTGATTATTATGGGCAACGAGGGCAACGGAATCTCGCCCGAAATGCGCTCAAAAATAAACCGGAAACTCCTTATTCCGAACTTCCCGCAGGGCCGGAAAACCACCGACAGCCTTAATGTTGCCATTGCTACGGCGGTTACATGTGCCGAGTTCCGGCGCCAGTCTTCAAACACAAGACGCTAAATTCAGCTGCCAAATCAAGCATTTCAATATATTGTTTATGGAGAATATGAATTCAGAACTTTACAAAATAAGGAGCAAAGAAAGCTGTATAAAAGTTGCCTTCGAGCTTTTTATCTCAAATATCGCAACCATACTGAGACGATCTTGGCTACCTGCATTGTCCTTCTCCATTGTCAGTTCCGTCTGCCTTTATTTCTTAATCTATACGGGATTAGATGCTATTATTCCCATCGTGCCGCCAATGCCGATAGCGAAAATGGCTATTACCATTATAACTTTCTTATGTTCTTTAGCCGCCTTTTCGTGGTACGGTGGTACGATTTTATCCTTAATAACGGCTAAACAACGTAAGAACTGTATAGGCCGTGTAGCCAGAATCAATACAGCATTATTTGCCATTGGTTTACTAATCGCTATTTTTCTCGGTGCAGTTTTCATGCTGATGTTAACCCTTTCACCCGCTCCCCAAAACATCACTCCTGCCGAAACGACCGAACTTACAAGCCAATTCAGCCTGGCTTTGCTTGTAACAGCCGTAATCTATATTGTCATAGTCATGGCATCTATTCCCCTATTCTACTCCACTGTAAAATATGCTGTTGACGACAAAGCAACGATATTGTCTGCCTTTACTCACCAATACATTGCAGGTTTGAAGCACTGGGGCTTCCTGTTCATGCTTGCATTCGTGTCGGCTATTATCGAAATTATAGCAATGGCAGTATGCTATCTACCCGACTTCATACTTACCACGTCAATATTTTCAAACCAAACGGGCTTGCTTATAGGCGATGAAAACACCCTGCCTACACTTTTCCCGGTAATATTTATCGGTATAAATATTCTTGTTCAGTTTTTAATTGTTTATGCTCTTACATGGGCAGCCTTTGTCTTCTACTATGCTTACGGTAGCATAGAAGCACAGAAAAAGTAGAGTATAATATTGATATTATACTATAATACAACGATATAAAAACATATGTAACCAAATATTTTACGAGAGATTAACAGATAAACAGATGCTCTCCACAAAATCAAGGCATTAAGAAACATGATATTTTACTTCTCGGGCACAGGCAATACAGCATGGGCGGCCGAAACAATAGCGCAGGCGCTCAACGACAAGCTCGTCTTCATTCCCGACTATATTGACGGACATTTCTCGCTTGCTCCTGAACCTCATGAGGCTATAGGTTTCTGCTTTCCCGTTCACGGCTGGCGCCCTCCCATCGTTGTGCGCCGCTTTATACAGCATCTTGTGGTCAAGGGTGCGGCAGAATATGTGTATTCCGTTTGCACAGCGGGCGACACGATTGGCGAGACTGCCGACTACCTGAGGCGCGATTTGCAGCAGGCGGGCCTGCATTTGAATGCGGCTTTCTCGCTGATTATGCCCGAGTCGTACGTGGGATTGCCTTTCATGGACGTAGACAAGAAGGAGAAAGAACGGGCCAAGAAGCAGCAGGCTGCACAGGACTTGCAGCAGTATATCCCTATTATAAAAGAACGGCAGAACCATGTTTTCATGCTCCATAAAGGGCGCTGGCCGAGAATAAACTCC
>CAUUQE010000153.1:0-5805 GCA_963547065.1 uncultured Prevotella sp. | reverse complement strand
TGTCTAAAAATATAAAAAACTCATTATCAGTTAGTTATAAAATTACGAAAAACGGCATTATTTTCACCCACAGGAAAGCTGACGGAAAATAACGGCTGCATTTGAGAGGTTTTGTCAAATTAAATTTAGAAATTTAACAAATCGCAATTATTACCAACGAATCTTCTTTTTACATCAGATATCTATCACTCTAAATGCCGGATGAGCCTAAATTACATATAGTATATTTATTTTTACCAAAACAACTCGAATCATTTGTATTTAACAAAAAGAAACGACAACAACTGGTTGTTACACAAAAAATAACCTAAGAAAGACCTTTTTTAAATCTTTTGTGTATCTTTGCAAATAGAATATAATAAATGAAAAATGAAAGCCGTAATAACAAGAGATATTATGAGCTCTACATCTTTACCCTACCTATGTTAATTGGTTGTGCCATGATTTACATGCAGACCATTTAAAAGTAAGAACCAATGAAATCAACCTCTTTTTATTCAACCCATAAACCACTCCCCAGTAATACCAAAGATTTCGATCTATCTTTAGTGGAAGACACATTATTTCCGGAATCGGTATATGTAGGAGAGTTTAAAACTATAACAGGAGAGACGGTGCCTGCCCTTCTCCCCCTTAAAGAAATCAATGGCTTGTGCTTTCTTTCTAATCAAGAGAATGTCCAACAGATACACAACTGCATGCAGACTATAGCATTGCGAATGCTACTATCGCTTCCTCCGGGACTTTGCAAGTTCACATTGTACGACGGAACGAATCTTGGAGCAAACCTGATAGCACTTTCAAGTCTGAGTCCAAAGATTAAGGGAGAGAACATACTTACAGATCCCGATGAACTTCGACGAGCTTTAGCTACAATCAAAACCGATATTCCCAATATCATTCAAAAGGTATTAGGACATCGCTATCTCGGAAAAAGCCTCATAGAATATAATGCTGATGCCGATGAGTTGGCTAAGCCTTATCACATACTGATGATTGCCGATTATCCCAACTCTCTATCCAAAGAACATTGTGAGTCTATTGAGCGAATAGTGAGAACAGGTAAGCAGGCCGGAATTTTTGTTATAATGAACTTAGACACTTCTTATAAGGCCAACCATTCTTACGACTATTCGCCACATGCTCTATTAGATACGATGACAACCATCTATCAGTCACCCAACACGAACGATTGGTATATCAGAAATATTCCATACGAAGAATACTTTAATCGCAAATTCTATTTTCAATTGACAGAAAGCTTTCCTAACTCCACGCTTGACGAAATTCTGGACTTCATTAACAATAGACTATCGCAATATAAAAAAGCAGAGGTTGACATACTTGGTAAACTCAATCAGAACAATTTGTGGAGCAGGAATGCCAGTGATGGCGTTGAGATTCCTATCGGAAAGGTCAACTCTGTTGACTTACAAAATTTTGTGCTCTCCATAAACGATGGCATCAACGATGCTCCACACCATTGTCTTATAGGTGGAGCTACCGGTTCCGGTAAAACCGTACTACTCCACAACATTATCTGTAATGGAGCTTGGTTCTACTCTCCCGAAGAACTTCAATTCATACTACTTGACTACAAGGAAGGTACAGAATTTAAGATTTATGAAGAGTTACCTCATGTCAAAGTGCTATCCATGAGGAGCGAACGTGAGTATGGTGTGAGCGTTCTCCATTATCTTTATGAAGAAATAGAACGACGGGGAGATTTGTTTAAGGAAAGTAATGTGTCAAATCTATCCAAATACAATTCCGTGTCTGAACAGAAGATTCCCCGTATTCTTGTTGTTATTGACGAGTTTCAGAAACTGCTCGATGGAAGCAGCACTACGGCTAATTTCGTTTCTGCAGCATTAGATGACATTGGCCGTAGGGGGCGCTCTTTCGGGATTAATCTGATACTGTCAACCCAGTCGCTTAGCGGTGTTAACATCCATCAAGCAATGAGTCATCTTGGACTCAGAATCTGTTTGAAACTAAATAGTGAACGTGACTGTGACCAATTATTGGGTTCCGGCAACCATGTTCCTTTCACTACAATTACCAAGCCCGGCGAAGGTATCTATAATACACGTGGCGGCCTCTCCGAAGGGAATGTGCGTTTTCAAAGTGCCTATGCCAGCGATTCCAAGATTCATTATTTGATTAGTAATATCAAGAAGGAGGTGATTTCCCGTTATGGCACAGATCAACCTTTTAAACGTTTTCTCTACGATGGAGAGCAAACTGCGTCTATCGAAAACAACCCTATTGTCGCACAAGGAGGATTGCCTGTCAATGATAAAGTTTGTGAGATTTTTGTGGGTGAGCCTACTGCCCTCGTCGAGTCACATATCGGCTATAAGTTAAGCCGACAAAATGGTTCTAATGTATTGATTGTTGGTGGAGACGAAACTGCTTCATTATCCATCCTTCACCATTCTGTGGAGCAGGCAGTGGCACAAAGTGATGAAAAGGCAGAATTCTATCTTTGTGACAAAACAAATGTTGATAGCAATAACTACGGAATTTTGCAGAGACTGGCAAAATATCCACACATCAGTTATTGTGAAGACGATGCTGCTATTGAACAGGTTATTACTACCTTATACGATAAATTGGAAAAACGCAAGAAAGGAGAGGAAGAACGAGATCGAATCCTACTTGTTTTGGCAGACCTCTTTAACGTACGCTCCATGCGTAAGTCGGGTTATAACATTCCCTCGGCAACACAGTCGTTGCAAACAATCCTACGCGATGGTCCCGCCTTCGGTATTCATACCTTGATATCGTTCAAGAGTTATTCCAATTTCTCCCAACTGCTTGACGCCATCAATACGCTCCAAGATTTCGACATCCGCATTGAGCTAAGAGGGGGTGAAGGACATAAGATTTTTGGAACCAATGCCTTCGACGCGCAAAAGGGCAGCCCAACCAAACAAAATATCGGCGTGATACAGACAGCTGCCGACACACAACAATTACAGAAATTCAAAGTCTATTCATTATAAAAACTATAAAACCTATGTCAACATACAATGATTATATAGAATATCTCAAGCACGTAGACAACACGGCAAGAGAAGAAATCGACAAGCAGATAGATTCTCTCAACAAAGAAATAGGCTCTCTCAAAGCGTCATTGACAAGTCTTCAAAAAGATAAGGATGTTTTGTCTTCACAATTTGCAAAATCACAAAAAGACTTAGCAGATAAAGGAGATATGCTGAATATGAAAGCTGTTGAAATAAATCAACATCTTCGCAAACAAACGGAATTGAATAACTCCATAAACTTTCTTAAAAAACAAACGGAGGAACTCAACGTAGCGCTCAGTCAGGAAAAAGAAAGAGTCAAAACGAAAGTTGTAGAAATAGAAGAGAAAGATCAGCAACTTGCAAAGCAAAAGAAAGAACTTGACGACAAGTTTATTAAACTGCAAACAGAATACAACGAGCTACTGGCGAAACTAGTTTCGTCTGATACTTCGGCAGCTATGCTCAAAAGAAACATGGAAACCTTGCAAAGGCAACTGAACCAAAAAACAGAAAATGCGCAACAGCTGCAAGTGCAAATCAGCAATCTTAACAAGCAGAACGAAATACTCAATCAAAAGATAGAGCAAAATAGTAACAACAATTCTGAGTTCCAAAAAGAACTCCAAAAAGAACTGAAAGAAGCAAACGACAAAATAAAAAAACTAAATGAGGAAAAAGAGGAACTCAACAAAAAAATAGGTAACGAGCAACAGCTGCAAATGCAAATAGACAACCTTAATAACCAAAACGAGGTGCTCAAACAAAAGATAAAACACATCGGAGATAAAAATACTCCCGACGAAACGGAACTCGCAAAAGAACTGGAAGAAACAAAGAGTAAACTCTTATTGTTACAAAATAAAAACGAAAGTCTGCAAAGCACGTTAAAGACCCTGAAGACTCAAGCCTCTAACTTTGAGTCTACCATCGCCTCGCTTCAACTTGCAATTAAGAAAAACAAAAGATCAAAGTTTGTGACAGGGCTTTTATGTGGAGCTGCTATCCTATCTCTTGTATGGTTGATATCGCCTACCCCTGAAGCTGACGTTAAATCTTCATTTCCTACGGATGAAAATGGAGCCTCTTATAATTATAGCGTTAATATAGAGCCTGATGATTCAACTCATACTGGAACATACTATTATACCGGACAAACAAAGGAATCTGAGCCTCATGGAATAGGAATCGCGACAATTCCAAATTGTGACAAGGGAAAGTTTGAAGGGGCATTTAAAGAGGGCTACCTTTATTATGGTGTACGCACCTTAGGAAATGGGAATGTATATACCGGTCCTTATCTCAACAATCAAGCCAATGGCGTTGGAACCTATCAATTTAGTGATGGTAGTCGTTACATTGGAGAGTTTAAGGACGATGCTATGAATGGTTATGGCATCTACATCGATGAGAACGGCCATAAAAGTATGGGTAAATTTAGAAATAACGAATTTATAGAATAACATAGTTATGAAGATTAGATGCTTATATATCCTAATAGGATGTGTTGCCGCTTTGAATATATCTGCACAAGATATCTCAAAGCCTGTAATCAAGAAAACGGAAGTACAAACTCCTAAACGTACAACCACAACAGAAAGCAAAGAAAGGAAAAATAAAAAAAGTATGCAAAAATCTACAGGAATAAATCGCCACAAGGTTTATTGTCAATCAAAAACAGTTACAAATAATGACAGAGATAGTCCTTCATTATTATTAGATTTAGCAAGGTCATATTATGAATATAAGACATTATACGGTTATTGGCAGGCACGTAAAATTTATAATAAGCCAGAAGTAAAAAAAATAATGAATGGTGACGATTATTACAAGCTTGGAACTCTATACTTATATGATACGGTAAGGTGCGATAGTCTTGATCAAGCAAAATCTAACTTTATCAAATCTATAGAATTTAATAATAATATTGCATCTAAATACAAATTAGGAGTAATATATAAAAAACAGGGAAATTATTTAGATGCACTCAATTTAATAAGAGATGCAGCCCAAAATAGATATGCGAAGGCTCAATACGAACTTGGAACGTATTACCAATATGGCTATTGTAATCTTGATAAAAACGAAGATGAAGCAAAAAAATGGTATAAATTAGCTTCAGAGCAAGGCCATGCCATAGCAACATTTAAACTTCGAGAATATACTGATAACGAAAAAGATTATTTTATATTATACAACAAAGCTGCAGACTTAGCCATAAAAGAAGAGAATTATGAATTATGTTATGAAATAGCTGACAGATTTCGCTACCGTTCAAAGAAGAAAGAAGCAGGTCGTCTATATGAAATTATAGCAAGTAACAAAACATATCTATCGTGCGGGGCTGCATATCAATTAGCATATTGTTATCTGCCAAATCTGACAACTTCTCTATCTTATCATAGTCCTAAACTTGATATGTATATTTCAGGATACGGTATCGATATTGAAAAAGCTATAAAATGGCTACAGTTTTCTGCAGAGTGCGGCTATCCTGATGCTATTTCGTTATTAGGAAATATGTATGAAACCGGCACTCTTGTGCCCAAAGACATAAAAAAAGCCAAAAATATCTATCTCAACAATATGAAAGGAATCTCTGAGGAAAATCATATAAATTTAGGGCGCATTTTTGAACAAGAGGATAATTATGTGAAGGCTGCAATTCACTACCAAAAAGGAGGATTAGAGATAAAACTTAACGAGTTTGATAATTTCAAATTTCAACGTAAAGAAGCAGTATATTACAATAGAGTTTTACGCACCCTCATTA
>CAUUQE010000152.1:0-5834 GCA_963547065.1 uncultured Prevotella sp. | reverse complement strand
GCAATGATGCGATACGATACGGCTCATGATGTTGATGAGGAGCCCGAAATGTGTGTAGTATTGACGATATTGAACCGTAACGGTGCAGTTTTAGAGAATGTTAAACTGAACGCGATTGATGAACCGCCGCGTTTGGACAGTATTCGTGGAACGAATGTGTATATTTCTTATCCCGATACTAACGAAGACTTTGTGTGGGGACTTTGGGATTATTCGCGTGACTTAAAGTTGCATTATGTACTCTCAATGCGTATTCGAGGTGTAACATATATTCGTGAAATCGATAAAAATGGCAACTTGCAAACTAAACGAATTGTAAACGAAATAGAAATGCCATTATAATAAAGCGTTGTTATTTGATAGATGTAAGGAAGACAGATGGTATATCTGTTGAGCATAGATGGCCTATCTATGGCAGACAGGGATATGGAATACTGTCGGTAAAGTGTATAATCTCGGATGAAAGGCAGTGCGTGCGCTCTTAATAAAGTTTGTGATTTGTGAAAAGACTTTACCTGTAAGTCTTAACTATTTCGTACCTTTGCACGCGTAATAACCAATTGCTACAAGTTTAATTTTTTATGAAAACAAAACTCATTCTTACTTTCCTTACGGCTGTAAGCATGTCGGTAAGTGCACAAAACATTCAGTTGCACTACGATTTAGGCCATTCCTTGAACAGCGATCTTACCAACAGACCGTCGGTAACGACCACATTCGAGATGTTTAAACCCGACAAATGGGGCAATACTTATACCTTTACAGATATAGATTATCAACGAGACGGCGTGGCAGGAGCTTATTGGGAGATTGCCAGAGAGTTCGATTTGTCGAAGAATAAGCAATGGGCAGCGCACATAGAATATAATGGCGGGCTCTCTTCTGATGAGGACAATTGGAACGCAACGCGCTTTCAACATGCCGTACTTATGGGAGGTGCGTGGAATTGGCATAGTGACGACTTCTCGAAAACTTTCTCTGTACAGGCGATGTACAAATATTATTTCAAGAACAGGCATTACAATGCACGCCCCTTTAGCGGCTTTCAGCTAACCGAGGTGTGGGGTGTAACGTTCGCAAATAAGCTGTGCACCTTCAGTGGATTTTGCGATTTGTGGTATGATCCTAACGTTAATGGCAAGCTGATCGTTATCAGCGAGCCGCAATTTTGGTTCAACTTAAACGTATTGAAGGGCATGCAAGGGGTGAACCTTAGCCTTGGTTCCGAAGTTGAGCTGTCCAACAATTTCGTGTGGAACAACCGTGGAGAGCACAATCGTTTCTATGCTATCCCTACCATTGCGGCCAAGTGGATATTCTAAACGGGCACTTTATTTAAGGGAGTTAAAGGAGTTAGCGGTTGAAGAGATCGTCTCCTTGCGCTAAAGAGACCGTGTTTTACACGATTAAAGGAGTTTAAGAGCGGTATTATGCTGTATGATCTGAAATGATGATCGGTAAGGCATACAGCTTAAACTCCTTTAATTATCTTTGTTCCCTTGGCTACTTAAAAGCGCTATTCTATCATTTTAAGGAAATCGTCTTCGCTGATAATGGGCACTCCGAGGTGTTCTGCTTTCTCTAATTTAGAAGGTCCCATGTTGTCGCCCGCAAGAATAAAGCTCGTTTTACCCGATATGCTTCCCACGTTTTTGCCGCCGTTTTGCTCGATAAGTGCTTTGTATTCGTCACGACTATGGTGTGTAAACACGCCACTGATGACGATGCTTTTGCCGGTAAGTTTATCAGATGTGCCTATTTGCTGTGCTTTCGAGAGAGCCATTTGCAGCCCGTAAGCGCGCAAACGTTCTACGATTTCTTTGTTTACAGGATTGCTGAAATAGGCGATAACGCTCTTGGCAATGACCTCGCCCACGCCTTCTACCTCTGTCAGCTCTTGCAGCGAAGCCTTCATTAGAGCATCTATATTCTTGAAATGTCGCGCTATAAGCCGCGCAGAAGTTTCGCCTACGAAGCGTATTCCTAATGCAAAGACCACACGTTCGAAGGGAACGTGCTTGGAAGATGCAATGCCTTGCACGATTTTAAGTGCCGATTTCTCTCGATTTCCGGCTCCATTGATGTCTTGAACGGTAATATTATAAAGATCGGCAACGTTGTGTATCAATCCTCTGCGGTAGTAATCGTCTACCGTCTCGGGGCCTATAGAATCGATGTTCAAGGCTTTTCGGCCTATGAAGTGCTCTATGCGTCCTTTGATTTGGGGCGGACAAGCCGTGTCGTTCGGGCAGTAATAGGCTGATTCGCCCTCGTAGCGTACCAGCGGGGTGCCACATTCGGGGCAATGAGTAATAAAGGATATCGGTTTTGCATCGGCCGGCCGTTTATCCAAGGCCACGCCTACAATCTTGGGAATTATCTCTCCTCCTTTCTCTACATATACATAATCACCCACGTGCAGATCGAAACTTCTGATGAAATCCTCATTGTTCAGTGTTGCTCTTTTTACGGTTGTGCCTGCGAGTTGTACCGGTGTCATGTTGGCAACTGGTGTAACTGCACCCGTTCTTCCTACCTGATAAGTAACTTCGACGAGCTTTGTACAGGCTCGTTCTGCCTTGAATTTGTACGCAATAGCCCAACGTGGACTCTTAGCAGTGTAGCCCAAAGCCCGCTGTTGGCGCAGTGAATTTACCTTAAGCACGATGCCGTCTGTAGCTATAGGCAGGTTCTTGCGCTCCGTGTCCCAGTATTCGATGAAGTCGTAGATTTGCTGTAACGATTTTACTTTGCGCATTTCCGCGCTGATTTTGAATCCCCAATGCTTGGCTTCCTGCATGTTTTCATAATGTCCGTCGGTAGGGAGTTGCTCTCCGAGCATATAATAAAGGTAGGAATCCAGATGGCGCGACGCCACAAGATGCGAGTTCAAGCTCTTCAAGGTGCCGCTTGCAGCGTTGCGAGGATTAGCGAACAATGGCTCTTCATTGGCTTCGCGTTCAGCATTGAGCTGCTCGAAAACTTTCCAAGGCATCAGTATTTCACCGCGTATCTCGAACTCATGTGGGTAATCGTTGCCCGAAAGAACGAGCGGAATGGCACGTATTGTCTTCACATTTTCGGTAACATCGTCGCCGTGAATGCCGTCTCCGCGGGTGACGCCCTGCACAAGTTGTCCGTCTACATACGTCAGAGAAATAGATAATCCGTCGTATTTAAGTTCGCAACACACCTCGAATTCCTCGCCCATAAGTCCACGTGCCACTTGTTCGAACCACTCCTCTACATCTTGTTCGTTATAGGTGTTGGCCAAAGACAGCATAGGATATTTGTGTGCAACCTGCTTGAATTCGCTGTTCAGGTCGGAACCGATGCGCTTGGTCGGCGAGTTCGGATCGTCCATTTCAGGGTGCTTGGCTTCCAAGTCTTGTAATTCGTGCATCATAAAGTCGAAATCTTGGTCGCTTATTGTCGGCGCATTTAGCACGTAGTATTTATAGTTATGCTCGTGAAGTTGTTGCCTCAGTTCCAAAATACGTTGTTTCTCGTCCATAAAAAATAAGTGTGTATGTAAAGAATACTGTACGCAAAAATAGGAAATTCTTTCTGAACGTGCAAATTATTTGTATGCTTTATGGACGATAGACGTACGGTGTAAAGGCGGAAAACAGTACTTCTATTTTTGATATATGGATAATATTTCGTACGTTTGCATTTAAAACAAGGAATATGCAGATTATTATTTCGAACGAAATAGAACGCGTTTGCCCATCTTTTGTGGGGGGGTGTGTGGAGGCTGATGTAGTGAATACGCCCTTTTCGGAAGGGCTATGGGACGAGATAAAGGCAATGGAAACGCACTTCAGGCGTACGCTTACCACCGAAACATTGAAAGATATCGGCGGTATAGCTGCCACACGACGGGTGTACAAGGCCTGCGGAAAGGATCCGTCGCGCTATCGTCCGGCGTCTGAAGCACTCATCCGTCGGATGCTTCAGGGCAAAGAACTGTATCAAATCAATACGCTTGTCGATCTTATCAATCTCGCCAGCATTGCCTATGGGTACAGCATAGGTGGCTTTGATGCTGATAAATTCGTGGGTGATACGCTGACATTGGGCATCGGAAAGGAAGGAGAACCCTACGAAGGCATAGGACGCGGCATGATCAATATAGCCGGATTGCCGGTTTATCGCGATGTACAAGGTGGGGTAGGAACGCCCACGAGCGATAATGAACGTACAAAAATAGAATTGCAGACCGCCCGCCTTGTGGTGCTCATCAACGGCTACGACGGTAACGAAATGAATGTGCGGGCCAACGCCGACTTCATTTTAAGCTTGTTGCGCAAATACTGCAACAGCGCCGAAGCCCATTACTATATATATAAATAGGTGTAAATTTGCTGCCTGCTTGTAGTAGGTAATACACGCAGGTGGTGTTTTACAGCGCTTTCTCTATCAGCATACGGTCGGCATCCGTCCATTTCAAAGTGCCCAGTTCTTCTTTTACGAGCCATTTATAGTTCAGGTGTTCAAGCAATTTGAATGCTTCGTCGCCACCTTTACATAGGTATGCCGTAAGTGTAACCGTGAAGTCGGGGTATTCATAGTCTACGCTACCGAGCTTGTGCCCTACGAATATGTCCCAATCCATTTCCTCCTTAATCTCACGTACAAGGGCTTCGTGGTCGCTCTCTCCGTCTTTTACTTTCCCTCCGGGGAACTCCCATCGCTCCGAAATATAATCGTAATGCGACCTACAACGCTGCATACAGAGGTATTTTCCGTCTTTTATCACTACTGCAGCTACCACTTTAGAATGTTTTTTTGCCATAATTTTGGTAATTGTCTTTGTGGCTAATGTACAAAAATATGTCGAATAATCCTCCTGCAATAGCCGTTTTTTTGTAAATTTGTACCCAAAACGGTCGAATACATGGGAATTGTAATAGGAATAGATGTAGGTATCAGCACCACAAAGATAGTAGGTATCAATGAAGAACGGGGCGTTATGTCGCCCATACGTATTAAAGCAACCGATCCTGTAACCTCTCTTTACGGTGCTTTCGGTAAGTATTTGTACGATAATAATATAAGTCTGTCTGATGTTGAGCAAGTGATGATTACTGGCGTAGGTTCGGCCTACATCGACTCGCCTATCTATGGATTGCCCACAAAGAAAGCGGAAGAGTTTATTGCAGATGGGCTCGGGGCACGCTATGAAACCGAACTCGATCGTATGATCGTGGTAAGCATGGGTACCGGAACCAGTCTTGTGCAGTGCTGCGGCGACGATATACGCCATATCGGCGGTATAGGAATCGGCGGCGGAACGCTTATGGGGCTCTCGCGCATTATGCTGAAATCGGACGATATCAAGCAGGTTGCCACGCTTGCCATGCAGGGAGAAATCAAGAATATTGATGTTCTGATAGGCGATATCAGTCCGAATGCATTACCCGGACTGCCCAAGAATGCTACCGCGAGTCTATTCGGAAATGCGAAAACCAATGCCACTCGTGAAGATATAGCATTAGGTGTTATCACCACGGTATTGCAAACAATAGGCAGTTGTACCATACTTTCCTCTCTTGGTAGCGGTATCAAGGAGTACGTTCTGATAGGAAATCTTACGTTGTTGCCACAGTGTAAGGATGTGTTTCATGCTATGGAAAAGCTCTATCATGTGCATTTCATTATCCCGAAGTATAGCGAATTCTGTACTGCAATAGGCGCTGCGCTGTATTATATCAATAAGAAACGGGGGTAAGAGGCATCGAATTGCAGCTTTCCACTATCCTTTCGATAGGAGAGGAAAAACAGTTTAATACGGATAGAGGGATAAAGTATTTTTATTAGGTGTACGATAT
>CAUUQE010000151.1:0-5848 GCA_963547065.1 uncultured Prevotella sp. | reverse complement strand
TTATACGATGCAAAGAGCTTGAAATGATCGTTTAATCTGTACGAAACGTCGGCGCCGGGATATACACGCATGTTCATTTCAGCCCATGAATTTTTGGTGGCTATGATACCCATAGAGAGGGAAAACTGACGGAACAGCACGTTATGTTCTACGATGAAACTGACATTGGTACGGTTCAAACCGCGGTCGTAGCTGCAGTCTGTTCCTCGAATAGGGCGCGGATGAGCGAGCGGTTCGCCCAGATTACCGCTCACAAGATCTTCGTTTCGTAGCTCTGCACCTATTGCCGTGCGGCCCAACGCCCAGTCTGTGTAAGCATTAAGGTTCACTCCAAACACGTCTGTACGGTTGTAATTGAACGGATATTTGTCGGGTGCGTCGCGGAAAAGTTCAAAGCGATCTGCGTTTCTATTCCAATAGAACGACGGACGGAAATAGAAACTACCGCTCTTAACCTCGGCCTGTAGCGCCGTGAAACTCTTGAAAGTGTGCTCGAATTGTTCGTCCCATTTAGCGCCATAGAATGTGTTTGAGCCGAAGTCTTTACTGCTCAAGCCGGCATGCCAGCTTATTTTAATGTCGCCATTCCGATAGTTTCCCTGATAAAAAGCCTTGGTTCCGCGGTAATCGGCATTCAATGTACCGGCCTTACTGTGGCTGTATCCGTCGCTTCGGGCATAGCTTCCCGACACTTGGTTGCTCCATTTACCACGCGTAATATTGGCACGCAGGCCACCCGTTGCGTAACCATACGAGCCGCTTTCGGCATGTATGGTAGCACTGCTCCTATCGGGTATGCGCGTTATAATGTTGATTGCGCCGAGCAAAGAGGATGTTCCGTAGGCACGACCGGCCGGTCCTTCCAAGACTTCGATACGCTCTATCTCGCTTAGGTCTACGGGAAAATCGAACGAATTGTGCCCTGTTTGCGGATCACAAATATTGATACCGTTGAGCAGGATAGCCACTTGTTCGTAGTTTCCGCCACGTATACCCACGTCGGTTTGAGCTCCGATAGGCCCTCTTTGCCTTACATCCGCCCCTATAGCGTACTTCAACAGGTCGTTAACACTTTGTACGGGGGCGGCGGCAATATCCTCTCGCCTCAGTACAGTTACCATCCGTGCCAACTGTTGAGCAGTCAGCGGTGCGCGAGAGCCTGTAACTACGACCTCTTCCAGCTTCACTTCTTGGTGCTTCAGCGTATCTCCGGCCAACACAGGTCTAATGCTGATGCTGTCTGCCTTGGCATAAGTGAGGGTGCTGATGCTCAATACACCGACGATAACCTCCCTACCTAAGGCTACAAAAAGTGAATATCCCTTGCGTGAGAAATGCTTGAAACGCAAAGGTTCGCACTTGTTAAAACTAAAACTTCTCATAAGTCGCCCGCAAAGGTAGCAAAAATAGGCCTACCATCCAAATAATCCGTATGAACACTTTATTGCGCATACCGGTGCAAGATAGGGCATGCAATACGGTCAAGACATGACTATTCGGCTGGTGGGGCGACTGTTATTTACGTTTATA
This sequence comes from uncultured Prevotella sp., assembly GCA_963547065.1. Taxonomy (GTDB): domain Bacteria; phylum Bacteroidota; class Bacteroidia; order Bacteroidales; family Bacteroidaceae; genus Prevotella. The sequence goes on along the minus strand of CAUUQE010000151.1, from coordinate 4,318 downwards.
AGAATTAAGAATGAGGCGTAGAGATAGTTTATAATTGATGTAATTCCAAATCCAGTTGAGTAATACCACCATTTTATTTCTTACACCCAATATGGATCGTAGGTGCACAACGAGCCAAAGTAGCCACGCAAACAACCCTTTAAACTTGAAACCCGCTATCTCTGCCACCGCTTTATTGCGACCTATCGTGGCCATGATGCCGAGATTTTGGTAACGGAAAGGCTTCATGTTGCGGCCATCGGCTGCAGCTTTCAGGTTTGCAGCTAAGTTGCGGGCCTGCTGTATGGCCACTTGGGCAAGCTGAGGATGCCCCTCAGGATAGTTCGGATCGGCCGTCATGATGCACTGGTCGCCGATGCTGAAGACGTCGTTCAGTCCTTCTACGCGGTTGAAAGCGTCTACTTTCAGCCGGCCGCTGCGCCCGATAAGCGTTTTATCCATATCGCCTATTTGCGTTGCACGTACGCCACTCACCCAGATAACGGTCTTGGCAGGGATGTTGTTCCCATCTTGCAACACTACAAGATTGTCTTTATAATCCACCACACGCTTGCCGAGTATGAGTTTCACCTCCATATTACGAAGGTAGCGTTCTGCCGAGGCCGACGATTCGGGCGACATGCTTTTGAGCAGCACATCGTCGGCATTAACCAAGTAAATGTTCATCAAACCGGCATCGAGATCGTGATATTCGCGCGGTAGAACCATGCGTTTCATCTCCGAGAGGGCCCCTGCAATTTCCACACCCGACGGGCCTCCGCCCACTATCACTATGTTGAGCAGCTGCTGTCGTTCATCTTCATCGGTGCAGCTGATGGCCTTTTCGATGTTTGAAAGAATAACATTGCGGATGCTCATTGCCTCTGAAACGGTTTTCATCGGGTAGGCTTCGTGCTGTATATGCTCGTTGCCGAAGAAGTTGGTTACTGCTCCGGCGGCCATCACCAAGTAATCATACTCCAATTCTCCTATGGTAGTGTGGAGCACTTTGTGCACTGTGTCGACGGCATTTGCTTCGGCATAACGGTAAAAAATATCCTTTCGGTTTTGAAAGAGACGGCGAAAGGGAAACGAAATAGAGCTGGGTTCGATACCTGCCGATGCCACCTGATAGATCAACGGGGGGAACTGATGATAATTGTTCTTGTCGATCAGCACGATTTGAAATCCCGAATGTTTCAACTTTCCGGCCAGTTCGATGCCGCCGAAACCACCACCTACGATGACTACTCTCTTCTGTTTGGTTCTTTGTATATTGAGACTCATATTGCTATACCTTTTGTTTAAATATCTTTATAAAGAGGGCTACAAAAAACATACCAAACAGAAAGGGATAACAAATGTTGCCAATCGGACAGACAGACATATTATCTAAGCCCGACAGAGGAACTGTCTGTCGGGCTTAGGCAGCGGATGTAATCGCGATAGGGAGTATGCCTGTTTACGGCAGGTATGGCAATGTATTGAAAAAGACCTGTGGGAAGAATTCTTTACAGCTTTGGTTCAAGCGTGCGGAACACCATGTATAGACCGTTTCCTTGTAAGGAAAAGGTGCTTCCGATGGCCTCGTTGAGCGTTCCCTGCCACCAACTTTCGGGCGTAACGGGTGTCCATTTCAGGCCTGAACCGCTAATCTGTGTGCAACCGAAGCTAAAGATACTTACCTGTTGCCGTGCAAATGAGCCGAACGTTTGGCTGCCTTCCGCCGTTACAAAGTAGCCGTAATCGGTCAACAGCAGCGGTATAATGCCCATTGATCTACGGTAATGCACCATCAGAGAGATGTTGGCCAGCGTGTGGTCTTCGCGTTTGCCCGTGGCACCGAGGTAGAGTAAGCGGCGCATACCCAAGGCATGGCAGTGGCGTGTGGCCTTGGTAAGGTCGTTATCGTTCTGTTCGCTTACGATATGAAGTATTTCTCGGTATTTCGTTTTAAGTATCTGCGGCAGCGAGTCGCCGTCGCCAACGATGGCATGGGGCATGTATCCCCGTTCTATGGCATGTGTGGCGGCGCCGTCGCAGCAACAGATATACGGCGCATGTGCCAGCAATTGTAGGGCAAGAGCATGCTCGGGAAAGTCGCCATCGGCAAGAATAACGGCATCGAACGTCGTATCGGGCGTAAGCAGGGGGTAGTTCATTCAGCGGTTCTCCTTCATCATTCGGCGCCATTTGCAGTACCCCATCACCGCTATTACTGCGTAAAGGGCGTAGAGCCCGGCCTTGAAAGGGATGCCCTTATAGGCATATAGCGACGCACTTACGGCATCTACCACAATCCAGATGGCCCATTGTTCGAGGTATTTCCGTGCAAGTGCCCACAGTGCAATGAAGCTCAACGCATTGATGAAGCTGTCTGTAACGGGCACGTTCGAATTGGTGAAATGGATCAGAACCTCGTATATGCCCAACCAAGCAGCCAAGAAAACGAGTATGGAAGGTAGGATAAGGCTCGGTTTAAAGTGCGTTATGGGCAGTTGTTCATTGGTTCTTTGGTTTTTCTTACGGCCGAATTTCCACACCGCATAGCCGTACAGAGCGGCAAAGGTGTAATAAATGGCCATGCCGAAATCGGCATACAAGCCCACCGACCAGAACAGGTAAATGTCGATGGCGGGCATGATGATGCCCACAAGCCATAAGGCTATGTGGGCTTTGTATTCGAGGATAATATAGATAATGCCGAGAGTTGTGCTCAACATGTCGAGCCAATGCTCGGCAAGAAATGTCTGTATATCGGGCATAAGCGGTTAGAAGTCTATCGACAGATGGGCCAAGAAATGCGTCGGGGCCTGTGCTGAATAGGTGGTCCATGCCCAACCTGCGTTATATGCAACTATCTTGTTACCCGCTTGTTTGAAATTCATAGAGCAGCTGCCGTTACTCTCATACTCCTCGTTAAATAGGTTATAAACGGTCAATCCCACCGTTGCACTCTTGATACCGCGCAACTTGAAGGTGTACGAAAGATCGAAATTGCTCACGAAATAGCTATCTATCATGGCGCTGGTTTGGCTGCCATCTTTCTCTGCATAGCTGCGGAAATTCGAGTTGGTCATATATTGTTCGCCCACGAACTTGCTCTGCAGCGACGCCGTGAAGCCCTTATATTCGTAACTGAATGTATTGTCAAGAATGAAATCGGGTGAATATGCAAGGTGCGTAGTGCCCACATTGGCGGTCGATTCGGCCCAAGTAACCGGATCGATTGTCGTTACACCGACGTTCTTTGCGCGGTTTTTGCTCCATGTAGCATTGATGTTCCAATCAAATCCCTTAAAAGGAGCGAGCCCAGCCATAAGCTCTACGCCCATTCGGTAGCTGTCCTTAATGTTACGGGATACCATTTCGCCGTTGGCATCCTGCGCACCTGTGGGCACAAACTGGTTATCGTAAGCCATGTAATAGAAATTGGCGCCGGCGCTGAAGATGCTGCTTTGGTACTTATAACCCACCTCTAAATCGTTCAATCTCTCGGCTTTAGGATTGACGGGCTTGGTTTCTTTCAGCATTTCTTCGAAGTTATTCCGCGTAGGTTCCTTATGTGCAATGGCGTAAGAAGCGTATACCGTGTGGTTTTGCCCAGCAGTGTAAACCAAACCGAGCTTAGGATTAAAGAAGTTATACGTACGGTCTAACTCCAACGGAAGTTGCTTCTTAGCTGCATCAAACTCCTGCGAAGAGCCTCGAAGCCTATATGTAATGCGGCGATATTGCATGTCTGCATATGCATTCAGGCCTTTGCAGAGTTCGTAGTTTATCTTTCCGTAAATGTTAGCATCGGTCTTTCGGGCATTATTATCATAGTATTTGTGGTTCGGATCGATGCTTCCATTGAACGTACGCACCCAGATTACGTTGCCGAAATGATCGCCATCGTACTTGTTCCAGCCGCTTCCAAGGGTGGCAGAAAGTCCTTTGCCGGCATCATAGCTTACGGATGCGACGGCTCCATAGAAGTCGTTGCGCATCTGTTTGCGGCGGATAAGATCGCTGTATTTACTGAGCGTGCTCGAAAGCAGATACTTGTAGAGCTTCACATGGCTATCTTCAGTGTCGGCTTTATACTGCTCATAATAGCCTTCTCCGTGGGTGTAATGGAGCGAGGCATTCAGTTTCCAAGTATTAGACAATCGTTGGTTCCACGTCAGATAGTAATGCTGTTGGTGGTAATTGTCGGTTTGGTTGTCGTAGAAAGCGGTGTTGCCGGCGGCATCCGTATATTTTCCGCTCGGATTATAGCGCCTCCCGTACTTCTTCATGTCGGCTTTAGAAGCGTAATCCCATGCATGGTAGGTCTTTTCAGTGCCGTTGAAGG
>CAUUQE010000150.1:0-5892 GCA_963547065.1 uncultured Prevotella sp. | reverse complement strand
AAAGTAAAAATATTTATAATGGTGCAATTCATAAAGTTTTAAGCATTTGGATAAATGATAAGGGGAATACAAAATTATCACTAATAAATGAACAAACTGGGGCGGTATTTACAACCTGTTCGACAAATTGTTCTTTTGTATTAGTAAAGAAATTGAGCGATGAGAAAGGTATAAAGGTATGAATGAGGAAACAGAAGTTTGGAAAGATATAACTGGATATGAAGGGTTATATCAGGTGAGTAGTCTTGGAAGAGTAAGAAGTCTTACACGAAAAGTTTCTGTTATTGGGAAAAAGAATAGCAGGGTTTTCATAGGTAAAATAAAAAAAGATGTTCGTGAGAAGAAAAAGGTCTGATTTTACTGGAGAAATAGAAGATATATCACCTGATGACACAAAAGAGTTGTGGAATTTATTACAAACAGTAAGAGACTTGGGATATGATATAAGTGAAGATTATCGCTCAATAGTTTCTGACGGATATTAAATTATAGTTATGACAAAATTATAGAATAGCATGGAAAAGAAAGATTTAGCAGAAGAGTTCGCATTGAAAGAGTACAACAGAGTCAACGGAGAAAGTGACCATATTTTTGAAGACAATAAGTGTTTCACGTTCGATGACATCAAGAACGCTTTCAACGCAGGTTGTGATAGCGTGGTGGAGAATATGCCAGAGTTGAAATGGAATGATTTCTCATATGGTTTAGAAGAGTATTACGCATCTTGCCCCATCGGGTGGTGTTACAAGATGTCGTACAAAGTTAATGAATTCGAATTATTTTGTAACGGTTGCTTCATTGGGTGCTTCTTTTCGATTGAATACGCCAAGCAGGCAGCCAACGAGGACTACAAGAAACGAATTAAACAAGCGTTAGGGTTATGAGCAAACTAATTCCACGCAAGATTAAAAAGGCTTAACGCCATACGCAAACAAAAGGAAGAGAAAACGAAAGAATAAACCTAAAAGAAGATAATTATGGGACGATATTATTTCACATTTATGGTGAGTGATGCCGAGCATCACAATTGTTATCATGTAGAGGAAACCGAAACTTACGAAGAGGCTCGTGATAAGATGGTAGAGAAGTTTGGAACGGGCTGGGCTTTCCAGTATAACGAAAGCCAGTGGAAAATACCTAAAGAGCAGTACGAAAAGATATATAGCCACGACCCAATGCTTCCTGATTGGTTCGAGGGTATGACACAGGCAGACTTATTTAATCTAAGGGAGGTGTAGACATGACAAATACTTATTGGGTTGAATTTGAGTGGCATTATAAAATTCTCCTTGACGGAAAATGGGAGGAAGAAAAGAGTACTCATTCTTGTAGATTTCATACACCTAAAAAACGCCTAAAGAAAGAAGTTGAGAATTATGTTCGTGAAGAAATGGAAGGTGAAAACTACAATGACTTAAAGATAAATATTACGAATGTGTACATGACTACAGATTATGAAATTTGATTACTTGAGAAGGGCTAACAAGTCAAACGAAGAAAGAAACATTTATCCCCCAGCAGCTGTCATACATACCATGACAATATCATGTTGAAAGAGTGGTGAATGAATAAGATGAATTATTAATATATTCGGTAGTATGGTATCAATATCAGATATTCAAAATGGTAAGTATTATTGGGAAACGGAATATTCTCATGCAAATAACACGGAAACCGCAGACGATTTTATTAAGAATGAGTTGCCTGAAAGTATAGAGGTTTACTTCCAAGATGCTAATTACTTGGAGTTTAAATTAGAAGATGGCAGATATTTTTCGGCAACGGTGTTTGGCAACGGTGATTTTACTCACCATCAGGTTGAGTTTGATTTTATAAAATAATAAATATGAAAGAAAAAATTGTACAACTAAGCGAGTATGAGTATAACCGACTTCAGGAAAAAGCCGAGTTGAACGAAACGAAAATCCGCGATTTGGCAGAGAAGTATTACCAAGAACGTGGTATATTCCGAATTGATATTAGAGTCGGACTTCAAGATAAATACAACGGAGATACAGTTTTCTATACCAATGTATTCTCACACGAGAATGGCTTGTACAAGAACGATGGATTTAAACCCATCGTCACAGAGAAAGGCCGCAGGAAGATAGAACGAATATTGGCTGATGCTTGTATGGAAACCTTTGAGAATAAATTTGGTGATGCTGTTAAATTCAAAAATGGCTATGCTAAAGCATTGGAGAGTTTTTCTATAGCAAAATGGATTGCATACACAATAGCATTCAGTGGCTGGGGAGTTGCGGCAGTATTGCTAATAAATAGTATATTCAAATAATAAGAAAATTACAAGATTATGAAACTAATAGATATAGAAAACAAATTAATTGGTAACATAGAACCTATAGGCGACACCACCACTGATTATGAATATCCCCAAGGAATTATATAAGCGATTTAACTCTCACAGACTTGCGCAGTTCTTCCTCTATTTGCTTTTTACGTCCGATAGCAACGGCAACGTAAAGACGACGCTTCGGCAGATGGCAGAGGATAACGAACTAAGCACGAAACGAGTTTCTAAAGCACTCGAAGAATTGAAAACTTTGGGTGCTTGCGAAACAAAAACGCAACAAAAAGGAAACAAAGGAGGAAGTATAATAAGTATCTGTAATTATGGCTTTTACGAGAAAACTTTAGGTGCTTGTGAAACAAAAACGAAACAAAGAGGAAACAATGAAACGACAACTAAAAAGGTCGCGAAAAAAAGCACCTATGACTACTCTTTCGTTGAGCCAAATCTTCAAACGCCTTTTGAAGAATGGCTGAAATACAAGCGAGCAAAAAATCAAATGTACAAACGACAGCAAGACCTTGTGAGATGTTACAACAAACTGAAAGAGTTTAGCAAAGGAAGTACAAGCAAGGCAATGAAAATTGTTGAACAAAGTATGGCAAACAACTGGAGCGGCTTGTTTGAGCTGAAAGAACATGATAAATCTTCCATTTCGCTCCAATCGGGTGAGATGAATTACGATAAAGATAGCGATTGGTAATGGAACAAATAGACTTCAAAGCCGCCATTGAGCGGTTACGAGATACAACGTATAAGCCACTGCCCGATAAGGTGCAAATCAGTGTGCCAAATGCAGGAACGCACCTCAAGGGGGGATTAAAGTATTTTTGCGGTGATGCTGCAAAGTGGAATACTGACTATGAGAAGATCGTTCAGTGGCTCACTGATAACAAAGGAAAGGGTTTAATGCTTGTTGGTAATTGTGGTGTTGGCAAATCGCTAATCGGTATGAGAATTATTCCTTTACTGCTTAACCACTATTGCAGAAAGGTGGTAACGATATGCACGGCAAACGAACTCAACAAATCACCCGATGAGATTATCCGAAGCCACATTATCTATATTGACGATGTGGGAACAGAAGACGTTTCAAATATATATGGCAACAAGCGAGTACCATTTGCAGAACTCGTTGATGCAGCGGAAAGGGACGGCAAGCTATTAATGTTCTCTACCAACTTAGACGAAGAACATCTAAAAGCTAAATATGGTGATAGAGTTGTCGACCGCCTATACGGTATAACAAGGAGAATAACCATAACAGGTAAATCTAATAGAAAATAAAGCAATGACAATTAAAAATGATTACGCCTATTGTTCAGGCGTGGCTTGTAAACTCCGCAAGTGTTGTAAGAGATACTTGCCTGACCATCCCGATGCGAGGCTGTGGTGGGTGCCTGTTGAGTATCGAGAGGAAACAGGAAGATGTCCTCATTTCGAGGAGAATTATAATGATTAACTAAACCAAATCAATATGAAAAAGGAAGATTTAGCAGAAGAGTATGCTTTGGAAGAGTATGCCAGAGTGAACGGAGGAAGTGACCTTATCTTTACAGATAACAGGTGCTTCACATTTGACGATATCAAATATGCTTTCAACGCAGGTCGTGAGAGCGTTATGGAGAATATGCCAGAGTTGGAGTGGAGGAAAGCTAAAGATGATTTCCTTGAGGCATACGCACTTGGCGCATATTATTTAATAAAATTAAAAGATACCGAGTTTCACGTAGCATATAATTATAGGCATTTTGCTTCTTACACGTCTCTTACCACAGCAAAGCAAGCAGCCAACGAGGACTACAAGAAAAGAATTAAACAAGCATTAAGATTATGATACGAGAAGAAAAAATCAGACAAGTAGCGCAAAAATATATTGCTACCGATAAACATAACGGAGTTGGGGTTCGGACACAAGCATTCATAGATGGTGCAGAATGGGCAGACCGACATCCTGCAAGCCTTTGGCATTCTGTTGCAGATGGGGATTTGCCAAAAACAGATGGACGCTATATAGTTATGGCACAGAATGGTTATTGTCATACTTGCCAATATCATACAGATGATAGATATTGGGATACTATCGGTTATCAGAGTGATATTAAATATTGGATGGAAATTCCAGAGTTGCCAACAGAATAAAAATAATGAATTATGGAAAGAGAAATATTATTCAGAGGAAAGTCTATCAACACAGGCAAATGGCTTTATGGACATTTGTTCAACTATGGACTAACGGCACCGACTAATGTACCTTGTATCAGCGTTTGTGTACCGACATCGTGGAAAGAAGCATACGCTCTTTATACTGTGTTTTCAAAAACCATAGGTCAATACACGGGGATGAAAGATAAGAATAAAAAGAAAATATTTGACGGGGATATTCTTAAATTCATAGCACCCGATGGTATTATACGATATTTTGTAGTAGAATGGGCAAGTGAAGATAGGATATTAAGGCCATTGTCCAATTTTGCGCCAGATGGCAACCCTATCCGTATAAGCGGTTGGTGTTTCAATTGGCGAGGATATCGTTTATACCCGACGGTGATAGACGGAGTGCCTGATAATGAGGTAATGGAAATTGTGGGAAATATTCACGATAACCCCGAATTAATTAAGTAAAATATGGAAAAGGAAAAATCTCTAAGAAGAGAGTATGCCATTCCTGTGCATTTAAATCATGTGGAAGTGATTGATTGTAGTTATCTGTACAACAAAAACAGTAAATGCAGTGTCAGGTTGGAATTAAAATAATAATAACAACAAACAAAAGAATTATGAAAGTAGAATTACAGAACGGCGACCGCATTACTATTCCCGAGGGTTGCAAGGCGGTAATCAACGGCAACGAGGTTGTTGTTGAGAAAGAGGGGCACGAGTTCAAGGACGGAGACATTATCGCTAAAAGTAAAGCTGTTGCCATCTTAAAAGGAGGCTTTAATAATGGCATGTTTAGAGACTATGCCTCTCTAAATTTCGATGGAAATGTTCTTATTTCTAACGACACAGAATGGATCACAAATCCCGCAGGCTGGCACATTGCCAAAGAAGAAGAACGACAACTCCTTTTCGATAAAATGGCAGAGCATGGCCTGCGGTGGAATGCAGAGGAAAAGCGAGTAGAGAAGATTAGGTGGAGAGCAAAAGATGGTAAGGAATATTATTATGTTGGCAATCAAGGAACCCTAATGGTAGATAAAGAAGATGGTCATTGTGCTGATGAAAATAGACACGAGTTTAGCAACTACTTCCGCACCAGCGAGCAAGCCGAAGAAGCTGCAAAGCGAATGAAAGAAGTATTACGTAAGTATCACGAGGAGATAGGAGAATAGAAGTACATTTAATAAATGCCCCTCCTGCCTGCTCTGTTGATAGGCAGGAGGGTAGTAGAAAATTTATCATTACAAAAAAAGACAATGACAGCAAATGAATTTGTAATACAATGGCTGAATAAACATCAGTCAAGAGACATTGAACATGACGACAATTGGGTACATTTCGTCAACATCGTTACAGAAGTATGTGAGTCCTATCATGAGTTTATGGAAAAAAGAAAACAAGTATCAAACTGACAGAAG
>CAUUQE010000149.1:0-5946 GCA_963547065.1 uncultured Prevotella sp. | reverse complement strand
ATCATCGGCACTTCGATGGGAGGAATGTACACGGAAATGCTCTACGGCTACGACAGAATTATCGTTAATCCGGCTTTCAGAATGGGAGAAACGATGCACGAACACGGTATGATGGGCAAACAGACGTATCAAAATCCGCGGCAAGACGGTGTGCAGGAGTTCATCGTGACCAAGGCCTTGGTGAAAGAGTATAAGGAGATAACGGAGCAATGCTTTGCCCATGTAACCGCTGAAGAGCAAGACCGCGTGTACGGACTGTTCGGCGATCAAGACCAAGTGGTACATACGTTCGACTTGTTTTGCGAGCATTATCCTAACGCCATCCGCTTTCACGGCGAACACCGACTAACGGATAAGTCGTTCTTCCACAGTGTTATGCCCGTTATCCGCTGGATAGACGACCGGCAGGAAGGTCGCGAACGCTCCATAGTCTACATACACGACAACACTTTACGCGACAGTTACGGCAAACCGAAGTCGAGTTTAAACAAGGCGTATGAGACTCTGATCGAGAAATACGATGTATATATCGTGGTTCCGGCACCTACCAATAATCACTCTGTAATAGATACGGCGCAAACATGGACGGAGAAATTCCTCGGTACACCAGCCTATAATCGCGTGATTTTCTGCAATCAACGCCGGTTGCTCTATGGTGATTACTTCATCGATGCCGCGCCCTGTAAAGAGTTTATGGGCACTACGATAACTTTCGGTAGCGATGATTTCAAGACTTGGGAAGACGTTATCGTCTTTTTCGAGCGCCTCGGAGGCCAGTAAAAAGACATATAAGAAAAAGACAAACCTTTTATTTAATTATTCAAAACACGTAGAAGTCCGGTTATCACTGCATGGTAATCGGACACTTTTTTATATTTTCTCTTCTCTCATATATGATACCTCGCTATGGCGTATTTATCGCCTGTTCGGCATGGATGCTCCATCAAGCAGCCCCGCTGCTGCGAACAATACGGCACAGATAGCGGCGGTAATAGTAATAATAGAGCACACCGGCAATGGTAAGACCGAAAGGAAAAGCCGACCAGATGCCCAAAAGTCCCCAACGAAACGTAATGCCGAAGAGATAACCCAGTGGAAGCGAGATGACGAAATAGGCCACGAAAGCCACATACATCAGCGGTTTTACATGCGATATACCGCGCAAGGCGTTAGCATAGGTACACTGAAGACCGTCGCCGAACTGATAAACTACAAGCGGTATGATGACTTGCGACACCATCAAACAGACCTCGCTGCTGTCGGTAAACCAACTGCCTATGTCGCCTCGCAGCAGCATCACGGGCACCGAAACGGCAAAGGCAATGAGTAAAATCAGATGAAATCCCGCCACCGTAGAGCGGTTCAACGCTTCGTAGTCGCGCTGTCCGGCGAAGTAACTTACGCGGATTGCCACCGCTGCAGCCATGCCGTAATAGACCATATAGAAGAACTGAGACACGGTAAGCATCACCTGATGGGCTGCTAAAGCTGCGGTACCGATCCATCCTACTATCACCGAACTGAGGCTGAACGCCGCTGCTTCCATCCCCATCTGCAATCCCAATGGCACACCGAGTCCGCACAGATGGCGCATATCTCTGCGGTTTATCTTTCCTGTAACGAAACCTTGGTAGTATATACGGTATCTCTTCGAGCGAAAAACGATAACGACGAATGTCACAGCCATGAGAATTCGCGACAACATAGTAGATAATCCGACCCCCAAGAGGCCCATTTCGGGCAGTCCGCATTTGCCGTATATGAGCAGGTAATTGCCGATTATGTTCAACAGGTTGCCGCCCAAGAGTATCCACATGGCCGTTTTAGTATCGGTGGTTCCGTCGGCAAGCTGCTTAAATGTATTGAAACAAGCTACGAAAGGTATCGAAACAAGGTTGACGATGAAGTAAGGCTTCATCAGTGGAAGCAGTTCTTCGGGTTGTCCGAGATGGCCGATATTCAGGTAAAGCAATGCCATTACGGCCATCAACACCACCGACAAGAACAGATTGGCCGCCAGACTGTTCTTCAACATAATGCCTATCTTGCTCTTTTCGTCCTGCCCGTAAAGGCTCCCCACGATGGGGGTAAGCCCGTAAGAGAAGCCCATCGAAAACAACAGAACCAACACGAACATATTGTTGACGAACGCTGCAGCGGCGAGTTCCGGCATACTATGCCGCCCTATCATCAATGTGTCGGCAAATCCGAGGATAATTGTTCCGAGCTGACCTACTATAATCGGCACGCCTAAAGAGGCAAGTGCTCGGTAATGGGTGTAGTATTGTTTCATTAAAAAGCGTATATCGTATTATTATAGATAATATATCTGTCACCTTAAAAGCAAATTTTCTGAACACACATACATTGTTTTCGATAAATTTATTACATTTGCACATAGTAAACAAAGATGGAGACTATTCACATAAGAAAGGCCGAAAAAGACGACTTGCAAGCCGTTATGCGGTTGATAGATATAGGGCGCAGCGTTATGAGACGCAATGGAAATCGGCAACAATGGGCGAATGGAAACCCTGATATAGATACGGTTATCCGCGATATAGAGCGAGGCAATAGCTATATCTGCACCGAAGAAGGGCGCACGGTGGGTACTTTCGTACTGGCAGAAGGGCCGGAAAGCACTTATAGACATATCTACGAGGGGGCTTGGATAGATGAAGAAAAGCCTTATTATGTTATTCATCGCATTGCCGGTGTACCCGAATATCACGGTATCTTCATGGCTACAATCGAATTCTCACGGAACTTTACCAACAACATCCGTATAGACACCCATCGTGAGAACCTTATTATGCAGCACATTCTACTAAGACATAACTTCAACTACTGCGGCCTTATCTACTTACAGAACGGCGATGAACGCTTGGCATATCAGCGTATCGAAGCTGTAGAACCGTAAGTATTCCCCACTTTCCCAGTGCTTAATACGCTGTTTTCTCAGTGCTCTGTTCCCATAGTTCGAAAGCTTTGCGGGCCTCATCGGGCAGCAGTATCGACATTTGCTTATGCCTATCGGCCGGTTTCAGAGCTATTTCTTTATAAATAAGATCATCGTCGAAGCCTATCCTTGCAGCATCCTCACGGTTATTACCATAGTAAATACGGTCGAGACGCGCCCAATAGATGGCGCCGAGACACATAGGGCAAGGCTCGCAACTGGTGTAGATATCACAACCGGAAAGATCGAACGTATTGAGTTTCTGTGCCGCCTTACGAATGGCGTTTACCTCTGCATGTGCTGTAGGATCGTGGTCTATAGTTACACTATTGGATGCCTCAGCAATGATTTCGCCGCCTCTTGCAACAACAGCCCCGAAAGGTCCGCCCCCGTTTCTTACACTCTGTTCGGATAACGCAATGGCCCTGCGCATCATATCTTTTTGTTCCATTTATCTTTGTTTTTACGAATTATTGCCATAAACAAGCCCACAAAGGTACGAAAAAATATCCATACCCTCGAAAACATTGCGCATACTTCGCTGATAAGGGGGGTAAATATAAAAACAAAGATACGCTGTATGGTCTTAACTTTACAGTATTCCGGCTTTTCTCAATAGTGGCATAATGACTTCTGCATTCAATCTATCCTTCTTATTTACAGCATGATATTCGTTCAACAGTTCCTGCTGATCGTGTAATAACACTTCCATAATCTTGGCATCTACAATGGTTGCCTTCTTTCCTACCAGCGGAAGAATGTAACAAACATCTTGCTTAGCTACTTTCTCGTTCGAGGATGCCGTGATGAAAGCACCTGCCAAGCCGAACATTGAGCTCATCATAGCACGCTTGCTCATTTGACCTATGTTGAAATAAGTTATCATCAAGTGACCGTCTTTCATACGATAAGCATGGGCATATCCGTTGCCGAAATGTATGCTGCCGTTTTTATAAGGAGCGGTATTTATGAGTAAAGTATCGTTATACATAACGGCAAAAGCATGTTTCTTCAGCAATTTATTGGTGTATTTATTATCCGAATCGAACTTAAAGTCCTTTCCTCCCCACCACATCTGCTTGGTGCGACTTTTCACAATGACGTAAACTGAGTCGACGGACTGCCACTTATCGGCCATCAAACTGTCGTAACTCGTACAGTATTTAATACTAATCGGCATCTTACGAACCTGCTCCGTAGTGTCTGTGTCGCCGGCCTGAACGGATACGGAAGCCGAAAACAGACTAATGGCAAGTGTGATAATCACTTTTATCATACGTATTCTTTTCATGATTATAAAGATTTAAAAAATATTTCTATCGTATTTTCAGAACAAATAGCCAATACCTAAAGAAGCATTATAGTGTCTAACGCCATAGTTGTCGGCCCATCCTTCGGGCTTATGATATCTGGATACCAACGTTCGCAAGTCGGCTCCTATGCCCCAGTGATTACTTATTTTATAGGTAACTCCTAAAAGCAACAAGGATCCCACACCGTGTTTCGAGCCTTCCACGCCGAAATCGTTGGTTGCATATCCAAGACCTAATGCGGTTTCCCAGCGCCAACCTTTGTCGGTAGTATGCGCCATAACGAAGCTTGCACCAGCATAGAAAACATTATTACCGGACTCTGAAAGATAGTTTTGGCTAAGGTTTACACCAAATCCGAAGCCCGTGTCCCAAACGTGTTCATAGTCTGCAGCAAGAGAATACATAATGCTATTCTCGTAAACTCGGTTGTAGAATACAATCTTCGATGTTACTATACCCGGTCCGAAGCCCACTCTTATCATATTCGCCTTGGGTTCCACTCTACTCGATTTATCATATGTTCCTGAAGTATCCTGTGCATTACAATTGAATATAAACAGGCACATCAGGATCAAAAGAATTACTTTGTTCATGGTTTTCTTAAGTGTTATGGGCACAAATATATATATTTTTTTCGAGATAACAAACCTGTCATACCAAAAACATTGCCGTGACGAAAGCTTCAAAGTATTCTTACTATCACGATAACAGTAGCCTTTGAAAACGTCGTTTTCCTACCACGTCACCCATAAAAGTTATATATATCGTTCTCAGATATGCCGTCTGTCTTCGATAGGCTGCCCATGTATTGCCATTAAACAGACTGTCTGTCGAAGATAGATGTATATAATAATAAACACACTAAGTATCACTGGTTTACACAGTCAGTACATTCTTTATATTTTATCATCCTGCCCACTTATTTCATTTATCACTCAAAGCACACGGAAATATATCATCCATTGCAGGCTATCTAGCTATTCGTTCTCAATACTCAAACTTTTTATTGCAAGAATATGCAAAATCAAAAAAAAATACGTAAGTTTGCAAAGAAGAACAAAACATTCAATAACATCTAAAATATATATTGCTATGAAGGTTCATGAGTATCAGGCAAAGGCGTTTTTTGCCGATTACGGGCTACCCGTAGACAGGAGTATTCTGTGTCGAACAGTAGAAGAAGCGGTGACAGCCTACCGCACTCTCGGCGTCGATCGGGCGGTGGTGAAAGCACAGGTGCACACGGGGGGGCGCGGAAAGGCCGGCGGCGTGAAAGTTGCCAACAACGAAACGGAGGTTCGCGAGTATGCCTCGAAGATATTGGGCATGACGATCAAGGGCTTTACGGTAGACAGAATACTCGTGGGCGAAGCTGTTGCAATTGCCTCGGAATACTACATGAGCATTCTTATCGACCGCAAATCGAAGTCGCCTTTGCTCATGCTGAGCCGCGAAGGGGGTATGGATATTGAGCAAGTGGCTCGCGAAACGCCCGAGAAGATACACAAAATAGTGATCGATCCGCTTGTGGGTATGCCCGATTATCTGGCAAGAGAAGCGGCTTTCAAGCTATTTGACGATATGGCAGAGGTAAAGCAAGCAGTGCCTATATTTAAGCATCTCTATCGCTTGTTTACCGAGAAAGATGCCTCGCTTGCCGAGATCAATCCGCTT
>CAUUQE010000148.1:0-6013 GCA_963547065.1 uncultured Prevotella sp. | reverse complement strand
GCTTGGTATGTATTCGGTACCAGAAGCGAGCTGAAAGATCAGCACATCATTGAAGGTAATCGCGTTTTACAAGCCAGCTTCAACAAAAACTACTTCACGAAAATCGACATCCGTGTAGACAAGGAAATCAAGCTCTACTCCAAGTCTGCCAAGATTATGACCATACACCCTGCATCGAGTTATACGCTTGCACGTGATGCCAACAAACAATACATACTCACAATTACCAATCCAGAGGTATTCTGGAGTACCAGCAAATATTTGGTAATCGTGGTAAGGTAAAAGAACATTTCCGACATCTTATAAAAAGAGGCAGAAGATTTATTATGTATCTTCTGCCTTTTTATTTCCTCTAACTCTTTAGTCTGCCAATATTTTTAACTGCTTTCATGATAAGTATCTAGACATGACGAGCATGCTGTTACCCCACGAGAAATAGGAACAGAAAGAGGGCTAACAATACCATAACTCCTGTACGTGCCGTTATCGAGATTATCGTCTATTAAAAATGTCTTTCCTGTAGTTCGGACAGACACTATACCTATCATCCTCATACGGTCTTTCTATCAAGCATAGATACAAAATTTATACCCCATAGATGAAGCATCTACCGGCAAAACAAATTTATTAAACAGAAGACTGCCCTACATGACATTGGCATCCAAAAATACAAAAAAGTAAATATACCCATTGGATACAACTCTTTCTCACCTTTTCTTCATTCGAACAGATGCTCTCTTTACTCTCAATTGTGCACCAGTGTACCAATATCTTCACCGTTGATCACCTTACGCAAATTGCCTTTCACATCCATATTGAATACATAAATAGGCAAACCGTTTTCCTTGCACATGGTCGTTGCCGTGAGATCCATTACTTTCAGTCCGCGGGTATAAATTTCGTCATACGTAATTTCGCTGAATTTCACAGCCGTAGCATCTTTTTCCGGATCGGTCGTGTAGATACCGTCCACACGCGTACCTTTCAGCATCACGTCGGCCTCTATCTCTATTCCGCGAAGCGAAGAACCCGTGTCAGTGGTGAAATAAGGACTGCCGGTACCTGCCGAGAAGATGCATACATAGCCGTTCTCCATAGCCTCAATAGCTTTCCATTTGCTGTAAAACTCACCGATAGGCTCCATACGAATAGCGGTAAGAACTTTCGACTTGACATCTATTGCACCCAAGGCAGAACTCAATGCCAATGAGTTGATAACTGTAGCACACATGCCCATCTGGTCACCTTTCACTCGATCGAAACCTTTCTGCGAACCACTCAAGCCTCTGAAGATATTTCCACCGCCGATCACAATGCCTATCTGTACCCCCAGCTCATGTATTTCCTTAATCTGCACAGCATAATCAGCCAATCGTTCGGCATCGATTCCGAAACCCTGCTTGCCCATCAAACTCTCACCGCTCAACTTGAGTAGTATTCTTTTAAACTTAACCATATTTTCTATCTATTTTTTAATTCAACATAAATTCTACTTCTTTAAAAGCATAGCTACGTATCATGCCCTGTCGGTCGCGCAGAACGAGGTGTCCGTCGGACTTTACTTCTACGATTTCAGCCTTAAAGCTGCCTTCCGTGTCACGATATTTATAAAATCCACCGCGCCGATACAGAGCCTCATGATACAGCGAAACAACTGCATGAGAGTCATCACGGCATAACATATCATAATATTTTTCAAATGCTGCAAGCACTTGTTTCAACAATCGTTCGCGATCTATCTCACAGCCGACAATCGTACAGAGTGACATCGGATTGGGTGCATCGCTGCAGAACATGCGTTGGTTTACATTGATACCCACACCGAAAATACAACTTTGCAGCCTGCCACAGGCAATCATCGTTTCTATCAGCGTGCCACTTACCTTATAGTCGTACCAATAAATATCGTTGGGCCATTTCAGTGTGAAACCGTCGGCATACGTTTGGAGCGTTTCGTGTAATGCCAATCCACCCGCCATCGACAGCAGGAATTGCTCTGAAACAGGCAACATCGTGGGATGAATACGCAAAGAAAACAACAAGTTCTTACCTGCTTCACTCTCCCATCTATTGGTTCCCTGCCCACGGCCTGCCGTCTGATAATCGGCGACCACGACAGTTATATCCGTCAGAGATTTGTCTTGCATATCTCGCAGGTATCTGTTAGTGGAATCGGTTTCCTGTAATCTGATGATTGTTCGTTTCATCCTTTTAAAACAACAACAAAGGATTAAATGCATCTTTAATATGCTCCACGCGCATATTGTCGCGAGTAGTGCCTACAATGGTAATGATATCGAACCGCAGTTCCTCCGTCATATCACACATCTTCACATAAGCATTGGCGGCAGTCCCTATACTTCGTATCTTTCGCATGTCCACCGCATCTTCGGGTTTGGCCACTTTATCTGTGGTCCTCGTCTTCACTTCTACGAACACCACTTCTGTCTCATCGGGCGTAAGGGCAATGATATCAATGTCTCGCTTACCGAACTTCCAGTCACATTCACGAATGATATATCCCTTTTCATGCAGGTATTCCACCGCCATTCCTTCTCCCCATTTGCCAAGCTCATTGTGTGCAGCCATGCTATAATTATGGTTTATCTATCGCAAAATTAGCACTTTTATTCCACACATCAAAAAAGAATATTGTAATTTTGTATCCGATATATCCTGCCGCAGCGCAGACTTCGGATTACAGTTCATACAGACAGAGAGCCAACATGACAAAAGAAAAGCTACAACAGCAGAAAGATGAGCAGTTTATGCAGAAAGCACTTATCGAAGCCAAAGCGGCTTTCAATGCGGGAGAGGCACCTGTGGGGGCTGTTATTGTGTGTAAAGACAGGATCATAGCACGGGCCCATAACCTCACAGAAACGCTACATGACGTAACGGCACATGCCGAAATGATAGCCATCACGGCGGCCGCTAACACTTTGGGGGGCAAATACCTGCCGGAATGCACACTTTATGTCACCATAGAACCATGCACTATGTGTGCCGGTGCCATCGGTTGGGCGCAACTCAGACGTGTCGTGTACGGAGCTACCGACGAGAAGCGCGGCTTCCATAAATATGCCCCAAAAGCGCTACACCCCAAAGCCACAATAATAACAGGCGTCTTAGAGCAGGAATGTCGAGAATTAATGCAGCAATTCTTCCAATTGAAAAGATAATCTACGACTCCTTATTACTCAGAAAAATAGCTAAAACATACTATTAATACCAAGCCTTTTGCCATCTCATCAAAAGGGTAGTCGACCATTGTACCTGCCAATTGGCATCATTTATAGAAATTTCTGTAAATACCACCGCGCGTAATTAATTATTCTTAACAAATTAAAGAAAAGTATGTACATAGATTGCATACTCCCTTATTTACTTTTTAAATATAAAATTATATGGAACATAAGTGTAAAGTAGGTCTATTAACTTGAGCAGATTTTAAGTCATTGATTCTTAATACTTTTCCGTGCATGGGACTTGGAGAGTGATTTAAAATATTTTGAGGAAAGTGAAGGTTCACTGTTTGTTGTACTTGAGTCCGCAACGTCCAATAAAACAGAACTACATTTTTAAGATTGCAACCAATGAATCTACAAAGAAATGAAAGACTTAAGGGGCCTTCCCATCTTTCAGGCAAAGCCCTTTTTCTTATTCAATATCCAAGCCTATCCCCCATTTCAATGGAAGACATGACTCATATTCAAGCGTTTTTGAAGAAATTCCCTATGAATTATGAACTAAAGTGGGATATGATTTCTACCGAAACTCCTATCTCTAAATTTATTTGTACTATCAGAATATAGTTTCAGATCACATAGATATCGAAAAATAGGTACTGTACAAAAAGGTGGGATTCTTAACGGGAGTCTATGTACAAGAAAGAGTTGTAAGGTATATTACTTTAGCATGTAAGAAAAGCATTCCGTTGACATAAACTATCCTTGTGATAATGGCGTCTTATACATTTTCAATGCTAATCAGAAAGAAGCAAGTGGCGGTTATGATGCGGCGATTGTATATTGGTGCAAATTCGTATTGTCAGTTGAAAAAGTGATTAAGTGCTTGAAAGAACAAAAATAGCTTTATATCAAGATTAAAAATGCTCAGAAAAGACAACTGACGCTACCTGACAGAGACATTCGGGTATAACGAAAGGTTCAACCTCCACATAAAATCGCTGATAATAAATGAGAATAAGCAGACTATACCAGTTATTAAATTCAAACAAAAGAACATTTATGGTTATGATCCCATCATCCTTGCGCATTGAGAATCGTTCCTCATACAACAGTAACGACACCGATGAAACAGTACCCCCTGCATCGGAACTTTTTAAAAGCCATACCTATCTTTCATACTACAGTGATATATGCCCCTTACAATGATGGTATATCATTGATAAAAAGCGGGTTGTGCGACTGACATCCAATCGCAGCATGACGAGGAAACATCACACCCGCACGATATACAGCCAGCCACTACCAATATCTACCTTGTTCCTTATCTATCCAAGACTATTTTTCGGTAACAGGAAAGGCCGATATTCTGAGACGAGCTGCCCCCATTGGAACCAAAGTAATGGTCTCTAAAGTATCGCTTTTTACCGCATTTTCAACGGGAAGTACACCACAGAGACTGTTTTCATCCATTTTCCATGAGGGAATGCGACGACCTTTAGCTCTAAATTCCAAGGGCACATTTTCTAACGAGAATGGGAAATTATCGGCAGGCATCGGCTTCCTTACCTCATCGAAAATACCGAGCTGATTGTTCGGAGTCATCAATAAAGCATAGTTCCACGGGCTATCGGCATAAATCTCCCACGCAGGCCACAGCGATGCATCAGCGTTTTTTTGCCATTTGCTGTCGCCGATGGCGGTCTCAGTGCTATTGCGTTGTACATATCGCTCCTTGATCTTGAGCGAGAGTGTCAGTGGACCATAGTCGATGCTCACACTGTTTTTGTTCACTTGCCAACGGCGTATATTCAACTTCATCGGTACCTGTAGCGTTATTACATCGCCTTTCTTCCAGTCGTGCACCATACGAATATACTTACCACTCACTGGCTTCACGTTCTGTTTCACGCCGTTGATACTTACTTCGGCATCTTTTGTCCATGAAGGAATGCGCAGATATATGGGGAAACGAGCACTACCCTTGGTAATGGTGAAGCGTATCCTGTCGCCGAAAGGATAGTCGGTTGTCTCGGTTATCGTTATCTTCTTATTACTGCCCACCTTTACTTCGGCCTCGCAAGCAGCATAGAGCACCATAGCAACGCCATTGTCGGGGGTGGCATAGACCAAGTTCTCGGAATAATAAGGCCATCCCTGCGAATGATTATGCTGACAACAACGACTGCTGAAAGGGTTCATTGAAAGAAAAGGGCCGCTGTTGTCTATGCCCGGATGGTGATTCTTAGAGTCGCTCTGCACCATATTGGGCGAGGTGATATAACGCAACGCCTTGAAGTCCGGCATGACGGCTGCAGGATAGGTATTAAAGGCAACATCTTCGCAATTATCTGCCCAATAAGTGTCTCCTGTGAACCGAAGCATAATCTCGTCGGATGCCATCTGCTCTACCATTCCACAGGTTTCAACTCCCTGACGCGGATCGATATATCCCATACGTGCATTCTCATCGGCGCCGAACATGCCACCCGGCACCTGTCCGAACGTGCGACGAATGAGCTGCTGGTCGTTATACGAAGCATCGAGAAGGCCCTTTTCGCCCGTAAGCATGTAGTAAGTGGCCGGCTCGCGAAAGCACTCCGCAATATTTACGTTGTGCCAATTGGGCAGCGTAGATGCCTGACACCAGTCGGCAGTATTGCGGTGTATCTTCCGTGCCAAGTCGAGCAGAAAGGCATCGCCCGTACGATTGTAGAGCCAGAGCACGGTATAAAGGTTATCTCCACCGCGGCTGTTCTCCCAATAATCTTCAAGAAATTGATCGTCGGGAAGCGAGAGTTCCCACTTGAAGTATTTGGTCATCA
>CAUUQE010000147.1:0-6035 GCA_963547065.1 uncultured Prevotella sp. | reverse complement strand
TACTGCCGCCCGCGGGGCAATACCACACGCTTCCGGTCTTGCGTTCCGTAAGTATTGAGTGCCCTACAGGCAACTTGCAAGCCGCCCGTTTTAGTGCCGTATAAGTACTATCTACCGCACGAAAGAGCGAATCGGCCAGCGTTTCGCAGCCGTAAAGCATGCCGTAAAACTTCATCCACTCGGCTCTTCCGAGTGGCGAAGTTTCCATATAATCGGCTGCTTCTATAAGTGGAATACCGATATTTCCCAATCTACCATAACCACCGCTATTCTCAAACGGAGACAGGATGATGCCATCGGGATTTAAATCAATAATCCTTTCGACAATGGGCGACATGCTTTCGCCGCAATCCGCTATCTTCTTCTGTCGCACCCGCCGCTGTATATCGGGGATAAGTATATATTTCAGGTCGGCCACACCTTTGATTTGCCGAGCCTTGCCGAGGTATTCGAGCAGCTGGCAGTGGGCAGTCGTGAACACCACACTGCGCGTTAAAGGCGTGCGCACCACGGTTCCTTCGGGCAAAGACGGGGGCAACGGCGCCTCTCGGGGCACCAACACATAGGCGTGGAGCACCCTCTCGGGCTTCCAAGGATCAACCAGCGAAACCACCGAGTAGCCTTTGTATTTCACTACGGTGATATGCCGAGCGTACTTAAACGAAACAGTATCGCCCTCTACCCTGCCTGCAACGCTGCCGTTGCCGGTACAAGAAGAAAGCGATACTGCCGCCGATATAACGAAAAACAATATGATCTTTTTCATCATATCGATACAAATTTATTCCTTAGCAAACACCACTTGCATCGTTCCGGCACCCGAAGTGAGCTTACGGAGCTGCTTTCCGGTGCTGTCGAACACATACAATTGGCACGGTCCGCTATAGTCGTTGTTTACCACATAGATATTGCCTGTCTTCCAATCTACGCTCACCTGTCCGGGATTGGGCACGTCTGCAAGGCCTTTAATCTCGGTTGTCGAGTTGTTTTCCATATTGAAACGGAAATACTTCTTGGCCGGTACGTTCCCTTTCTTACCATAGGGTGCATAGATACAAACAAGGCTGTTAACGTTCTTATCTTGCGCAATCGACGAAGCATGTTCTACCGTCTTCACGGCATCGGTCTTGGTATCGACGCACTGCAGCAGATGGTCTGAGTGGTCAAGGCATGCCACAAAGTAAACCTTGCTGCCGTCTGCAGTTGCAATCATCTGGTTATATGGGTTGAGTGCAGTCTCTATCTCTTTGGTCTTTTTGAAGGTTTTAATGTCTACGACTGCCAGCGATTTGCCCTTTCCATAGCCCGAGATGGCCACATAAATCTTGCCGGCGGCAACGGCCAATGCCTCTGGATGGTCGCCTACTTGTACGCTGTCGGTAAGCTGATAGCTGTTTACGTTCATCTTATACACATAACCGCTGTAAGCCGTAAAGTACACATTGCCGCCATATTGGGCGATATAGCGGGGCGATTTATTAGGCATAGCGACTCTCGAGAGCAGTTTACCGTCTTTATCGAGCACTTCTATCTTCGATGAGGTGGTGCTCGTAACGAAGATTTTGCCGTCTACAAGCACCAAATCCTGTGCATCTCCGATGCCCGAACCGTTGGCCTGCTTGTAGAGGTCGTTCACTGTCCAAGTCTTGTTCACACTGTCTAATGAGGCTACAGTGCCGTCGTTCTTGTTCCAATTGCCGTTATTCACCACATAGGCATAGTGGTAACCGTAATAAGGCGGCTCTATTATCGGCGAATTATCATCGTTGCTACAAGCCGAAAAAGCCAAAACTGCCGTGAAAAGCAGTGCGAGTTTAAATAATTTCTGTTTCATCTGTTATTATTATTTAGAATTAAAATTTGTAATGTATAGACACTCTGTAATTGCGACCGGGCATGGGATAGAAGCGTATGATTTCGTAATTCCGACCGTAAAGGTTCAGTGCAGATGCCCGAACCGTCAGTTCCGTGCGCCCTATCCTGAACATCTTGCCCACGGAGATGCTGTGGTCGAGGAACGCAGGCATATGATGATCGCGGCTGTTATAGCCCGTTGTATAGCGCGTTCCCGTGTATAATAAGTTATACGAAAGGTCTATTTCCCGCGGACAGCGCAGCATCACAGCGGCGCTACCTGCATTCTTCGGCGTGTATGCAATTTGGTGATTGTAGGTAGATCCGTGGGGTGTAGTCTTATCTTTCGCACGCATATAATTGTATGTAAGTACAATGTTCGTGCTCCAATCGGTCGTCCATTGCAGATTGGTGCTCGCCGTAACGTCTACGCCAAGAGTATGCACCGTTCCTACATTCATCATCTTCCAAATAAACATGGTGGGAACAGCTACTATTTTATCGGTAACATTTCCGAGATACCCGTCTACCGTAAGCGCCACATAACTGATGGTTGCCGACAGTCGACGGTTCCATATAGCCCCGATATTCCACTGTCTGGTCTTTTCGGGGTGTAGATTCGTATTGCCTATCAGCAGATAATAAAGATCGTTGAGCGTAGGCGTACGGAAAATATCCTTATAAGACAGCCGTAACCGAAGGTTCTCTTTGAACGGTTGCCACAGCATGCTGAACGCCGGACTCATCCGATGAAAGCCCTTATTTGCATTACCTGTCTTAACTGTTTCGCAGATATGAGTATAAAGAAGCGAAGCCGTAGCCGTGAAATTCTGCAGCTTATAACGGGCTGCAAGTGCGGTGAAAGAACTGTTGCGCGTGGGATAAGGACAATTGGAAAACGTGGTCGACAGGTAATTATGCTGGAAGTCTTCTGCTAACGACACGCTTACGTGCTTGACAGGCTGCGCCATTACCGTGGTCGTAGCGTAGAGTTCATTCTGTCGGAAGTGGTCTTCGGTTGGTCCGCTTGCAGGGATATCGAAGTCTCTTTGCCATGAGTAATTGTATTTAACGGCCGTTTTCAGCTTCAGTTTGGCCGAGATATCGTTCTCATAAGCCATCTGTACGAAGTAATTGCGGTCGGTCAGACACTCTGCGGAGTACGTGTTGTCGTAGATAACACCGCCCGGCAGCCCTCGTTTAGAGTCGAACAAATAGGCTTTCATCGCCAAACGCTGGCGATCGGTGATATGCCAAGCGAGGTTAAACTCACCACGCCACGTAGCTATATCGCTGTTGTTCCGCTTCTCGTCGATACTCTTATTGCCGTTCATCATATGAAATTTATACGCCCCATCGGCATGTAGGTAGCTTAGGTAGGCACTCAAAGAGAGCTGTTTCCCCAAACGGTGGGCATAGAGCAGCGACGGATTAACCATGCCATAGCTGCCTATTTTCAGATGAGCATTCACCTCGTCCGCCTTTCCGCCCCATTCGGGACGCACGGTTTCTATGTTGATCGTTCCTACAGAGGCATACTCTCGGGCGCTGAGGAATATATCGTCTTGCTGACCTATGGTGAGATAGAGCAACGAAACGTTATCCAACGTGAAACGAGATATATCTACTTGCCCCGATTGCACATCGCCTATCTGTACGCCATCGTAGCTCACGCCCGTATGTTGAGCACCCAAACCACGGATACTCACGGTTTTCAACCCGCCTACACCGCCATAATCTCGCACTTGAATGCCCGCGAAATGTTTCAAGGCATCGCTTATATCGGTCACGCCCATGCGCTGCATGTCTACATGAGTCATTGCCTGCACCGGACTCCCCGACAGCATATTGCTCGGAACATTACGTGCCACCACCTCTACATTATCGAGCACAGTCGTACGAGTGTCCACCGTATCGGCCTCAGATTGCATTTGTGCCACACCTGAAAGGGGAAACACTGACATCAACAGCACCGGATATAATAACCGTATTCGCATTTTACGAACATAACAGATACCTACGTCTGCCCACAAACTATTTAGAATTAAGACTTCGCCACTCTCCTCGAAGCAGCCAAGCATAATAAAAAACAACGGCAGGTCTTCTGACTTGCAATCCAAACATGAACGCCTTCCCGAAAAATCACCAGTGGCTACGTGTTCATATTCATAGAAAAGAATTGCTTACAGCAGCGGGACTGTACAGGATTTTCACCTGTTTCCCTTTTTAATCAATTGCGTTTATGAACCGATTGTTATGCAAAGATAATACTTTTTGGCAACAATGTATGACAAAAAATGCCATTTTATTTCACATCTTTTATTCTTATATCTCCTTTTACTCAAAAAAATGTCAAAACTTTTTGCCCGTTATTCATTTTTAATTTACCTTTGCCAGCATTGATCCATTAACTAATAATTTTTAACATATATTGAATACTATGACTGAAGAAAGAGGAAATGTATTGACTAACCATTTCGAAAAGAAGAAAATTATTGAGCTTGTATGCATCATCATCGTAACAGCTGTCGTATGGAACTTGCCCACCAGGGTATTTGGTATCGATGGTCTTACGATAGTACAACAACGAATCATCGCCATTTTTGTATTCGCCACGCTTACATGGCTTACCGAAGCAATACCAGCATGGGCTACATCTTTATCAATTATTACAGTAATGTGTCTCACGGTGTCTAACAATAGTATCACGTTTTTCAAGGGAGATGAATCCGATACCTTTGGTAAACTGCTGGACAGTGAGGCCATTATGGCGACCTTTGCAGATCCGGTTATCATGCTATTTTTGGGCGGTTTTATTCTTGCAATTGCTGCAACCAAGTCGGGTTTAGATGTATTGTTAGCTAAGAATATGATACGTCCGTTCGGCCGAAAAAGCGAAAATGTGCTTCTTGGTTTCCTGCTTATCACCGGCATATTTTCCATGTTCGTAAGCAATACTGCTACTGCAGCCATGATGCTCACTTTTCTCACCCCCGTTTTCGCGGCCCTTCCGGCCAACGGGAAAGGGCGTACGGCGCTTACAATGAGTATTCCTATCGCGGCTAACCTTGGCGGTATGGCCACACCGATAGGCACTCCACCAAATCTGATTGCCATGAAAATGCTCAACAATCCTGCCGGATTGAACATGGATATAGGCTTCGGAAAGTGGATGGCCTTTATGTTTCCACTTGTTATATTATTGCTTTTCATCTCATGGAGGCTCATTCTGAAGTTCTTTCCATTCACTCAAAAGACGATAGAATTGGAAATTAAGGGCGAAGTCCATCATGGATGGCGCATGTGGGTGGTAAGCGGAACATTCATAGTTACCATTCTTCTTTGGCTTATACCCAAGGGCATTACGGGCATCGACTCATATACTGTTGCGATGATCCCAATGGGTGTTTTTGCCATTACCGGTGTTATTACGGCGAAAGATCTGCAGGCAATCAACTGGAGTGTTATCTGGATGGTTGCTGGAGGTTTTGCCTTGGGGCTGGGAATGACCGGTTCAGGACTGGCAGACCGCGCCATCGAAAGCATTCCGTTCGGTTCTTGGTCGCCGATTGCCATACTTATCATATCGGGATTTATATGCTATTTCCTCAGCAACTTTATCTCCAATACGGCTACGGCAGCATTGTTGGTACCAATACTTGCCGTGGTTTGCACGGGTATGGGCAATAGTCTCAACGCTATTGGCGGCACTTCAACCATCTTGATAGGCATTGCTTTGGCTGCTTCATCAGCCATGTGTCTGCCCATTTCCACACCTCCGAATGCCATAGCCTACTCTACCGGCCTCATAAAACAGAACGATATGCTCAAGAGCGGTCTTATCATTGGCATCATAAGCATGCTGATCGGCTACTTTGTATTGTTCTTTGTAGGCGAAAGTCACTTCTTGGGATAATACACAGATATTATGAACGGCCCCCTCCTCCTGCCTCTCCAAAGGCGGAGGAGGGGGTGTCTATTCCCTCCCAAAAGGGGAATAGGAATGAAAAATGAGGGATAAAGAATGAACGTCTGACGGTTATATTATCGGAATCTTACTTGTCTAAGTGCCCTTGAGCAACGCTATTTTTATGATATATTATAAGGAGTCAGACAAATTAAATTCCTACGATTCGGCTATACCATCTGTCTATCAAACATAGACAGTATACCTATCAAGC
>CAUUQE010000146.1:0-6104 GCA_963547065.1 uncultured Prevotella sp. | reverse complement strand
AGAGCGCTGCAGCTATCAGAATGGCGAAGATACTGTTGATGATAGTGGTGTAAGCTACCATGGGCAGGCGCAACGAACGGGTATAACCGATCACCCATTGCTGGTACTTGTCGATGGCATCCTTAAAGCGTTTGAACGAGAAAACGGTCTGTCCGAAGGTTTTCACCACGGGTATGCCGCGCACATATTCTACGGCTTCGTTCGACATAGCATCCAGTGCCTGCTGATATTCGCCCATCTTCACCGTCAGATCTTTACCAGTCATGAACACATACATGATGGCATAAGCCAACAACACGGGCACTATACAGAGAACACCCAGCCGCCAATCGAAGTACGCAAGCAGACACATAAGGCCGACAGGTGTGGTAATGCTGCCCGCATTATCGGGCAGACGATGGGCGAGATAGGTCTCTGTTGCGTCGCTCGACTCGTTGACTATCTTGCGCAGCTTGCCACTCCCTATGCCACTCATGAAGCCTATGGGCAGCGCAACGATATGGTGCATGAGTGCCGAACGTATGTTCTTGGCTACCCGAAACGCCGCCATGTGCGAGCAAAACAGTGCACCTATATATATAAGAATAGACAACACCGCCCAGAAGAGTGCCGCCCAGCCATAGTCGACAATATGCTCTGCGCGACTGAAATGGGGCGCCGAATCGATCACTTCGCGCAATATCATCCAGATATATACGAAGGGCAGCAACGCCATGAGCGCACTCAAGGCCGACAATAGCCACGAGACGTAAGTGAAATACCTGAACCCTCCGGCATACACGAGCAGCCTCTTCAGGTTCGATTGCTTGCTTTCTTTTTCCATATATTCTATATTTAAAATCTGTATTTTATTCCTTTACCCTTCCACGTCTTCATTTTTTCACGATCTACGCCCCCTATACGGCAGAATTAAAAACGAACACTTTTCAAATTGTTTCAAAAAAAAGAGAGCGATCATCGGTTGATGCGCTCTCTCCATCCTATACATTCGAAGGTGACGTAATCGGTAAGTATCTGTCTGCTATCGTGCGGACTCATGCTTCGTCTTGTTATTTCTTTGAATAAAGTCAGCATCCATATCGTGTGCAGATGGATGGTGAAATCGGGCACTTGGGTATAACCGTCGGCGGTTTTACGCCCAACGTGTTGCAAAAAAGCCTGCACCTGTCGCACACAACGCTTTGAAAAAGTATCGATAAAACTTTCTAACGACGAGCCTTGAGCCTTGAAGAACAGCAGCTGCATCTGCCGCCTGTAGCGCGTAACCAAGTGGTGATACTCGCTCACCAAGTCGGTAACATACTGCTCTTCCATTGAGTTGAGCCGAGGAAGCAGCCGGTCTATACTCTTCGGATCGTGGTGATCTACGAGCATCTTTTCGAATGTGTCGGTCAGAGGTTGCAGCAGCGTGCAGAAAATGCGGTCTTTGTTCTCGAAGTAATTATACATGTTGCTCAACCCAACACCGGCACATGTCGCAATTTCGCGCATGGAAGTATTGCGAAATCCTTTCCGTGAGAAGAGCTTCTCCGCACTATCGAGTATCTGTTTCCGTGTAAATTCTTTCTGTGTCTGCATGAGATTATGCTGTCGTCTGCCTGCAAAAATAGGGCAAGTCGAATGCAAAGAGGCTTGCTTCAATTTGCTGATACACCGTTTGTTTTTTGCAAAAATAAGTATAATTGCCTGCCCTTGCAATACCTAAAAGTAGGGAAAAAAGCACACACATCTTCCGCCCGTTGCTGCGAGAGCGGACAACCGCTCGAGACAGATGGGCCACCTATGTAGAATAGGTGGCCCATCTGTCTGTCATAGATCGCCTGCCTATCCTGATAAAACGGTATATCTATCGATTACAACCAATCTTATTATCTCCCCGCCTTTATTAAAATATGTATCTCAAACGGCATCACTAATCGCTCAACACCAACCACTCATCATTCCTATAACCACAACATTATTTAACTAAAAATACTACTTCATGGAAACATCTCTTCCAAATAGTGTTTTATCTTTGCCGTTGAAATAGTAAAAAAATATCGGCTGAAACTCGTTTTTCAGGTATAACTTAAACATTTTACAGCTATGACACTACAAACAACCATGACGACACGGCCCGACACTGATATGGTGTTGGAGACGATCAGAGACGATTTCGAACTGCTATGCCATACGCGCGAGGAAGACAACATCACGTGGACGGCGCCCGTATGCGACCTTGTAGAACTGATACACACGATGTGGGCGCGCGGTTATCTGCTCAACATCTTCGGACGAAGGGTGCTCTTCGGCAGATTTACCGAGCAACTTTGTACCCGTCTACACATCGTTCCGCCCAAGAATGCCTATGCGGTAATCAACAACATTCACATGCGTAAGGATGCCTATAACACCTCGCTCATCACCCGACTGGGCCGAATGATCGGCACACAGGGCGACCGTCATCCGCTCAGGCGTTTCGTAAGCAGTGCGTGGAACGCGGAAAGAAAGGAAATTAATGATTAGAAAAGAGGATTTAGGGGACAGCGGTACAATCGGCAAAACCTCATATCACCGTCATCGTTCCTCTCTTCCACATCTCTTTTCCCTGTCTCTAATCATTCTTCATTAATTACTCATCCACAATTAACAACCCATATAAAAGATGCACACCAAAGGATTTATAAAAATAGAACTTAGCTTTTTTGATACTACAGAGTTTATCATTCTCAACAACAAGGAGGGTCCAACGGGCGTATTACAGTAAATAACAACTCTTCTCCCTGCCTTGACGCTATTACGGACAAGGCAGATTATTCAGATGTAAAAGACTGAAAAGTAAAATATTTTTTGGCTTTTCAGTTCGCATTCTGTATCTTTGTATGCTGTATGAACAAAAAAGATTTACGCATTATATTTATGGGAACACCCGAATTCGCGGTAGGTTCTCTGAAAAAACTTATAGAAAACGAATACAACGTGGTGGCCGTGGTGACGCAACCCGACAAGCCTGTGGGCAGGCATCACGACATCTTGCGCCCATCAGCAGTGAAGGTGTTTGCCACAGAACACGATATTCCCGTGCTTCAACCCATAAAAATGAAAGACCAGAGCTTTGTTGAACAACTGCTATCTTACCATGCCGATCTGCAAATAGTAGTAGCCTTTCGCATGTTGCCCGAAGTGGTATGGGCAATGCCTCGCTTCGGTACTTTCAACATTCATGCTGCCCTGCTGCCACAATACCGTGGGGCAGCACCCATCAACTGGGCCATCATCAATGGTGAAACGACTACCGGCGTGACCTCTTTCTTCCTCGATCGCAACATAGATACCGGCCGTATCATTCTGAAAAAGAAGTTTTCGATACCTGATGATGCCGACGCAGCATACGTATACGACGGACTCATGCGGATCGGCAGCGATCTATGCGTAGAAACAGTAGACCAAATAATTGCCACAGACGGTAATATCCCCTCCGTTCCACAGCCCGATATGGCAGGTAATTTGAAACTTGCACCCAAAATATTTAAGGAAACGTGCGAAATCGACTGGCACCAACGTGCCAAGAACATCTATGATTTCGTGCGCGGACTTAGCCCTATACCGGCAGCATGGACTACATTTGCCAATAATGCCAACGGCAAGAGTACTGTTCTGAAGATATACCGAACGGTCAAAACCGAACGGCCCTGCACTGCCGAAGCTGGCACTCTGCAGGTCGACAAGGGCCATCTTTACATAGCAACCAATGATTATTGGCTCGATATAACGGAACTTCAGCTCACCGGCAAGAAGCGAATGACGGCAAAAGACTTCCTCAACGGCATGCGCGATATAGAGAACTATACCGTCCGATAAGCATTTGTTCAAGCATAAGATTTATTATCCGGCACTTACATTTTATCGATTTTATTATTAATTGTGTGCCATCAAGCAAATAAATACAGCCATTATGACTCAAGCAGAAGATATTAAAAACGCCATCGAAGTAATGAAAAAGGGAGGCGTTATCCTATATCCGACAGACACAGTGTGGGGCCTCGGGTGTGATGCTACCAATGCCGAAGCCGTGGCAAAAGTATATCAAATCAAACAACGCGACGATTCTAAGGCTCTGATATGCCTTGTAGACTCCGATGTGCGCATGCAAAGATATGTAAGAAACGTGCCGAATGTTGCTTGGGATATTATGGAATTGGCCACCAAGCCCACCACTGTAATCCTCGATGATGCTGTGAATTTGGCACCTAACCTTATTGCCGAAGACGGCAGTATAGCCATGCGAATTACGAAAGAGCCGTTCTCTCACGAACTTTGCTACCGCTTTCAAAAGCCGTTGGTCAGCACAAGTGCCAACATAAGCGGTCAACCTGCCGCCTCTAACTACTGTGATATCAGTCAGGATTTGCTTGATGCAGTAGACTATATATGCCTGTCTCGTCGACAAGAACATAAGCCCCATACCCCGAGCAGCATTATTAAACTAAACAAAAACGGAGAAGTCAGCATCATCAGAAAATAAGCATACCGATGGAAGCCGTACACGATAGGAAGATCACCCTTATAGAAAAAGCCGTACGATGGAGCAATGCACATCTGGCACGTAGGCAGATGACGCTCATTCTTTCGTTCATCATCGGCTTTTTTGCATCCGTTGCAGCCTACACACTCCATTGGATTATTTCAGAAATACAATACCTGCTCACAGCCGGTTTCAGCTATACATCGTACAATTGGCTATACCTTGTGCTTCCTGTCATGGGCATCTATCTCACGTCCTTGTTCGTTAAATACGTCGTAAAAGACAATATATCGCACGGTATCACACGAGTTCTCTACGCTATATCTACCAAACAGTCGCATCTGAAAGGACACAATTGCTGGTCGTCCGTGCTGGCCTCGGCCATCACCATAGGTTTCGGAGGTTCCGTAGGGGCCGAGGCACCCATCGTATTGACAGGAAGCGCCATCGGCAGCAACCTCGGCCAACTGTTCAAAATGGACAACAAAACGCTGATGCTCCTTGTTGGTTGCGGAGCTTCGGCAGCCATTGCAGGCATCTTCAAGGCACCGATAGCAGGCCTTGTCTTTACGCTCGAAGTGCTTATGGTAGACCTTTCCATGGCATCGCTGATGCCAATTCTCACGGCAAGCGTCACGGCCACCTGCTTCAGTTACATATTCATGGGCGGCAATGCCATGTTCAATTTTCAATTAGACAGTGCATGGAGCATCCAAAGAATACCCCCCAGTATCTTGTTGGGACTGTTCTGCGGACTCATAAGTCTGTATTTTATCCGCATGATGACAGCCTGTGAGAACGTTTTCGCCCAACTGAAACAGTACCAATACACCAAACTTATGCTGGGCGGTATTATATTGAGTTCGCTCATTTTCCTTTTTCCGTCGCTCTATGGCGAAGGCTATAACTCCATCAACATGCTGTTGCAAGGCCAGACCGAGGCCGACTGGAACGCGCTGCTCAACAACTCTCTCTTCTACGGCCACGGCAAATTACTCGTACTCTACATAGCCTTGGTTCTCTTTACCAAAGTATTTGCCACCTCTGCCACCAACGGTGGAGGCGGATGCGGCGGTACTTTTGCACCCTCATTGTTTATCGGTGGCTTCGGTGGATTCCTCTTTGCGCGCCTTTGGAACATCAACCAAGTGGGCGTATACATTCCGGAAAAGAACTTTACCCTGTTGGGCATGGCGGGTGTGATGGCGGGTGTGATGCACGCACCCCTCACGGGAATCTTCCTTATAGCCGAGATCACAGGCGGCTATTCCCTCTTCATGCCGCTTATCATCGTGAGTATAGTATCCGTTCTTACCATCAGTATCTTCGAACCCCACAGCATCTATGCCATGCGTCTGGCACGCGAGGGCAAGCTCATAACACATCATACCGATCGTTCCGTACTCACCTTGATGAGTCTGAAGAGCATTGTAGACAAAGACTTCATACCTGTCAGTCCCGATCTTCCGCTGGGCAAACTCGTCAATGTTATCAGTAGAAGCCACAGCAGTTTCCTGCCTGTTGTAGATAATGGGGGCACCTTGCTCGGCGAGATAGACATTACAAAGATACGACAGATCATGTTTCGCACCGAATTATA
>CAUUQE010000145.1:0-6170 GCA_963547065.1 uncultured Prevotella sp. | reverse complement strand
TGGGATTCAGTCATCCATTGCCAGGAGTAGAGAATTGGGGTGATGCCCGTATGAGCCTTCTCAAATAGCCATGAGATGCAATATGGTGCAATAAAACAAAAAAAATCTCAAAAATAAATTCCGATTTCTTTGGATTTCTCAAGAATGTTATATACTTTTGCCAACGAGGATATAACTAATAACAGGCTTATGGTCGTAACTCATTCATTGAATGGATTTCACTCTCCGTCTACGGAATATATCCTTCTTATTCGTGGCGTTTGAGTGTTGGCTGAAATTAAGGCAAGATAATTTCAGCCATATAGGTTTATTGCACATTCTGAGTTATCCACTTTTTAATGCTTATCTATATCAAACGCAATGCGGATAGCGATGGGCCGGTCAAGAGTCTTTGTGACTTTCAGAAAGTCAGTTTGAAGGCAGGCGAGAGCAAGGAAGTGACTTTTACGCTTCAAGACAACGCCTTTGAATGTTGGGATCCACTGTCGAACACCATGCGTGTCATGAGTGGCAGGTACACCCTCTATATTGGGAATTCAAGTGCGGCAAAAGCTTCATGCCAGATGCTATGGAGAGAAGGCCTGTAACTTCGCTAAGACTTATATACAAGCGATATCTTCTTGTGGTTTTATGAGATTTATCTTTGCTTGGGTTTCTGTGGTATTAACAGTGCCAGAGAAATAATTTTAGGTTCTTCCGTTAAATGGATAGATATATCTCATAAGTTATATAAAAAAAGCTGGTATTATGTATCTTTGTAGTGACTAAACTTCAAGAACATGGATACCAGCATAATGCAAAACGCCTTAGGCGTCTTCCAACAAGACTGTCAGAATCTGCGCTACGAAGATAATAACTAAAGTTTCCCACCCTAATAAATATATAGAAAAATAACAGTTTGTCGAATTTTCTTTGTAAATTAGTAATCGCTAAAGAACTGATTTTAAAGACAAGACAACAAAACTGTTATGGAAGCAAAAATAGAGAAAATAAGTGAGTTATCCAAACTTTTGAGTGTTAAAACCCGAATGAGTGATGATTTATTTCATCTTTTTGGCAAGTTTGGCATCGGTCACCTATTATCTCGCCTTTCATTGGAGAAACAGGACGGAGTTTCGGCTTCGGAGTTGCTCCTCTCTCTTTGCCTCTTCCGCATTGTGGGCGAGAGCATCCATAGTATATGCAAACATAAGATATATGAGCTTTCAAATCATGGTAAGAACTGTTTCTATCGAATGATGATTCGCCCCCAGATGGATTGGAGACGCTTGATGAACCACTTTGCACTGCGTTATATGTGCCTTTTACGTAAGTATAGCGAAGCTCCTCAGTCCAATACCACGACATGTTTCATTATAGATGACACAGTGCTTGAGAAGAGTGGCGTGAGAATGGAGGGTGTCAGTCGTGTTTACGACCATGTAAAAGGCAGGTGCGTATTGGGCTACAAACTGCTACTTTGTGCATTCTTTGACGGAAAGACAACCATACCCTTTGATTTTTCACTGCATCAGGAAAAAGGGAAACAAGGTGACTGTGGGTTGACAAAACAGCAACATAGAAAGGCTCTAAACTGACTGCAACGAGTCAAGAGGGCATGCAAGACCTTTTTGAGAGCATTGCAATCTGCTCAGATATTCCTACCACAGTATTATCTGAATTATTAAAAGCCTTTTCTACAAATCATCTCGATGGGATAGTTGTGTCAGATTTAGATAATAAACGTTTAAAATTACTCTTAGAAAATGGCAAATTCCCATTTACGGATGAGAACACTAAAGTCCTCAAAGAAACTGATATTTTCGGCGCTTATCTTATTGCACATCATACTGAGATGCTTGAAAATATATCGCCAGATTTCTTCGAAGAATCATCTGTTTCCTGTGAAGTATTGACATCATAGAAGTTTTCTCTCTCACAAAAAGAGGAAATATTGAAAGTAATCCCGTCATCGCATCTTTATTCAAGTGAAGCTATTGCTAATGCTGCTATCGTAGTCGTCATAAATCAGATGGCACAAGAAATTGATAAAGATGTATTAGTTGAGATTGTTAAGAAGTCTACATTGAGCGAGATGCGACTGCGCTTGGTAACAAAAATGGTTCAAGGTATTTCTGACAAAGAAGGAATAGCAGAACTCTTGAATTTGTTAGGTGGTATCTATAGTAAAATTGCAGCGAGAGAACCGCGTCTAAAGGTGGAAGTAAATAAAGAAAATGAAGCTTTGCTCAAGATATTAAAAGCAAAAGGGTTTATTTCCTCGTATCCTGAGATTGAAGGTTGTTCTTCTTGGAGAATATACTATCCAAAGACTTGAGCCCTCTCTATTCTTTAATTAAATGCTTAAGGGTAGGATCTGCTTTTATGCGCTCGGTTTCATTTTCAACAAGGATTAATACCTCTTGTTTGATACGTTTATAGTTGGCTTCGATGGTTTCTTTGAGATTGTCGGGGCCATCTTCGTTTTTGAAGTTTGCGATTATGGGGATTTGTTGGTAAGCTTTCATCTCGGCAGACACTTTGTTACTATCTACTACAATCTCCGCATGGAAGATCTTCTGCTCGATACGCTCATCAAAGTTGTCTGACACTGCCCCCACAAACATTCCTTGCGTAAGGTTACTGATATCCGTAATGAACTTTTATAAAATATCTTTTTGTATAATGATGTTTTGAGGAGATAGTGCTCCATGAACAACCTTTTTTGAGTAACTCCATCAATAAAATATAATAAAAATTAGCTTATAAATGTCTTTTCACATTTAATTTGCGAGAATTACGTATAAATTTTATAGCTTTGTGCTGGATTTGAGTATATTTGTAACTTATTAGATAAAACTTAAATATAAGAAATATGGCCATTTATGATTATGGAATTGGAGGAAATGAGGTAAATGTTGATGCTAATGAGTCAATTGCCGACATCCCTTCCAACAGAACTTTGTTAGTACAGAAATTAACCGATGAGGCTCCAGCCAGTCCTGAAGCGGTTTATGGTTTACAAACAGTAGAAGATGTCTTTGAACATTTCTCACCAGCTGTTACACTTGAGATGCAAGATGACAGCGGTGAAGATGTCACAGAGACAATGCACTTTAAGAATCTTGGAGATTTTGACTCAGAAAAGTTAAAAGAACATAGTGCTTTCCTTAGTAAACTGGATGTAGAGAAAGAGCAGAATATAAAGATAGCTCGCCAACTTTCATCAAATAAAGCCTTACTGAAAGCTTTGGCTAATCCTGAAACCCGCCAAGCTGTAATTGATTTGTTACAGAGTTCACTTGACGAAATTAAGAATACAGAAGCCAAGTAAGAATCAAAACTAAATTAAAAATGGACAATAATAAAATAAAGGCTAAGGAACAGCAGGCTCCTTCTATTAGTAAAAGTACTATAGCACAGCAGGGAACCACTTCTGCAGCTAACGCAATAGACAAGCTGAAAGAATATGGTGGTTTTACTTTCTTAGAGAATATCATTGACGGCTTTTCTAATTTGAATCCTACACGCAAGGCACGCCGAAACATTTTCCTCTCTGATGCACAATGGGAGAATGAACGTAAGGTTCTTGCCAATCGTCTTGAGGTTTGGATTGATCTTTTAAAATCTGGTCAGTCTGCTGAACAGATGAGAGATAAGGCTAAGGAAAGAGCATTGCATGTTGAGGACTTACTGAATAAAAATCTTAGTAAAGTTTTGGCTCGTACACGCGAACTTGAGACTTCTTACCGTTCAGTTGCTTTATTCTATCGTAATACAGAGAGTCAGAAGGTAAAGAACATAACGATTGTCAATGCTGAGATGGATCAATTGAAAGACTTAGACAATCCAGTTTTCATTGACTATATCAGCAACGAGCTTAAGCATAACTTCGACCGTCTCGACCTTCGTCGTAACTATTCTTTGCTTGTCATCCCTGGATATTTAGGTTCTAACGCTGTACTTGATAAGTGGGGTAAGATTGCACACAGCAATAAGGTAATGCTCCTAACCGACTTCCAGGATTTAGAAACACCAGACGATGTTGTTGATGTCTTCTTTAATGCTGACCATTCTGGTGGTGATATATACAAGTCAAACATTATTATGACATGTAACTGGCTTTTAGGACGTCAGAAAGTAGTACAGGTAGGAGAAGAAGACAATCTTTACGTTCCAGGCTCATCTGCACTTGCTGGTAAAATCTACAGCACATTGATGTCACAGGTTGTTGCTGGTAAGAAATTCGGTGGTCTTAATGATGTTGAGAGTGTACGTTTTGATTTGAAGAAAAGCGAGATATCTGAGATCGAGCGCATGGGTCTTGTACCAATGGTCAACGAGTATAGTAAGGTGATGGCATTCTCTGCCAAGACACTCTTCAATGGTGATAACCTTGGATTGCAGACTTACTCTGTCGTTCGCGTATTCGATTATATCTCTAAAGTTCTTTTCGACTTCCTGAACCGTCGTGCATTCGAGAACTGGACTACTCGTACAGAGGCTGACTTGAGAAGCCAGATTGTGAAGTTCCTTGATAGCATACAAGGTCCAACTCGTCTGATAGAGAAATTCCGAGTGATGAGAATTGAGCAAGATCCAAACCAAAAGGATCGTGTATTACTTGATATTCACATTACTCCATACTTCCCAGCAAAGAGTTTTGTTATTCAGCTTGAGGGTCGTAAGGGAGAAGAGCCAGAAGAGGCTAACTGGGAAAGCCAGTACTCACAAGATAAATAAGTTACTCTTATTTCTTAATCTTCAGAAAGTTAGAGTGATAAGACTTGTTTCTTACACTCAGCTTTTTAGATGTAATGGACATTTAGTAGGCTGGTTATTCCAGCCTACTTTTTTTATTTATGAAAACATCAGCGGGTGGTGGATTTTTGTCTTTAGAAACATTATGGATAAAACTTGTAAAATATTATTCTGATAATGGGAAGTGCATAGACCAAGAAATGCAGGACTTATTCAAAGATTCAAAACTACTTATTCTTAATCCTGCTGCGCATTTTCAGAGGTTATCCAGTCCAATCTACAAAGAAGAATTAAAGCAGGCTTTTAAATTATACGACAAACTGACAGAACTTGCTAACATTGATACTATGTTATGTGTTGAAAAAGGGAGTACAATCATATTTAATCATCCTTCAGAAAGATATATGTGTACTTTTACATTGGATAAAGATTTGTGTATACATGAGGGTGGTAGACTTATTTGTACAATGCCAAAATGTATTGATATTAGATGGAAATATAATGATATTGAATTTTATGATTTTGAAACAAAGAAAGCAAATTTAAATCATCCATTGAAGAAAGCAACTCCCAAATTAGACAAATTCATAAACGGATTATTGCAGTTGCCATTAGGCCTTACGAAAGAAAAGTTTTTTAATAATTGTAAAATTGAAGAAATATCTCTTAAAGATTACTTTAGAAATATTAATATAGCATCTTTAATATCATCATCATCAAAAACGTAATATGCAATGTATATTTTGTCATAAAGACAGTTCGACTTCAAGAAGTGTTGAACATATTGTTCCTGAGTCATTAGGTAATAAGCTCCATGTATTATCTAAGGGGTATGTATGTGATAGTTGTAATCATTATTTTGCCGTAAAAATAGAAAAAGAATTATTGGCTCAGTCATATTTTCGTTCTTATAGATTTCATAATGAAATCCTAACAAAAAAAGATAAATTAGTAAAAGAGTCTGCAATATTTCCAAGTGCATTTAAAAGTACCGAAGTTACTATACAAACTACTGATGAAGGGATAATAGCATCATTTAATGATGAAGATATAGTAAAAATTATAAATAAAAACGGTGGAAAGGGTATAATGATAACAGCCTGTACTCTTTCTCCCGAATATCCTAGCCAAATAATGTCAAGATTTCTCGCAAAATGTGCTTATGAATATTTTCTTTATTCTATGGGAGAATCTAATTATGACCTTTGTATCCAAGAATTCTTAGCAGAGGATTCTGACCAATTACAATCTATTAGAGAATATGCACGATTTGGGAAGGGAGCTTGTTGGCAATATCATCAGAGACGAATATACTCTGAAGGAACCTTATTTATGGATGCAGAACATAATTCCCCATACGAGCTCTTACACGAAATGAAACTGTTTGCAACTGATGTACAACATTTAGATGGTGGCTTGACAGAAGTAAT
>CAUUQE010000144.1:0-6223 GCA_963547065.1 uncultured Prevotella sp. | reverse complement strand
TATCCACCGAAATATCCTTGGGCAAAAGTCTGTTGAGTTTATAAGTAAGTTGCGCCTCATCGACGGGTGCGTTGAAATCGAAATGCGCCACCATCATACGGGCATGAACTCCGGCATCTGTCCTGCCCGCCCCTACTACCTCTACGGGGTGCCTCAACAGGATAGAAAGAGCATTTTGCAACTCTGCCTGCACAGAATTGCCATTGGGTTGCACTTGCCAGCCATGGTAAGCTGTGCCATCATAAGCAAGATAGATAAAATAGCGCTGCATCCGTCTACGACAGATTTATTTACGACGACCAATCACACGTTTGAACATCTGCCGATGAAACTTATCCTCAGCCCTGATAATGCGGAAAACTTTGCCGGCAGGCAATACACGTAGGAACTTATTATGGTATTCCTGCTGTATCTCTTTCATCTTGATATCATTGTTATCATGCCGGCGTATGGCCGTCTCACATGCCTTGTCGTCGGTCAGATCGACATGTTTGAAACGCCTGTCATCGTCGAAGAACACCATTTGTTTCTTTCTCATCTCGCGATACAAGGGAAAGAAATCGGCGG
This sequence comes from uncultured Prevotella sp., assembly GCA_963547065.1. Classification (GTDB taxonomy): domain Bacteria; phylum Bacteroidota; class Bacteroidia; order Bacteroidales; family Bacteroidaceae; genus Prevotella. The sequence continues at coordinate 5,656 of CAUUQE010000144.1, read as the reverse complement.
CTTCTTGTGGAGTCAGCGCAGCTTCCATAGTAATGAATTGCTCTAAATCGGCTTGGAATTTAGCGGGATCAAACGGACGCGGCCCCTGTGCACAGGCTTCCGAAGCATGCAAGAGAGCTATTACGATAAATATGACGAGTATCTTTTTCAATTTCATTTTGAGTTTTTATGTTTAATTATTTGAAACGTAAGCATAGATGTCTTCATTGTCGAGCATAGAATAATCGGCTGTCTGGTCGATGATATTGTATGAATTTGACGAAGCATAGCTTTCCTGCATACCGACGAGATGATGCGACTGCGCATCTTGTTTAGACAAAAACAAGTTCAATCCGAACACAACAGCACACACACTTGCCGCTGCCACGCCGACTATCCCATAGCGATAACGCAACTTCCGGCGCATACCAACAACGCGGACGCGGCGCTCCGGCAGGCTTTCCATTATACGATCGGGCAGGTTGTCGAAATATCCATCGGGCACACGGAACGGCTGCTCGGCTCCAAAATACTCTTTCAGAAATCTTTCTTCCTTATCCATTGTTCTTTTCTCCTTACATTATTTTGACGTTCGAACCTGCGTAAAGTTTAATTATTATGTTTAAAATATTCGGTTATTTTCTTCACTGCAAGGTGATAACTGGCTTTCAGAGCTCCCTCGCTCGTATTGAGAAGTTCGCTCATTTCGGAGTATTTCATCTCGTCGAAGTAACGCAGATTGAACACCATCCGCTGCACTTCGGGCAATCGGGTAATGGCCTGTTGCAACTGTGCCTGCGTTTCGTCGCCATCAAAATATTCGTCTGCTATCAGTCTGTTAGCCACGGAACAGTCTTCATCGGCACAGACAAGAGACATGTTTTTTTGCTTTCGCAGGAAATCAAGCGCCTCATTAATGGCTATCCGATAAAGCCAAGTAGAAATTTTCGACCTATTTTGAAAGTCTTCAATATTGTTCCACGCTTTGATGAAAGTATTTTGAAGAATATCGTTCGTATCTTCATGCATCAACACGATGCGGCGTATTTTCCAATACAGTGGTTCGCTGTATCGTCTGACCAAGGCAGAAAACGCTCCTCGCTGCGCCTTCGGGTCGGCCAAATCCTTTAATATTCGGCTTTCATCGTACGTCATTCCATGAAGTTTCTGAAGTAATCATATATCACACGGTCATAACCATACACGTCTGGATACATTTTCAACCGTCCGTCTTTATCCGGATAAATGGTGAAATAAGTTATAAACAGCGGAACCTCCGGTTCGACTTTCAGTGAGCCGAGGAGCATGCTTCTATCTATGGGCGGGCGTCTTTCCTCATCATCCTGCCCGTTGTTGTCTCTCAGACCGAAGTCTACTGTCATGGAATAGCTAAGTTTTTCAATCGTTCGTTCATCCTTATTTTTCAAGAGGAACACGGCTAAATCTAAAGGTTTCTCCACACGTATGCATCCATGAGACACGCCGCGATAACTTCTGTTAAATACTCCGGGAGAGGAAGTGTAATGAAGAAACACCGAAAAATTATTATTGAAACGAAAGATGATACGGCCCAAAGCGTTGCCCTCACCCCCTTCTTGCACAACAGAATAGGCCGGACTCTTAAGCATTGCCTCTGTTACATAATGAATAGGTATCCGTCTGCCACTCCTACGCTCACGAACAAAATAACGCTGATTGGAAAAATAAGCGCTGTCACCTGCGTGCTGAAGGATGGTTTTCTTCATGATACTGCGTGGCATTACCCACTTCGGATTCAAATCCATACGCATAATTCGGCTGGTGAGCAGCGGAGTTTTCGTTTTGAAAGAGCCGCAGCCGACTTTCATTTCGAACACACTGTCTCGATCGACTGCCCGAAGATGAAAGGATGGTATATTGACAAGTATATATTTTTTATGCATCTGCGGGTAATCATAAAGTCTCCAACGGCAACGCTCCATGTTGCATATCAGTTTCATCCGCTCTGTTTCGGTATTACATAGTTTCAATCGATGAAGCATGGAAATGTAAAATGGACTCGGCGGCTGCACTTCGTGCAGAAATTGAGCCACACTGTCATTGCTGATCTTTCGCAATGCAGTCATAAGAAACCGCCGGCCGGCATGCTCCATGGGTATATCATAGAGCCCGCGAAACGACGTGTGTGTAGAGTCAGCCTCATAAACATCAAGCCTATTGAATGCATATCGGGGATTAATGAATCCGAAACGCTGGCCTAAGACATAACGCAGATAAGCCTTGGTCAGATTGTATTCAAGCCGTGCTATCAACTTATTGATTTCATATCTTCCCGTGTCCACATCTAAATAATGTAGATGCGTCAAGTCATCTTCTATCGCCTGAACTTGAAACTTACGGGGCGAAAAGCCCATATCCGCCACAGTTTTAAGGAATGCGAGTAGGCTGTCGGCACGATGGTCTGCCCCATTACGGGTAATCCACAAGAGCTTTCCCTCTCTTATATAGTACTTCCGTGTCTGATAGTCTGCCCATGTAGTGTCCTTATCCATACTGCCTATGCGCCTTAGATAGCCATATATTCGATAAGAGTCCACGACATATCTGCTCGTCTTCCATGCAGAAAACGAATTTATCGTTAGATTACGATTCGGATTTATAACTTTTTTATGGCATGACGACACAAAGAATGCCACAAGAAAGCACACAAAAATACATTTAAAAAAACTCAAGAAATTCTTGTTACCTGATGGAGATTTTTCTTACAGTCTTCCCTACTTTGACAATATAACAACCTTTTGGCAGACTCATCTCAAAGCGCTTGTCCGGCCCGTCAACCTTTATGTTCATCACACATATGCCCGCCACGTTATATATTTGGAGAGTTTGCCCGTTTGCCCCCGTTATATGTAGCACTGAGCCAGTAACTGAAATCGAAACATTATCAAAGTCGTTATCAATGATTTCAATGGCATGATCGGCATATATCTTTGTCGGAACTCCAACAAACAAAATTATAACAAGGCCTATATAAAGTATCTTTTTAATCATATACGTACATATTTGCTCATTAAGAAAACGATTACCGTATCGCAAAGATAGGAAGAATTGTTGATAATTGACGCACGTCAAATAGAAACTTATTGTATTATTAGCATTATTTAACGTCAAATATTTCTCCTTCCTTACTCAAATAACTACAAGGAAAGATGGCCTTAGCCTCGTTCAACAGCACATTTTCATCTTCATAACGGGCACTGTAATGCCCAAGCAGCAACTTTCCGACACCGGCATCACGCGCCACAGTGGCAGCTTGTGCTGCTGTGCTGTGACAGTAGAGTCGGGCTTTGTCGATACAATCGTTGCCATATGTCGACTCATGATATAACAAATCTACGCCTTTCACGATCTGATAAAGTGTGGGGATATAGCGAGTATCGCTGCAATAGGCATACGAACGTGGCGGATCCGCCTCGCTCGTAAGCCTGCTGTTGGGCACCACGTTGCCGTCAGGCATTACCCAATCGGCGCCATTCTTTATATTATTGATCTGCGAAACTGGTATTTCATAGCAATCGATCATATCGCGCAAGATATGCCGACGCGTAGGCTTTTCGCGAAAAAGGTAACCGCAACAGGCAATACGATGGTCCAATGGTATTGTTTCTACAGTCAGACTTCGGTCTTCGTAAATCACTTTGTTCACAGTTGTATCAACTTCATGAAACGTTACTTCGAACTCCAAGCCATGACAAAACAATTCCAACTGCCGGTAAAACAACGATTTGAATTCAACAGGTGCATAGACATGGAATGGTGAGGTGCGGCCTAACATGCCGAAAGTGGATATCATACCGATGAGACCGAGACAGTGATCTCCGTGCAAATGGGATATAAATATGCTATTGATTTTAGTAAAACTGATGTGAGAGCGGCGCAACTGCATCTGTGTACCCTCGCCGCAATCGATCATAAAAAACTTTCCACGCATCTCGACCACCTGAGATGACGCAAAATGGCGCGGGGTGGGCAAGGCACTGCCACACCCTAAAATATGAATCTTGAATGGTTCCATACCGACAGAACGGAAGGTATTTCCTATGAATTACTTCTGTCGTTTATAGGCAAATATGCCGCTTTTATTCTCAAGGCATAACGAATCGGCTCCCAAAACATTGATATCAAAAGTATCACGGTTTAAAAGTAAGTGCCCGTTGAGTATCTTCCATACCGTCCAAGGATTACTCTCGGCTTTGACAAACGACTTTACATTGCCGTCTTCCTGTATTTCGAAATTCTTATCAATACTCATCCACTTACCCAATAAGGTAGTTAAATTGATAGCTTTTCTCACTATATTTTCGCCATCCGCATTCTTTGTCGCAATTACTGCAAGTTTGTCGCCGGGCATCTTTCCTCCTTTAACGTCTGTATCTCCTTCGCCATCAAGAATCATCGTCAACGTATCACCTTGATCAGTAATCAACGCAAAAGTGCTCATACCCATATCTTCGCCACACACACCATAAATAGTGGAATCGTTTTCCATACCTGCACCGCCATCATCCGTATTCGCATCCTGTTGTGCAGTCCTCTTATTGTTACAGGAAACTGAACATAAAGCAACTATAACAATTACACCCATTCCGAATAAATATTTTTTCATCTTTTCCATTTATACCTTTTTTAAGTTGAAAAACAATTATCTCGTTAATTATATCAGTATCACTTTCTATCGCAACACTCATTTTTTTCTTCCGCTTTAGCCTCATTCCACAGAGCGTCCATCTCACTTAAAGTCAGTTTTGTCAATGGTTTACCAGCTTTTAAAGTATGCTTCTCTATGTAGTTGAACCTACGTATAAACTTCTGATTTGTAAGTTCCAAGGCATTATCAGGATTAAGATGATAAAGACGCGCAGCATTGATGACACTAAAAAGAAAGTCGCCTAACTCACATGTAGAGCTTTCTTTATCGCCTTTTCGTAATTCTTCTTCGAGTTCAGAAAGCTCTTCGCGCACCTTATCCCACACATCTTCTTTCTTTTCCCAGTCGAAGCCTACGTTACGAGCCTTATCTTGAATACGATAAGACTTAATTAGTGACGGCAACGCATCGGGCACACCGGCAAGCACACTCTTATTTCCGTCTTTCTCACGTTGCTTGATCTGTTCCCATGTTTCTTCTACCTGTTGACTCGTTTTAGGCTTATTCGTACTGTTATCTGCATACTTACCGGGGTTAGGATCACCCTCCCATCCCGTCCAATCAATAAAGGAATGGCGGAACATCAGCTTATCAGCTTCCTTGTTGCACACATCTGCAATATCGAAATCGCCATCTTCCTCGCCTAAAATGGAATAAAACAGCACATGTTCCATTACATCTCCGAGTTCTTTGCATATATTTATCCGGTCTTCTTTTATTAAAGCGTCACACAATTCGTACACTTCTTCGATCGTATTCGGCCGAAGACTCCAATTTGTTTGCTTGCTATCCCAAGGACATTCCTTACGCAAACGCTCCTGAACCATAAGCAAACGTGCGAAAGCATGTAGCTTTTCCTCCCTCGTATGCATATTATACTGTAATTTATTCCGCAAATATAATCAATTTAGATGGATTTTTAGTACTTTTGCAACGTTTTTATAGAAAATAAATAATAAGCAAGATATTGAATAAAATGGAATTAGCAAG
>CAUUQE010000143.1:0-6226 GCA_963547065.1 uncultured Prevotella sp. | reverse complement strand
ATACTTACGGAACGCAAGACCGGAAGCGTGTGGTATTGCCCCGCGGGCGGCAGTACGATCGGGCAGATGATACGCGATGCGAATGGAAGGTATGCCTTTTCGTACGACCGGCACAGCGGAAGTCTGGCGTTATCTTTCGAACAGGTGCTCGATAAAGCGGCCGACTGTGATGTGTGGGCATTCAAATACAACGGCGAAAAGCCTATGAGTAAGGCCGATCTGTTGGCCGAATTTCAGGGGTATAAAGAGCTCCGTGCCTTCAAGAAGGGCAATATATACCAATGTAACGTCTCGAAGAGGCCTTATTTCGAGGAGGTGCCGTTCCGTCCGGATTACCTTCTGCGCGACATGATCCTGCTGCTTCATCCCGATAGAAAACAGTTCGGCAGCCTTAGGTATTACGAACGTTACTGACAGATAGTATATCTAAGGCAGCTACACTCCCTGTTTAATGGCATTAGACAGGGGATGTGTTGGTGATGGATTAGGGATTAGTGAGGAGTGATTATTGGTTGTTATTTATAAGGAGACGGTCTTTGTATTGTGAATCTAGTTTGTTTAAATCTCTTCATGATGGCATTCGTATTTCCGACTCCCTATTTTTGAGGGGTGTGGAGGACTTAAACAAACTAAATTTCAGTAAATTTTATTTCTTATTTCTCATGGGTATATCTTCTCTCTTTCGGAGGGATGGGGAGAAATGCCATGTTAGATACGCATTTTATTCGAACCTGAAAGGGTATACGATAACCACTTCCGTGAAGTCTGCTTTTGTAAGATGGGCCTTTACGTTGGCACCGATGGTCAGCCCGCGCAAGGCAGGTATAGCGTAATGAATGCCTATGCGTTCGTAGTAAGGCTTTTCTATGATTTCGGCATTCTGCCCCATGTGGCGGTACAGATACCATCCCAATGCCATTGCCATAGACCAGTTATGGTAATAAACCTGATGCTTTGCGGCTATTCCGACCGACCACGGACTGTGCTTCGTGCGGTAACCGTCGGCCTTGTCCAGCGCCTCTACCCGCGCCGCATACGAACCGTAGAACAAGTCAATGCCCATACCACTTGCCCATCTTCGGGCATAACGGCGCATTATATCGACTTGTACCGAATACGCTTTGTAGAAATGAAAGCGATCGGTGCGATAGCCAGCCGAGTCGGGTGGTGTGTCGTACTGCGTTTTCAGCCAGTCCTCGTTCAGCACTTTACCCCCTATACCGAGCGCAACCGCGGCATACCAGTAGGGAATAAACGACTTCTGTGAGGCATGTTTGGCTAAACGTTCGCCATATTCTGTCGTTGGAAAGTACTCAATGCCAACGGTCGGTCCCCAAATGTTTGCGCCCTTATTGGGACGGTTCAGCGCTCCGTTGCTGTGATGGTAGTAGTCTATGCCTGCTCGCAGCCCCCAACGGCCGGACAAGCGGTAATGGGCATGGATGCCAGCCCCGAAGTATATGAGGAACCGACTACCAATCAGTTCGTTATCTACATTGTTGTAAGGATCGTACTTCTTATGTGCATAGCTCATACCTGCCGCGAGCGTGTAGTCTGCTGACCATCTGTGCTGGCGAAGAAAAGTGCGGTTGAAAGCACCGTACAGACTGACGATGTTTCCTAAACGCGAGTTGTAACCTACCATTTTTGCCTGTTCTAAAGGGAAATCCGGTCCTCTGTGCATGGTTACATTGTTGATGCTGTAGCGCAATCCGAGGCTGATAACCGGATAATCGTAGTCTTCTGCAAAGGTATCGTTGTCTGTCGGAAGAGTATGGAAGTTCAGTTGAGCGGCGATAGAGAAAGATTGTTTTTTTTGTTGATACATCCTCTGGTACATATCCATGCTGATGATGCGGCCCGTATGGGTGTCTATCGAGAAGTCGATGCGATGGACAGAGTCGCGGCAGGCAGGCGATGCGGGCATTGTAATGCCCATCCACAGTAGGCACAGAGATAGTATTTTCGGGATGTTTCGCATGCAAATGGCGGTGATAAAAACGCACTAGGGCAGCATAAAATATGCTGCCCTAGTGCAGAAAACGGGTTAGTTAGCGGCCTCGAATTCTTTGAGGAAGCGCATATCATTCTCTGAGAACATGCGCAAGTCGCTTACTCTGTATTTCAAATTCGTTATGCGTTCTACGCCCATACCGAAAGCATAGCCCGTGTATACCTTGCTGTCGATACCGCAAGCCTCCAATACATTCGGATCTACCATGCCGCATCCAAGTATCTCAACCCAACCAGTGTGCTTGCAAAAACCACATCCCTTTCCGCCGCAGATGAAGCATGAAATATCCATCTCTGCACTGGGTTCTGTAAATGGAAAGTAGCTCGGACGCAGACGTATCTTCGTTTCGGCGCCGAACATCTCGCGTGCAAAGGTGAGAAGTACCTGCTTTAAGTCGGTAAACGATACGTTCTTGTCGATGTAGAGACCCTCTACTTGATGGAAAAAGCAATGGGCGCGCGCCGATATAGCCTCGTTGCGATAGACGCGCCCCGGACATATAATGCGGATGGGTGGTTGGTGCGTTTCCATATAGTGAGCCTGATCGTCCGATGTATGCGAGCGCAGAAGCACGTTCTTTGTAACGTCATTGGGATTTTGTTCTATAAAGAATGTGTCTTGCATATCGCGTGCAGGATGATCGGCAGCGAAGTTCAGCTTCGTAAAAACATGCAAATCGTCGTCTATTTCGGGTCCGTCGGCCAGCGTAAATCCCATTCTTCGGAAGATATCTATAATTTCATTCTTCACGATAGTGAGTGGATGCCGTGTGCCGAGCGGTATGGGATAAGCTGTGCGCGTAAGGTCTATGTCATCTTTTTGGTTTTCTACAGTTTCTGTCTGTTGTTTCAACTCGTTGATCTTGTCGATGGCAAGTTGCTTAAGCTCGTTGATTTTCACGCCTACTGTCTTCTTCTGATCGGCTGCCACGTTGCGGAAATCGGCCATAAGCGCATTGATTTCGCCCTTTTTACTAAGGTATTTCAATCTTAATTGCTCTATTTCGTCTGCATCGGAAACCGTAAGCATGCTTACCTCTTTGAGCAGAGATTCTATCTTTTCTAATAACATAACGTGTTTGAAATTTCGAATTTACTTGCAAAGATAGTGCAAATAAGAGATAATACAAAATAAAATGATGTTTTTATTCTGTATCTTTGTCTATGTTGGATAGCGCTTTTATGTGACATACATGTTATGCCTATTGGCCTTAAATAGCAGGCCTGTCAACCTTATATTATATGCCTATTGACAGCAATTGGTATCTTTTGTATTGTAGGTGCAAAAAGTTATTAGAAAAATTTGGTACTTTATCGGAATAATATTGTAATTTTGCAAAAGAAATAAGGAGGCCTTATTAAAGGCAAAAAATAAGAATGTAATGAGAAAAAGTATTTTCTTCGTTTTGTTGTTGGCGGCTATTGCTGCCATAAGTTTTTCTACTTCCGGCTGCAGTGATAAGAAACCGGTAACCGACACACTATCTGTAGATACGATGGCAACTGATACTACCGCCATAGATACGATGGAAAATCTTATTTCGGAGACGCCTATGCCGAAAGCAGCTGATGAGCTTTTCGATGATTTTATCTTTAATTTTGCAGCGAATAAGAAACTCCAGATGCAACGAATTCAATTTCCGTTAAAGGTTACGCAGGGAAAGAGTGTGAGTAGTATTCAGAAGAAACAGTGGAAGAGAGAATACTTTTTTATGCATCAAGACTTTTACACGCTTATTTTCGATAATGTGAAGCAGATGAATGTGGTGAAAGATACAACGATAAATCACGTGATTATCGAAAAAATTTACTTTGCCCCTGAAACTGTGAAGCAATATTTGTTTGACCGGATCAACGGACAATGGATGCTTACATCAATCAATTATAAGCCGATGTATGAAAATATGAATGCTTCGTTCCTGAAGTTTTACCAGCATTTTGTAACTGACTCAGCGTTTCAGGTGCAAAGCATAAACAATCCGCTCACATTTATCGGTCCAGATCCGGATGATGATTTCAGCACGATGACGGGTTCTGTAGCGCCCGAACAGTGGTCATCTTTTGCCCCCGAACTTCCTAAAGGACTTATTTATAATATTCTTTACGGGCAGAAATATACCGAGAGTAATATGAAGATATTTGTTATCCGAGGCATTGCTAACGGGCTTGAAACGGAGTTGACTTTTAAACGTATAGGCGGAAAATGGAAGTTGGTCAAGTTGCATACATAGGATGAAAGATGTATGTAACTACAGTCTTTTGCATCACAATACATTCGGTATTGATGTAAAGTGTGATAGATTTGTGGAATTCTCGACGGTAGAAGAACTGCAAAATGTGCTATGTAGACTTACTGATGAGGACATGCCACTGCTTTTGTTGGGTGGTGGAAGTAACTTATTGCTTACGGGCGACTATCATGGCACAGTGTTTCATTCTGCCATTATGGGACACGAAGCAGTCGAAAAGGGTGATGATATCATGCTCAGATGTGGCTCTGGTGAGACGTGGGACGATATCGTAGCACTCTGTGTAGCTCGAGGTTGGCACGGTATAGAGAATCTCTCGTTCATTCCAGGGGAGGTCGGGGCGTCGGCAGTTCAGAATATTGGTGCCTATGGAGTCGAAGTTAAAGACATTATAATGTCGGTTGAAGCCGTGGAGATAGCAACTCAACGAGTGGTAAATTTTACTAGCACACAGTGCGAATATGCTTACCGGCAGAGTAAATTCAAGGGTGAATGGCGTGATAAATATGTGATTACCTATGTTACTTATCGGTTGTCTAAGACTTTCAAGCCCCATCTTGACTACGGAGACATACGCTCTTGCCTTGCTGAAGAGCGAATTGTCAGTCCTACACCGCAGCAGTTGCGCGATACAATCATACGTATACGGCACGAAAAACTGCCAGATCCTGCTGTTGAAGGGAATGCTGGTAGCTTTTTTATGAACCCTATTGTAGATAAAGACAAGTTTGATGAGATTGCTGAACGTTATCCCGAAGTGCCTCATTATACAATAGATGCAGAGCATGAGAAGATACCTGCTGGTTGGATGATAGATAAGTGTGGTTGGAAAGGGTGCTCTTTAGGTGCTGCCGGTGTGCACGATAAGCAGGCTCTTGTGCTCGTAAATCGTGGCGGAGCTACGGGAGAAGATATTGTAAAACTCTGCCGTAGGATACAGACAGATGTGCACGACCGCTTTGGCATAGCGATTTATCCCGAAGTAAATATTAAATAGACTCAACTCAAGGGATATGAAATTTACATTTCTTGGTACGGGTACGTCGGGCGGGGTGCCCTCTTTAGGTTGCTCATGTGCGGTATGTAAAAGCACCGACAGTCACGACAAACGATTGCGTTCAGCAGCATTGATAGAAACGGATGTTACACGTATTTTGATCGACAGTGGCCCTGATATACGACAGCAGCTCATGCCGTTGATATTCAAAAAGATAGCCGGCGTGTTGCTTACCCATATTCATTACGATCATGTGGCTGGTATCGACGACTTGCGGCCGTTCTGTGTGTTCGGCGACATTAATATCTATGCCGATAAAAGTACGGTAAAGGCATTGAAGCAGACTATGCCTTATTGCTTTACAAAAAAGCTTTATCCGGGGGTCCCATTGCTCCGACTCCATCAGATAGTACCTCATCTTAAGCGAAAGATAGGGGATATAGAATTTACTCCGATACAAGTGATGCATGACCAGTTGCCCATACTGGGCTATCGTTTTGGGAATTTCGCCTATATCACTGATATGAAGACCATCGAGACTACAGAATATAAATACTTGCGCGGGGTAGATACGCTTGTTGTAAACGCGTTGCGATGGGAGAAGCCCCACCACTCTCACATGCTGGTAGACGAAGCTGTGGAGTTTTCGCGTAGGGTAGGAGCACGACAGACTTATTTTATTCACATGAATCATCAGATAGGCTTCCACGATGAAGCCAACCGCCGGTTGCCTGAAAATTTCTGTTTAGCATATGACGGGCTACAGATAAACGTGTAATTTTTTTGTCTTTATGTTATGCAAAATTAGAATTTCGCATCTAAAAATAGTTGCTTTTGGTTAAACAAAGTTATATATTGTTGGATAATATACAAAATTCTTGCATTCATAAATATAATTTGTAATTTTGCAACGTGTTTTTCATAGTATTAGATTTAAGGTTAACAAGATTGGAGTACAGCGGTACTC
>CAUUQE010000142.1:0-6297 GCA_963547065.1 uncultured Prevotella sp. | reverse complement strand
ATCTCATCGCTTTTCTGTGGGCGGCATTGCGCATGTCTTCGCATACTCTTTCGTTTGGTGGAATGACCGCTTTCCTGCAGTTAGTGAACCGAATACAGTCGCCTGCGCGTAATTTAACTAAGCTCGTGCCGGCTTTTGTCGGCGTATTTACGGCGGCAGAACGCCTTATGGAACTCGAAGAGCCTCCGCTTGAAGAACAGGGAGAGCCCGTTGAACTGGCTCCGCCGTGCGGTATCAGACTGAAAGATGTATCGTATGGCTACGACGAAGCAGAGGGTAATGTGATCCATCACTTGAGTTTCGACTTCACGCCCGGCTCTTGTACGGCGATACTTGGCGAGACTGGTTCGGGTAAAACTACGCTGGTGCGCCTAATACTTGCCCTTCTACACCCGCAAGAAGGGCAGGTAGAGATATATAACGACCACGAAAGCAGGGAATTGTCATCACTCTTGCGGTGCAACTTCGTATATGTACCACAGGGAAATACGCTGATGAGCGGTACTATACGCGATAACTTACGGCTTGGCAAGCTCAATGCAACACCTGAAGAAATAGAAACGGCACTGGGAAAGGCATGTGCCGATTTCGTTTATAATCTGCCCGACGGGCTCGATACCGTATGTTCGGAGTCGGGAGGTGGCCTAAGTGAGGGCCAAGCACAGCGAATTAGCATCGCAAGAGCATTGCTCCGCGACCGCAGCATTATGCTCTTCGACGAGGCGACCAGCGCTCTCGATACCGATACGGAGCGGCTGTTGCTCCGAAATATCTTGGAAAATCACGATAAAACCATTTTGTTTATTACCCACCGACCGGCCGTGGTAGACTATTGCGACCGTACTTTAAGGATAGAAAAGGTAATCTGAGTGCCACATAAAATATAGGAATAAAGAGCTAAGGAGTAGTGAATAACGGAGATAGATGTATGGCCTTTGCCCATTATTTTATTGGCTTTTCTGCAACTTTTCTGCGATATTCCTCGTCTAACACATAAAACTTTGCGAATGATACACCTGAAAGATATCAATAAAACCTATTTCGGAGCACAGCCGTTGCATGTGCTTAAGGGCATAAACCTCGATATAGATGAAGGTGAGTTTGTCTCTATCATGGGGGCGAGTGGTTCGGGTAAGTCCACCTTATTAAATATATTAGGTATTCTCGACAACTATGACAGCGGGGAATATACGTTGAGTGGCACGCTTATCAAGGATTTGAGCGAGACGCGGGCAGCCGAATACCGTAATCGTATGATAGGTTTTATCTTCCAGAGTTTCAATCTTATCGGCTTCAAAACGGCAGTGGAAAACGTAGAGTTACCCCTTTTTTATCAGGGAGTTGGGCGTCGCAAGCGTCATCAGTTGGCGATGGATTATCTCGACAAGCTCGGTTTAACGCAATGGGCAGAGCATTATCCCAACGAAATGTCGGGCGGACAAAAGCAGCGCGTGGCCATTGCACGGGCATTGATTACGCGTCCTCAGATTATTTTAGCCGATGAACCGACCGGCGCTTTAGACTCTAAAACGAGCGTAGAAGTGATGGAATTGCTCAAAAAACTCAACGAAGACGAGCGCATGACGATCGTTGTAGTGACGCATGAGAGCGGGGTTGCCAACGAAACCAATAAGATTATCCACATCAAGGACGGACTGATAGGGAAGATAGACGAAAATACGGAGCACAATTCTTCACCTTTCGGTGTCAATGGGTATATGAAATAGCAGTTAATCAACGAACGAATATGCACGATATCATCACTGAAATATGGTCTACTACCAAGCGTAATAAGCTACGAACCGCACTGACCGGCTTTGCTGTAGCATGGGGGATATTCATGTTGATATTTCTGCTTGGCGCGGGAAATGGGCTTATCAACGCCGTAGAACGGAACTCAGGTCGGTTTTTGGACAACTCCATGATGATAGGAGGAGGACAGACTTCCAAGACTTATAAAGGGTTGAAAGAGGGGCGCCCCATAGAATTGAACGATAAAGACCTACATACCACCGATAGCAGGTTTTCGGAAAATGTTATGGAGATGGGCGCGGAAATAAGTCAAGGAAATGTAATTGTTTCCGATGGAGATAATTATGTGAGCAGTACATTGAACGGAGTGTACCCCAATGAAGCCGAGATAAACAAGATGGAGATGCTCTATGGCCGCTTCATCAATTCTTTCGATAACGAAAAATCGCGTAAGGTATTGGTTATAAGTGATGATCATGCTAAGGAACTCCGGTCCCACAATATCGCTTCTTTGATAGGCAGGCACGTGAAATTGGGCGATCTTTCTTTCCAAATCATTGGCATTTATAAGAACGATCAAAGCGGAATGAATATGGATTTTTATTCGCCTTTTACCACTGTGCGTACCATCTATGGGCGCGGAGATAAGGCTGATAACATCATATTTTCCTTTAAAGGGCTGAAAACAGAGCAAGATAACGAGGCTTTCGAAAAGAAGTATCGCGCCCGTATCAACGCTAATCACAGCGCAGCCCCCGATGACGAGAACGCTATCTGGATATGGAATCGTTTTACACAGGCCATGCAGATGAATACAGGCTTGGGCATCATTCGCACTGCCTTGTGGATTATCGGCATCTTTACGCTGCTTAGCGGCATCGTAGGTGTTTCGAATATTATGCTTATTACTGTGAAAGAACGCACACGAGAGTTTGGTATTCGCAAGGCAATCGGCGCGAAACCGCGTTCAATCCTGCGGCTGATCATCATCGAGAGCATCATCATCACCACTTTTTTCGGCTATATAGGCATGGTTCTCGGCGTTGCAGCAAACCAATATATGGATGTTACGAGCGGAAATATGCAGGTAGATGTCGGCCCGTTCAAGGCGGCTATGTTCGTTAATCCTACCGTCGGGCTCAATGTGTGCATAGAGGCCACAATCGTAATGGTGCTTGCCGGAACTATTGCCGGCTTCATTCCGGCGCGAAAGGCGGCCCATATCCGACCGATAGAAGCCCTGCGGGCGGAGTGAAAAATTATGATTTGTAATTTGCAATTTATAAATCGAGATACGATATTTCTGTAAGATAAGATGCGTTTCAGAATAGATTTAGATACATATAAGGAGATACTCGACACGCTAACCCGCAATAAGAGCCGGTCGTTTCTTACGGGGTTCGGCGTTTTCTGGGGCGTGTTTATGCTCGTAGCTCTGATGGGGGGCGGCAACGGAATGAAGGAGTTGCTGTCCAAGAACTTCGAAGGATTTGCCACGAACTCGGCAATCATCTACGTAGAACCCACCACCAAAGCCTATCAGGGGTATCGTAAGGGGCGCCAATGGAACATGGTTTATAAAGATGTAGAGCGCTTGAAAGCACAGGTTCCCGAACTTGACGTGGTGTCGCCCGTGCTCTCTATTTGGAACGGCAGTGCCGTCTTCGGCGACAAGAAGGCTTCCTGTTCGGTCAAGGGCCTGCTTCCAGATTACGTAAAGGTGGAAACTCCCAAGCTTTTCTACGGCAGATACCTTAACGAAACCGACGTGCAGCAGCGCCGAAAAGTCTGTGTAATCGGCAAAAAGATATACAAGACACTCTTCCCCGGCGGCGGAGATCCGTGCGGAAAGCTCATTAGAATAGACTCGATATATTATAATATTGTTGGTGTAGACTATAACAGCGGCAATATGAATGTTAATGGAAGGGCGGAAGAAAGCGTGGTCATGCCGATTACCCTCATGCAGCAGGCCTACAATATGGGCGACAGAGTGTTCTTGATCTGCGTAACCGGCAAGCCCGGAGTAACCATGAGCAGCATTGCACAGCGCATGCGAGAGGTGATAGCCCGTGCGCATACTGTCGATCCTACCGATGAGAAATCCATAACGGTGTTCAATTCAGAGGTGATGTTTGGCATGGTGGATAGTCTTTTCTCGGGCGTGAACTTCCTGATTTGGCTTGTTGGAATAGGCACATTGCTTGCAGGTGCCATCGGCGTATCCAACATTATGATGGTTACTGTGCGCGAACGAACGACCGAAATCGGTATCCGTCGTGCTATCGGAGCCACGCCCCGTAACATCTTGAGCCAGATTATAACCGAGAGTATCATACTGACTGGCGTCGCCGGAATGAGCGGAATACTCTTTTCGGTGGTAATTTTGCAGTTCTTGGAGGTAGCCAATACCACCGACGGCATACTCTCTGCCCACTTCCAAGTGTCGTTTTGGGCGGCGGTGGGCGCCATATTTATGTTGAGCATCCTCGGCGTTCTCGCCGGATTGGCACCCGCTCTGCGAGCCATGAGTATAAAGCCCGTAGACGCAATGAGGGACGAATAAGCGAGACGACTTTTTTCTGTCTCCCTTTTGTAGAGGGAGGACAGATTGTGAAGAATGGGGCATGAAACAGAATGTGAATGAAAGAATATTAATAACAAACGAAGAATGTGCCGTTAAAAAAGCGTGAACCCCGCGGGGCACTTCTCTCTTTACGAGGGAGTTGGGGAAGTCATTATGAAAAAATACATCAAGTTTATTGTTGCAGGCATCATCCTGTTTATTTTCATCGGAACATTCATTTTCCTTTGGGCCAAGTCGCAACCGCAGCCGGTAGTTTATGATGAATTTACGCCTAAAGTGACGGATATCAAGAAGACGACGGTAGTAACAGGAAAGATAGAGCCCCGTAACGAGGTGAACGTAAAGCCACAGATTTCGGGTATCATTACTCAAATTATGAAAGAGGCAGGCGAGATGGTGCAGGCAGGCGAAATCATTGCCAAGGTTAAAGTGGTACCCGATATGAACCAGTTGAGCAATGCGCAGGCCCGTGTGCGCCTTGCCGACATTAACATGAAGCAGGCCAAGGTCGACTACGAGCGCGAGAAAACGCTCTTCGACAAGGGACTTGTGGCTGCCGATGAGTACGACAAAATCCGCCAGACATACCGACAGGCGCGCGAAGAAGTAATGGCTGCCAAAGATAACTTGGAGGTAGTGCGCGACGGAGTGTCGAGCAGCAATGCCAATACCAGCAGCACGCTGATCCGCTCGACCATCAGCGGACTGATCCTCGATGTGCCGGTGAAAGTAGGAAATACCGTTATCTTGAGCAATACTTTCAACGACGGAACTACCATAGCTACCGTGGCTAACATGGGTGATTTGATATTTCGCGGGAATATAGACGAGACCGAAGTGGGAAAACTCGTTGCCGGAATGCCCATGAAAATAATCATCGGCGCCATGCAAGATACCCGATTGGAGGCCCGTCTTGAATATGTTTCGCCGAAAGCTGTAGAGAGCAACGGCGCCAACCAGTTCGAAATAAAAGCTGCCATACATGGTGTAAGAGGAACAAAGATACGAAGTGGCTACAGTGCAAATGCAGAAATCGTGCTTGCCAGTGCCACCCATGTGCTCACAGTTCCGGAGAGCGCCATCGAATTCAGCGGAAACGATACTTACATTTATATTGTGAAAGGCTCTGGAGAGAACAAAACATACGAACGTCGCAAGGTGGTTACGGGGCTTAGCGACGGTATCAATATTGAGATAAAAAGCGGACTGACGGCGAAAGATAAGGTGCGTGGGCCGAAAGTAGTTAGGGAAGACACTTCGGAGGATAACTAATTTTTTTGCATTGCATATTCTTATTCTTTCTGTGGGAAAGCAGAGACGGTGAGAAATGTATTGTTTGAAGCAGTGTAAAGAAACAGACTTGTAATCGCGAAATGGCGTATCCGATTGTATTAGGTCTGTTTCTTTACGTTGCTTTTGTGTTGTTTCGTTGTGGATAGGCAGGCTGTTGCTGCCCGACGGAAATTATAATGTAACGTTTCTTTTCACGGTGAATTTTTCAGGGATAGGAGGTTGTTTGATGGTGATGGGGTTGTTAACTCGGGTTTTCCGTGCGGTGTGTGATTCCCTTCTCTCTCTCTTTTCTAAGGGGGGAGTGCTGTCTTGCGGTTTCTTTTTGAGTTATTTTCTCTCCTTACAGGGGTAAAGTTAGTGGTGGTGATGCCCTTGTTGCTGAGTGCGGGTGTGCGCCTGCTACTCTTTGCTTGTGACAAAGGGACGGCCGATATGCTACGAATGGTTTTCTCGGATGGTATGTTTGAGTGAGACGGATTGCTTGTTTGAGGCGTTTAGTAGGGTGGTGTAGGTATTTTAGAGCGTAGGTCTTTCTTATATATTCCGTAGTGATTTTTTGTTTGCAAACTATCTTGTTGAAGAACAGAGTGTTACCATTTTAGAATAAATGTATGGGTAACGATTTAGAAATGAGCAGAGTGCTTTAAGGTACATTGTTTTGAATA
>CAUUQE010000141.1:0-6323 GCA_963547065.1 uncultured Prevotella sp. | reverse complement strand
GTGTACCATGTACGGGCAAGATCTTATTCGTAGGTTTACCGCCGAACTGAAACAATACAATCCCCATGTACTCATAGTGAGCGGTCTTGCCTATGGTGTAGATATCAATGCGCATCGCTATGCCTTGCAGAATGCCTTTCAAACCGTCGGGGTGTTAGCCCATGGACTGGATGACCTATATCCTCCACGCCACAGACAAACCGCTGAGAAGATGCTCCTTCACGGCGGACTGCTCTCAGAGTTTCTCACCAACACCAATGCAGATAAGGTAAACTTCGTTCGGCGCAACCGGATTGTGGCGGGAATAGCAGATGCTGTCATCCTCGTAGAGAGCGCATCGCAGGGCGGAGGACTTATCACAACACGCATAGCACGAGACTATAATCGCGATGTATTCGCATTTCCCGGCCCTGTAGGGGCACCCTATAGCGAAGGGTGCAACAATCTGATCCGCGATAACGGTGCAGGTTTGATCTCCAATGCCTACGACTTCGTAAAGGCAATGGGTTGGGAAAACGATGCAAAACTACAGCAGACCCGAGAGAGCGGTATCGAACGAGAGCTTTTTCCCAATCTCACAAACGAGGAACAACAGGTAATGAAAGTCCTTGCAAAGACCAACGATCTGCAAATAAACATGCTTAGCGTACAATCGAACCTGCCAATCGCCCGTCTTACGGCCTTGCTGTTTTCCATGGAAATGAAAGGAGTAGTCAAAACATTGGCGGGTGGCGTGTATCATCTTCTGGCATGACGGTTCAGAAAGTATACCCTATTGCAATCACCAATTGATTATAGTTCATGCTGTTTACCGCATCTGTACGATGCTGAAACTTAAAACCTATCTCCGGAGAAAGCGTACCTTTTCCACAACGAATATCCAATCCGACAAGGGGCTTCCCATAGAATCCCAGCTTCGTTTGCTTGCTATAGCTCTCACAGTGTATCAGAAAAGCATAACCCACATCACCTCCTACATACGGTATTACACGAGTATGAGTGAGTCGATATTTCAAGAAACCGAAAACAGGGATATACAAATTCTGTACAAATGTGGGTGAAAAATAGCTGTATGGCGGCAGAACGATTTCTACTAACAAGCTATAATCCATCCTTATCTTATCATAACTCTAGCTCGACCAAAACAGTCCGGTACCCACACCTACCGAAACCATACCGCCAGTACGATACCCATAAACAACTTCCATACCTGCCGATTCACAGGTATAGTTTATAAGCCACCCTTCATAAGCCACTTTCAACTGCACATAACTCTTACGTTGTGCCTTCACGGGCAATACTGCCGACAGCATTATCCATAACAAAATTTTCTTTATTTCCAACGTTACGTTTTCTCTATAAACACCGTCGATGCCTCATTCTTGCATGTGTTTTCATGGAAAAACCATACCTTTATTGAAAATCTTTTGTAATTTTGCCAATAATATGAAGATAGGAAATATAGAATTCGGCAACCATCCGCTCTTCCTTGCACCTATGGAAGACGTTACCGATATAGGCTTCCGTCTGTTATGTAAGCGATTCGGAGCTGCCATGGTTTATACGGAATTCATCAGTGCAGAGGCACTTGTACGTTCCATTAAAGCCACCATGAGCAAGCTGACCATCAGCGATGAAGAGCGTCCTGTAGGCATACAAATCTACGGACGCGATGTTGTATCGATGGTAGAAGCGGCAAAGATCGTCGAAGAAGCGCATCCCGACATGATCGACCTGAACTTTGGATGCCCCGTAAAGAAGGTTGCAAGCAAGGGAGCCGGTGCAGGCATGCTTCGTAACATACCACTGCTTTTGGAGATTACACGCGAAGTAGTGAAAGCTGTCCATACCCCTGTCACCGTTAAAACTCGGCTCGGCTGGGATGCAAATAACCTCATCATCGCCGACCTTGCCGAACAACTGCAAGATTGCGGCATACATGCGCTCACTATACATGGCAGAACACGCTCGCAGATGTACACCGGAAAGGCCGACTGGACGCTTATAGGCGAAGTAAAGCGTAATCCTCACATCCATATACCCATCATCGGCAATGGCGACATTGCTTCTCCATCCGAAGTAAAAGAGGCTTTCGATCGCTACGGAACGGACGCTGTCATGATCGGACGTGCTACCTTCGGACGACCTTGGATATTCCGAGAGATCACAGATTTCTTAGAGAATAGCGATACACCTGCAACTCTCACCCTTAATGATAAGATTGATATTCTCGAAGAACAGCTGCGTATCAACGTAGAACGTATAGACGAATACCGCGGCATACTGCACACACGCCGCCATCTTGCGGCAAGTCCTATCTTTAAAGGTATTCCCAACTTCCGACAGACACGCATTGCCATGTTGCGAGCCTCAACGTTCAGCGAGCTCATGACTATCCTCGAAGACTGTCGTGCGCGCCTTTTATAAACACCACATCAAAACAATATTTCATGAAAAAAGTATTTTTGTACCTTGCAGGAGCAGCCTTTTCCTCGGTTGTCCTTGCCCAACAAGCTCTTTGGGAGCATCCCAACGTGCAGTCGCCCATTGTCAACAACGACGGTACAGTTACCTTTAATTTCTTCAATCCCAATGCGAAAGTAGTGGAAGTTCGTGGAGATTTCACCGAAATACATCAAGAAAACCTCGCCATGACCAAGAATGAAAAAAGCGTATGGAGTGTTACCACACCCCATAGATTAGCCCCCGAACTCTATTCCTATGCCTTCGTAGCAGATGGAATGCGCCAACTCGATCCGGCCAATACCTATCTCAATCGCGATGTTTCTACCTATACGAATATCTTTATCGTTTCACATACGAAGGGCGACAAGGGCGATTTATACCGGCCGAATGCCGTTCCGCACGGTAATGTTGCTAAGGTTTGGTACGATAGTCCTACGCTGAAGATGCAACGACGTATGACTGTTTACACACCTGCAGACTATGATAAGGGCAAAAAATACCCCGTTTTGTACCTGTTGCACGGCATGGGAGGCGACGAAAACGCATGGAACGAGCTCGGCAGAGCCGCACAAATTATGGACAATCTCATAGCTGCAGGTAAGGCAATACCTATGATCGTCGTTATGCCAAACGGCAATCCGAATTGCGAGGCAGCTCCCGGAGTGTGGTCGGCAGGCATGTATATGCCCTCACCAATGGCCATCAAAGCCTCTCCGAAAGCCACAATGGAAGAGAGTTTTATGGATATAGTGAATTATATTGATACACATTACAGCACTATCCGTAGGCGTGAAGGTCGGGCAATATGCGGTTTGTCGATGGGAGGAGGCCACACTTTCGGCATTTCACGTATGTATCCTACCATTTTCGACTACTATGGACTATTCTCAGCTGCCGTACGCGTAGGCAAAGAATATTCAAAAGAGTCGTTCTATAAAGATGCTGTAGTAAGTCCGGAGTTTACAAACGAAATGAACAAACTGTTCACAAGTAAACCCAAACTCTACTGGATAGCCATCGGAAACGAAGACTTTCTTTATAAAATCAATGCCGAACTGCGTCGATATCTCGATGAAAAAGGTTACAAATATGATTATTTTGAGAACGATGGCGGACATCTTTGGCGCAATTGGCGCATCTATCTAAGCATGTTCGCCCAACGACTTTTCAAATAAACTTACAGCAGATATCTTAATTGTTTGAACAGGATGGCCATATAATAAATTTTAATCAAAGATTTCAATTTTTGCATAAATATCAACCTTTCATTAATGGTATGACCAAAAACACTTTCACACTCGAGCTATACCGGCTGACATAACAATCATTGGAAAATGGTATTAAGCATGTAAAAACAGAAAAATATTTTCATCTGTTATATCACTAATTCTACCTAATACAGAAAATTTATGCAAATACATACATTTAAAATAATGTACAATAAGACAAAGCATCCCATTTACAAGAAGAATTTTATACTTTTGTACGATAAAAAGATTGAGATATGACAACATTATATTTGGTGCGCCACGGTGAAACGGTAGACAATGCAGCACAGATTTTACAGGGGCAACAGCAAGGAGAACTAAATGAGAACGGCATCAAACAGGCGGAAGAAGTAAGAGACAGGTTTACCAATGAAGAAATCGATGCCTTTGTGGCAAGCGATCTGAAACGCTCGGTAGATACTTGTAAAATCATCGCTCTGCCACATCAAAAGGAAGTAAGAACCACTCCGCTGCTACGAGAGCGCGATTGGGGCGACTTTACCGGTGCGTTCATTCCCGATCTGAAAGATAAGCTTTGGCCCCCAAACGTAGAGCCGATAGAAAAATTGAAGTCTCGTGCAAGAGATTTCCTTACCTTCATTAAAGAGAATTATCCCGACAAAAAAGTGCTCGCTGTGGGGCACGGTATCATCAACAAAGCTATCCAGAGCGTTTATTTCAAGCTGCCGATAAACGAAGTACAACGAATGACAAATGCAGAAGTGCGGGTTCTACTACTTTAGAAACCCGCACTCTTTCAAATTTAAATATAACTCTCTAATTTTGTCACCTTTAACAAATCTTTTTACATTTCGATACTCAATCCTTTAAACAAATCTTTACCCTACAGGAACACGCCTTTGAAGCTCTTTTCTATATAAATTTTGCACTAAATTCTTTTTCTATTTATCGGCGTCCGCCAAAATGTACAGCTCCACTATTTTGACTTGAGCTGCCATTACGAGCATTACCTCCGAATGAAGAATTGCCCATGCTACGGCTATTCGAGCCGAAAGAACTGCCGCCTCCTCGATTGCTTCCTTCAAATGAACCTCTGTTACTACGGGTGCTCGAAGCCACGGTAGGACTACTGCTGCGAAAACCTGAACCGAAAGAACCCATGCCACGTGAGGATGAACCATAAGAAGATTCTGACGACGAACGGGAGGAAGAGGAACGGGTCGGAGTGAATGTATTGCTGGGTGATGACATTTTTTCACTGCCCGAACTACTATTGTATCTCGAACCGAAACGGATATTACCGCTGCCAAATGTCTCCGGTCGTGTTACCGTTGAGCGGGTACTGCTTTGACGACCGCCGAAACTGCCATTGCCAAAACTACCGTTATCCCGACTTCTCGAACTACCATAATTGAACGAGCTACGACCTTGTGGCTGTCTATATCCTTGATTACCAAACGTACTTCTGCTGCCCGAGTAACTACGATCGATACCATTACCAAACACCCTATTGCTACCTCGGCCATAATCGCCTCGCTCGAAACCATCACGCATGCCAACTCCGGCATATCCCTGTCGCGGGCCGAAATACCGTCCGTTGTACCAAGACCGTCCACCATTTACTCTCCAACTGTGCCCACCGCGGTAAACTCCGTAGAATTCAGGGCATCCGAAGTAGAAATAATCGCGATGCGGATAGCGGGCATAAATACCGAAATGCCAGTAACCTCCACTCCAATAGAGCGGACGATAAAAGTATGTAGCATTGACATAAGCCCGATATTGCCAGTCGAGCAGTATATAGCTGAGATCAAGATTACGCTGCTGCCAGTACATACCATAAAGATTATCATAATCATCAATGCTCATCAAGTAATCAAGGTTGATTTCGTATGCCGCTTCATACTGGTCGTCGGTCAGATTAAGCTCATACGCCATCTTGTCTGTAAGGAACAGGGCTTGCTGACGGGCCTGCTCATAACTCATAGCACTCGTCGTAACAGCCAGTGTCAACAGTGCTGTAAGGGCTAATATAAACTTTTTCATAATCGTCTGTTATTTACTTGTTAATATTCTCATCATGCACGTCAGACCGTTTCGGTCATCTCATCTTCACGCAGCAAAGAAACGAAGAATTCTTCGCTGCTGAAAAGGATTTTCCCTAAACCACAGAGGAAAATCCCTAAAAGTCATCTTCCTCATTCTTTGTAGTTGGCAACCATATCGCAATTACTTTATAACTCTGTGTTGACAGATTGGCAAATATAAAGATACAAACCTCTATATCTATCATCCAAACAGATCGACTATGGTTTTTACGGTTTTTTTTCTGTCGCTCATAAAAATACCCTATAGTAACAGCAGCCCATTGGCCTATAAAAAGATAGGCCGTATTTTTGGCAAATACGTCTGTATGAATGCGTGGAAACATATACTGTCTATGCTTGACAAACGTACTGCCTACGGACGACAGACATTCTATATACAGAAAATAGGCAGGTCACTCAAAGGCTTTCATCCCCTTCACTGGACAGAAAAGACATAACAGATAGAGCCTGCGCAATGTTGTTCTCTTTCTATAGAAACAATTTTTGAGCTCCATCATATTATCTCTCTACAGAATTTATT
>CAUUQE010000140.1:0-6368 GCA_963547065.1 uncultured Prevotella sp. | reverse complement strand
ATTCCCACGTACGCCATGCACTGCGGATATAAGATTCGGGATCTTTCCACGATCCACCACGCACACATTTCTTCTTCAGGCGATACGGATCTTCCTTTGCTGCCTTATACGAAAGTTCCGGATTGAAATCGTTCATTGCATCGACGCCTGCTTCTGTATAGATGGTGCTCGTCCATTCCGCAACATTACCCGCCATATCATAGAGACCGTTGGTATTGGGAGCATAAACACCAACCTTACTTGTTATCAGATTTCCATCCTTGGTATAGTTTCCTTTATCGGGTTTAAAGTTGGCATAGAAACAACCATCGCCATTCATCACATCTTTATTTTCCCACGGGAACTCTGTTCCATCCCTCCCACGGGCTGCATATTCCCACTCTGCTTCGGTAGGCAAACGGTAACGTTGGATATAACGAGCCTCTCCACCAACACCTTTCAAAAGATAATCAGTACGCCATGCACAAAAGGCATTTGCTTGCTCCCACGTTACTCCAACAACGGGATAATCGTTATAAGCAGGATTGCTGAAATAATTACGCAGATAGGTTTCATTCTCCGAATTATGGAAATCATTCACCCAGCAAGTAGTATCAGGATATACGTTCACAATATACGTATTGAGAAAATCCCACGGTCCTGTTAATTGCCGATTGATTGTTTCACTGACGATATGCCCGTTATCATCTATATAAGCTGTATCTTTCGAGATCATAACGACCTCTTCAGGGTCTACAGTCACATCGGTGTTGAGACTTCTCTCTTGTGGAATCATACGGTTACGGCGCAATGCAGCAGTGGTATAGTCATACACTTCATAACGATAATTGAGCTGACGATAATCAAGCAGCTTCTCTCCTGTAACAGGATTGGTAACGTACATGCTCTCTATAGCTCGCTGCTCATCCTCATTGGGCTTACGCGGAAGCGGTTTCTTCCAATTTACACGGGGTGTAATCGGATCACCATTTTTATCTTCAGTAATCATATAAGTCTCATCTCCCCCATAAGCAGGATCGGCCATACGCATGTGTAAGATACTGTCACGCACCCACATAACGAACTGTTTGTATTGCGAATTGGTCACTTCGGTTTGATCCATCCAAAATCCATCTACCGAAATGTCCTTTACAGGCATCTTCTTACCCCACAAACTGTCTTGCTTTTCGAGCCCCATATGAAGGTATCCTCTATTGACTTTGGTCATGCCGTAAGGCGTGGGCTCCACAAACGAGCGACCTCTAACGCCGACGACCTCTCCTCCCCTGCCTGAAGAAGAGAGTGATTTACTGCCAAAACATCCGGTAAGCACTAATGTTATCGCAAAAATACCAAGAACTATGATACTCTTTCTCATATATACTATTTCTCCTTTTTCATCATCATAAACAGACTTCATAATATCCTGACACTCTTATGTTTATTCTTTCCTTTTCTCACGAGGTTCACATCCATCTGATAGCCAACATACAATTCATGGCTACCATTGCCGGGTGCTATAGCCGAAGTGTACAGTTCGTAGCTATAGCCTACAACGATACCATGAAAATTTCCTCCTACAAGGAAAGTTACAGAGTTGGTCGGACTATAACCGATTCCGCCATACATCATTTTCTTCTCATACGCATAAACCAATCGTCCCGTGATATCGCCACGATAGGAAACACCATCCGTACGCACCAAGAACGAGGGCTTTACTGTTAAGAACGGATTTCTTAATTTAATATTGTATCCACCTGTCAAATAATAAGTGGCATCTATCTTCAACTCATTCTTCTCTCCGAGCTCTATCAACGGCGAATTGAGATGCTGTACAGAGGCACCTACATACCACGGGCCATGCAAATAATAGAGCCCAAGGGTAATATCCAAGCCATTGCCGTCTACTTCAGCAGAAGTAAATGCATTATCGCCCGACTCTCCCAAATCCAATTCCGAACCTTTGAAGTTCTCGCTCAGCAGTCCGGCCTGTATACCTACCGAAATCTTACCACCCAACAATTGGGATTTATAGGCATACTGCAGAGCCAGCTTCTGATGGGTGAACAATCCAATCTTATCATTCATAAACTGCAAGCCAACCCCATGATAAGCATTGAGAAAGTAGAATGGCATGTCTGCAGCGGCATACATCGTCTGCGGATTGTGCTCAAAACCGACCATATCAAGAGCATACGCTGCCGTTATATTCAATTTCGTCTGCTTTCCTACCGCTGCCGGATTGAAAGAAGGTTCCATGTCAAAGTAATGGCTGAACGCCACATCATATTGTGCCATGGCACCTGTTACTGCGACAACAAGCAAAAATAATATGATCGATATACGTTTTAACACGTACAGATAACGCAAGATAATTTGTTTTATTGTATCAACACACTACTACAGAAGCATATGATTCATTCTGAAAGTACAACACGAAAAAAGAATTCCCCATATCTTTAACAGATACGGGGAATCTTTTTCACTTGTAAAGCACCACGCCTTACGTTACCTTAATTATATATATAACTTTACAATTGTATCTTTCGGGTAATAGTCTTACCATTATTACCTTTCCACGTAACGATTACGCATTGATGCAAAGTTGCAGCTAAACTTACACTGTTCTTTCCGCTCATCAGTGCCTTGTCAACCAACTTCTTGCCATCGGCCGTATAAACACCGACATTCCCGTTCTGCGAGGTTGTCAACAAAAGGCACTTATGAGCCTTGTCATAAGCGATTTCATTTACTCCAAGCACCTGATTGATGGCAGTAGAAGAGCTTATCGTGAAATGCTGACGAGGCATAGGTTCATAATGCTCATCACGAATCATGTACGTCAGAAAGTAGTCTCCAGGTGGCAATACGATATCGCCACCTTCACCGGTCGCCATCTGTAATGTTCCATCCGCAACCCCTACAGGTACATATTTCCACCCGTCAGCAGTGATGCCGGCACCATTCGGATCCTTACCTTCAGCATAAATGCCGAACCAGTCT
Source organism: uncultured Prevotella sp. (assembly GCA_963547065.1). Taxonomy (GTDB): domain Bacteria; phylum Bacteroidota; class Bacteroidia; order Bacteroidales; family Bacteroidaceae; genus Prevotella. The sequence continues at coordinate 3,386 of CAUUQE010000140.1, read as the reverse complement.
TTATCCAACGCCGGCAATCCCGCATAGGTTATCGTAATCTCTTCGCCCTCTTTGTAAGTCGTTTTATCTATTGAAAACGAACCTTCCCTACCAACAAAGAAAGACAATCTGTCAGGGTAAGGGTTATGCACTTCACCGTCTTTGAATATTACCGCAGTATATGCGTTCGATTCATCAATATTAAAGGTTACCGAACCATTGGCAACTTCGGTATAAGCCCATTTGTAAGATGCGGCATTTTCCGGTCCTTTTCCGAAAGGATAGATACCTATCCACGCGTTGACACCCACGGGGGCATTCGTGAAGTGGATAGAGAAATCGGTTCCGACATCTACACGTTTCTGGTCCATCGTCATCTTTGCGTCGGGTTCTTCACCCTCACCGGTCGGAATACTTTGGGCTGCCTGCGCAGACATAAAGCCTAAAAGCAAGAAAAGCCCTGTTGTCAAGAGTAAATTATGCTTCATTCTGATTTAATTTATTGGTTTAATTTTTAAATATGATAATATGATTTTCTATCAGTAGCCTGTACACGGCAATCGGTCGTTCATTGTCAACGTTAAAAATATCTTTTCTCTCCGTCAGTTTAATTTTTGTTCACAAAGTTATCCTTTATTTTAACACAATCAACTTATTTTGTATATTTTAACAACCATTTCCGCCTAAATGAGAAAAACATACAGATTTCTTATCAATCGTCTATACCCATTTTTTATTCTCCACTACATAAAGACAAACCGGATAGTCAAAGCATTCTTCGCTTTAAATATCCGGCTTATAAAACTATGTCTGCCGCCTGCATGCCGCTTATTTGCCGCGACATGGACAAACATGCCTAATATTCGTCCTCGTTGAAAAGGAAATCTTCCTTCGTTGGATAGTCGGGCCAAATATCTTCAATACTGTCATAGACATCGCCTTCATCCTCTATCTCCTGTAAATTCTCCAACACTTCAAGCGGTGCACCCGAACGTATCGCGTAATCAATAAGCTCTTCTTTCGTTGCAGGCCACGGCGCATCTTCGAGTTTAGAAGCTAATTCTAATGTCCAATACATAAGCCTATATTTTTATATGTTATATTTGATTTGCGTGCAAAAGTAATCATTTTTATATTATTTGCAAGGTTTCTGCCATTTTTTTTCATCCACTCCTTCAATAAAGTTTAATTTCCTTGCCAATACAAAAAGGTAATCCGACAGTCGGTTGGCGAAACGAATGACATTCACGTGCAAGCTGCCTACCGATGACAGATCGACAAGTCGCCGCTCAAAACGCCGGCAGACAGTCCGACAGACATGCGCCTGCAGAGCGACAGACGTACCGCTCGGCAGAATAAACTCGCGCAACGATGGCAAAAGGCACAACATGCCGTCTATACAAGCCTCCAAGTCTGTCAGGTCTTCATCAGTCGGAACATAGCGTTCGCTATTCTTGCAACAAGCCAAATAGGCCCCCAACGAGAAAAGCATGTTCTGCAACTTGCCGAGATATTCTTTATCTTCACGTAAAGACTGGGGCATTTGCCCCGCAAGTACACCTATGTGGGCATTCAGCTCGTCCAATGTGCCGTAGGCATCTATCCGCACATCCGACTTGGATATGCGTATACCGTCGGCCAGATCCGTCTCGCCCTGATCTCCTGTTTTTGTATAAATTTTCATTGTGCAACAGATTAAAAATTAACGATATAATTCTGTTTGTGCCTCTTTACATCAAAGAACGCAATACCACAGTAATACAGGTCGAAAGTAATACCCGTACGGCTATTCTGTTCTATACACCGCCATGCCCGCGTAGCTTCCGCCGTTGCATAGATGCCATTTACAATCAATATCGAACACCGGTCGGCATGCTCGACAAACTGCATGCACATCTTCTCTCTCTCATTTTCTAAATCTGTCAGCAGCATAACGCTGTTTTTAAGATTGTCAGGCATATTGCCGTGCAGACAATCTATCACCCTCGTTTTTCTGCATCCCGCATTTATGTAACGTGCAACGACTTCTTGCTCCGACAGGCAGACCGCCCACTGCTTCGCCTGTGCAAAATTAGCCACACGCAAATAGAGTCTGTAGAGTTTAAGCTGTGTCTTATCTGCCGACGGACAGGCTTTCTTCAAATCATCATAAGCATAGTAAGGGCAACGCTCATTGACGACATATCTCACAAACCTGTATGCCCACGGCGACTGAATGCCGAAACCGCAACAATGGTGGCATCGGAAAATCCAAATAAACATTCTCTTTATGTGCGTGAACATCTGTCTTTATTGGCAAAGATTGTACGACCGAGAAGCATGAAAACTTATTTTCAAGTTATTCTCCCGTTTCAGATAAAGCCATCGAGTTGCAACCGTCATTCACTAAGGCGCAGCCTATCTTATGCAAAGATACGATTTTTATTGTAAGTACGGGCAGAATAAATTTCCTTTATAGTGTGAATAAAACGTAAATAGCCCTTGCGCACCGCCAAAACAGAGAAGATTTACAGCCAGAGAGAATGGAGATAGCACGTAGTCCAGCAAATCAATATATCTGCGACTCACGGGAAGCCCGTACTGCACGCTTGTGCAAAGGGGGCGAGACAAATGGCGCATCTAACTGCCTCAGACCATACACATAAGACGCTTAGACAGGCAGCATAAGACGTCTGGATGGCATATCTGTCTTTGAATGAAGGCAGAAAGACCGCGAGAAGACCAGCTGCATCCGAAAAATCACAAGGAAATGAAAGGGCGATATCTGTCGGGATACGATGAACCAAAATATATTCCTATGTTTAGCAATCGTACCGCGAAATTTTCGTAACTTTGCTGCCTCATCTTTCATCTGCTCATATGAACAAAATTAAGAAAATAGTCCTCACGGGAGGACCATGTGCAGGCAAGACCACTGCACTCGTAAAAGTGATAGAACACTTCTCGAGTCTGGGCTTCAAAGTGTTTACCATTCCCGAAGTTCCCACACTGTTCAGTCAGTCGGGCATGGACTATCTAACCACGAACAAAGGCTTCTTCTACGAGGGTGAAAAAGCCACTCTCGAAATACAAATGGCACTGGAAGACAAGTTCATGCGCATGGCTTCCGAATGCAAGGAGCAGGCTGTCATCGTTTGCGACCGCGGTGCAATGGATATCTCAACATACATGAAGCCCGAGATGTGGCACGAGATGACGACGGCAATCGGCGCTTCTACCACCGAACTTCGCGACCATCGTTACGACGCAGTGCTCCATCTGGTGTCGGCAGCCGATGGGGCCGAGCAGTTTTATACCACCGACAATAACAAGCATCGCAGCGAAGGACTAGAGCTGGCACGGCAGTTGGATAAGAAAGTAATTGCGGCTTGGACGGGACATCCGTACCTGCGGGTAATCAATAACCA
>CAUUQE010000139.1:0-6485 GCA_963547065.1 uncultured Prevotella sp. | reverse complement strand
ATAGAAATAAAAAATCTCCTTACGTCTTCTTAGGAGAAAAGAGAGTTTGCCTGTTACACATAGTTATACTCCCTTTCTTCGAGAAGAGACAGGGGAAAAGCTATAAAATTAGTCTTCGTAATCTGCTGTTATCTCACAAATTCTTATGATTACATCCACGGCTTTTTCCATTACCTGCACGGAAACGAACTCGTAGGGCCCGTGGAAATTTACGCCGCCTGCAAAGATGTTAGGGCATGGAAGTCCGCGGAAGCTCAGTTGTGCACCGTCTGTACCGCCGCGAATAGGTTCTACTTTCGGCGATATACCGATTTCTTGCATGGCCTGCAGCACTATTTCGATCACGTGCATGTTAGGATCAATCTTCTCTTTCATATTGTAGTATTGATCTTTCAGTTCCACCTTCACCGTTCCTTCGCCATACCTGTTGTTCATCTTCTTAGCACATTCCTCGATAAAGTCCTTTCGGTCTTCGAATTTCTCGCGGTCATGATCGCGGATAATATAGCTAAGCTTGGCCTCTTCCGTACGACTTTCTATGCCGAGCAAATGGTAAAATCCCTGATAGCCTTCGGTTGTTTCGGGGATATCTGTTTCGGGTATCATCGCATTGAACTCGCATGCAAGGCGATTGGCATTAATCATTTTATCCTTGGCATAGCCGGTATGCACGCTTACGCCTTTTATATATACTTTCGCGCCAGCAGCGTTAAAGTTCTCGTATTCCAAGTCTCCGAGGTCTCCACCGTCCATCGTGTAGGCCCATTGGCACCCAAATTTCTCCACATCGAAGTGGTGTGCTCCTCTTCCTATTTCCTCATCGGGATTGAAGCCTATGCGTATATCACCGTGTTTTATCTCATCATGATCGCGCAGATAGCACATCGCCTGCACGATTTCGGCTATTCCGGCCTTGTCGTCTGCACCGAGCAATGTATGTCCGTCAGTTACGATAAGGTCTTCGCCCACGTGTCTTTTCAACTCGGGGAATTTGCTTGTCGACGATACAATACCTTCCGACAGCATAATGTCATTGCCGTCATAATTTTTAATAACACGTGCTTTAACGTCTGCACCACTACAATCGGGGCTCGTGTCGTAGTGCGAAATGAAGCCGATTGTAGGGATCTCTTTCTTCGTGTTGGCTTTCAGCGTGGCATAGATATAGCCCATCTCGTCCATTTCTACGTCAGATAAGCCTTCATGTTCCAGTTCTTCTTTCAGGAATTTGGCAAAAATAAGTTGTTTCGGGGTACTTGGTACGCTCTCTGAGTCCTCTGCAGACTGCGTATCGAACTTAGTATAATTAATAAAACGTTCGGTAATTTCCATAATCGAATCAAGCAATTACAGTTAATAGACATAAATAGTGATCCCGTTGGGATTCAAACCCAAGACCTTCAGAACCGGAATCTGACGCTCTATTCAGCTAAGCTACGGGACCATAAAAACCGAATGCAAATGTAATGAAAATAATTGGAAACAACAAATTGCGTGCATTATTTTTGCACGATAGGCTATCCTTTACTTTCGTAAAAGTTTCATTTAATCGCGATAAGCAGTATCTCTACGGAACATAGAAGTGGGGTATAAGTACGATAGGCGCGGCATGTAATACGAGAGATAATAGGATATGGCGGGCGTGGGTGGAGCAAGCAGATGCCTTGCTCTTTTCGGATGTGTGGAGAATATCGCAGGAGAATTACCGGTCGTCCGTTGGTAAATCATTGTTTCAGCCGTTCCATAATCCACTTGCCCCAATGTTTCCCTAAGATCAGGTCGGCCTGCTGTATCAGCTGCTCGTTGTTGCTTACATGCTTGTCTGCCACCGATTGCATAAACAGAAAGAATGCCTTGCTACCTACTTGCTGCCAAAGATCGTAGAGTATCAGTGCGCCTTTCTGGTAAAAAACGGCATGCGAACCCTCCGCATTACGGTCGAGATTATAAATAGGACATTGTTTGAGGGTTATTTCTCTATACGAACAAATATAATCTTTGAGCACTGTGTCGCCGTAATCATGCCCGATCAAACATAGTTTACTGAACTCTGCAAAGCTTTCATTCAGCCAGTCGTTCCAATTATCTGTTGGTGCAGAGTGCCACCAAAAGTGCCCTATCTCGTGTCCGAGCAGGTTATGAAGCCCCTCATTGTAAGAGGTAGCATAAGCAGTTATGAAGTTTTTACGGCTGAAAGCCCCGCCGTAGCCGTTCAATATGATAAGTTTCAGCAGCTTGCCATCTGGAGCTGTGCCGAACAGCCGGCTGTAATAATCGAATGCTGTGTTGCAGCAATTGGCAATGGAGTCTGCATCTGTTTCAGGAAAATCGGTATAGTCAATCTCTATTGTGCGGTCTTTGTTTTCTATAATCTTTCTTTTCAAATGGGGCGAAGCTGCCACAGTGAAGTCGAGTCCTGCCCAAGGTTGCCTCATTAACCAGCGCTTTCTGCGTTTTGTAACAATGCCCGAACCGGTCAATATATAGTCTTTATCTATCGTAATTCTCAAGTTACCGGTCGTATGTTCGGAGTGTGTGTTCAGCGGATACCATGCCATGTAGTATCCCAACTGTACCCAAGAGGTGTCGCATGCACTCATCCAAGAGTCCAGACTGTCGAGATTACAGGTGTAGGCAAAGGATATTCGCCGGTAAACTCCTCTCTCCGGAGCATATACACGTAGCCTTCCGGCCTGCTCGAGCCATGTTGTAGCGCTGTCGGCATCGAACACGTAGCGGACTCGGGTGTGCCTATTGCTGGTAATATAGTTGATGTTTGAATACTTCCATAGGGCGAAATCCATAAAACGTTTTCCGTGGAAATCTACGTCAACTGTGGCTTTTACGGAAAGTAGTTTGCGGCTTACGTCGATGCCGAGGTCGATTTCGTAGTGTGAAGCCTTAGGCTCATCGTGCCTTATGGCGGCGGGTTTCTGGGGACAATCCAGTGTGATATTATCTTCAACCGAATGCTTACGGATAAGCAGACTATCCATCAGCACGCCCCATCTGTCGTCTGTATGCAGCGAACGGAATGTAGGGTTGACCATCAGACTGGCATACAAGTCGGTGTCTTCGTTGCCATATTTTGAAACAAGGGTACCGAGCAGGTTTAACGTACTGTCTTTCTTTCCTTTCCACATGGACTCATGTGCGGCGTAGTAAAGCGAGTCTTCGCTTTGAGCAACGGCACTCGATGAAATTATGCAAAGGAACAAAAGGCTTAATAGTTTCTTCATACGATGAATGTTTAGCTCTGTCGATGCAAAGATACGAAAAATATGTATGCCGTGTTCGTTCTTTCTATAGAAATCGGCCGCTGTTATCGGAAAATCAATGTGGAGAAAGTAAAATAGACAGATGCATTGTTGACTTTTCTTAGATACATTCTCTATGTCGGATAGATTGTTCTCTTGTCTGCCATAGGTTTGTGGTCTATGGGTGATAGATATGTCATGTTATATTGAAAGATGTAATGAAGAAAAACGATATATTGTCTTCAGAATGGCGATAATGGGTGTCAAAAAGGTTTGTATGGATGGCTTTCTGCTTTCTTTTTGGAAATAAATGTACTCGTTTGTTGCAGTGTTATCTATTAATTGCTTATCTTTGCACGAAAATTGAAACGAAGGAACACGGTTAAAAGACGATAAAATTATGAGCAATGTAATAAAGCCTATCAACTATCGTGCATTATTGGATATGAGACAAACGGAACAGGGCATCAAACTGATAAAGGATTTCTTTCAGCAAAATCTATCCACTGAACTCCGCTTACGTCGTGTAACTGCACCGCTTTTCGTATTGCAAGGGCTGGGCATCAACGACGATCTGAATGGGGTAGAGCGTGCCGTTACGTTTCCTGTCAAGGATTTGAATGACGCCAAGGCAGAGGTGGTACACTCGCTTGCCAAGTGGAAAAGGCTTACTTTAGCGGAATACAACATAGAACCCGGGTATGGTGTATATACCGATATGAATGCCATTCGTGCCGATGAGGAGCTCGATAATCTGCATTCACTTTATGTGGATCAATGGGATTGGGAGGCTGTTATCACCGAACAGCAGCGCAATCTGTCGTTTCTGAAAAGCGTTGTAGAGCGCATATATGCCGCAATTTTGCGCACTGAATACCTTGTTTGTGAGACTTATCCGCAAATCGAGCCGTTCTTACCCGAAGAGATACGCTTCATACATAGTGAGGATTTGTTGCAAATGTATCCCGACAAGTCGCCGAAGGAGCGCGAAGATGCCATCTGTAAACGTTATGGTGCCGTGTTTATAATAGGCATCGGCGGCCGATTGAGCGATGGGAAAAAGCATGATGGGCGTGCACCCGACTACGACGACTGGTCTACCGTGGCCGAGAATGGCAAGGAAGGACTCAACGGAGATATACTGATTTGGTATCCTGTATTGGAACGTTCGTTCGAATTGTCGTCTATGGGAATAAGGGTAGACGGGGAGAGTATGCTCCGTCAGTTGAAGATAGAAGGCAAAGAAGACCGCAAAGAACTGTACTTCCATAGGCAGCTTTTGGCCGGCAAACTGCCGTTGAGTATCGGTGGAGGTATTGGGCAGAGCCGTCTTTGCATGGTGATGCTCCATAAAGGGCATATCGGTGAGATACAAGCAAGTATTTGGCCGGACGACATGAGGGCCGAGTGTATGAAAGAAGGTATGCCGCTTATTTAGCGTAGAAGCGATAGACCGCATCGCCATTTGTTACGGATAGGGCTACTGTTTATTGCTTATGAGAGTTCCAGACCTAATATGGTACGCAGCTTTTCGATGGCCGGATTGTTCTTGCGCAGCTCATCGAAAAGTTCTCTTTTAGTCAACACCTTGCTTACTTCTTCGGGGTTGGCAAGACGAAAGTTTATTTGTAAGTTACCGTTATGCAAGTCTCTTGCCAAAGTGGCATGTATTCTATGCTTGATAGCCGTAATCTGATTGAGCAGTATCTTATTGTCGATTACGATTTCCACCTGCGGAAAATCGATGATTTTAGGCCGCATATTTTTCATTCTTGCAGCCATGCCTGTGAGTTCCTGTGGCATTCTATTGCACATCATACGCCACTGTAGGTCTAATTCATCTTGTGAGAATGAGGCATTCTCGTCTTTGTTGACGGCCTCCAATGCCGTTTCTTCCTCCTTTTTCTTAGCCCCGTTGTTGCGTAAATCGGCAAAAGTCACACCGAGATTGCCCAGTTTAACTTTGGTTTTCAGTGTGTTTACCCTTGTTACGGGGGCACTTTCGGGTAGCTGCATCTGTGGTGAAGGCGCGGTGGTGTCTGCCTTATGCTGCATTGTCTTCGTAATGTGTTGCATAGGTTTGGCGTTCCCGGCTACCTGCATGGCCGGTTTAGGTTGAACGGACGACACGATATTTTTGAACAGGGATTTCAATCTTGTAGGGCAATGCCCCGCACCGGCGGCATCATCTTCAGGCTGTGTGAGTTGCGCTACTTGTATCAGTGTGAGTTCAACAAGCAGTCTTTTATTACTGCTTTGGCGGTAATTGATATCACATTGATTAAGTATTTTAAGGGCATTGTATAGAAATGCGGTGGGTGCTTTTACCGCCTGTTCCCTGAATTTGTCACGTTGTTGCCTGCTAACCTCAAGCAATGGCAGCGTTTGTTCGTCTTTTGCCATGAGTACATTGCGGATGTGAGCGGCCAATCCGTTAATGAGATGCCCCCCGTCGAAACCTTTCGAGATGATTGAATTGAGCAATACCATGATTTCTGTTACCTTGTTTTGCAGCGATAAGTCCACGATATTGAAGTAATTCTCGGAATCCAGCACGTTCAAGTCTTCGATCACCTTTTTGTAAGTGATATTTCCTTGGCAGAAACTTGCCGCCTGATCGAAGATCGAAAGAGCATCGCGCATACCTCCGTCAGCTTTTTCGGCAATAATGGAAAGCGCTTGGTCTTCGTATGTAATGCCCTCCTTGTTAGCTACCATTTTAAGATGATCGACGATACTCTGTACGCTCATGCGCTCAAAGTCGTATATTTGGCACCGCGAGATAATGGTGGGGAGTATCTTATGCTTTTCGGTTGTGGCAAGAATGAATATGACATGTGCGGGTGGTTCCTCAAGTGTTTTAAGGAAAGCATTAAAGGCTGAAGTCGATAGCATGTGCACCTCGTCGATGATAAACACCTTGTATTTGCCTACTTGAGGCGGTATACGTGTCTGTTCCATTAGCGCTTTAATATTTTCGACCGAGTTATTACTTGCCGCATCAAGTTCGAAAATGTTGTACGATCTTTGCTCATTAAAAGCCTTACAGCTTTCGCATTCGTTACACGCTTCGCCGGTTTCGGTAGGATTTTGGCAGTTGATAGCTTTGGCGAAGATACGTGCACAGGTGGTTTTACCTACGCCTCGCGGGCCGCAGAACAAGTATGCATGTGCCAACTTTCCACTCTTTACGGCGTTTTTAAGTGTCGTTGTAAGGGCCGATTGCCC
>CAUUQE010000138.1:0-6657 GCA_963547065.1 uncultured Prevotella sp. | reverse complement strand
ACGATGCCACCGCCCGAAATAATATCTTCTATACTGTCGCTCATACTGTATATGTAAAGGTAATGGTAAATATGAACAGGGTTAATGATGAAACAGGCGAATGCCGGTGAATGCCATAACAATGCCGTATTTGTCACATGTGTCGATCACATGGTCGTCGCGTACGGAGCCGCCTGCCTGTGCTATATACTCTACGCCGCTCTTGTGTGCCCGCTCGATATTGTCTCCAAAGGGGAAAAAGGCATCGCTCCCGAGAGACACCTGCGTGTTCTTGGCAATCCATGCTTTCTTTTCGTCGGCTGTCAACACCTCTGGTTGCTCGCTGAAGAATTGCTGCCATGCGCCTTCTGCGAGCACATCGGCGCAGTCGTTGCTGATGTAAATATCTATCGTATTGTCGCGGTCGGCCCTGCGAATGCCCTTTTTAAACGGCAAAGACATTACTTTCGGATGCTGCCGTAACCACCATGTATCGGCTTTGTTTCCGGCAAGTCGCGTGCAATGGATACGGCTCTGTTGGCCTGCACCGATGCCTATAGCCTGCCCATCTTTTACGTAGCACACGCTGTTGCTTTGCGTATATTTCAGCGTGATGAGCGAGATAACAAGATCGCGCTTGGCTTCCGGCGTAAGAATTTTATTCTTTGTGGGAATGTTTTCGAATAGTTTAGGATCGTCGAGCCGTATTTCATTGCGCCCTTGTTCGAAGGTGATGCCGAACACTTGCTTGCGTTCGATGGGGGCAGGCGTATAGTCAGGATCTATTTTAATGATGTTGTATGTGCCTTTGCGCTTATCTTTGAGTATGTCGAGTGCTTCAGGTGTGAAGTCTGGAGCTATCACTCCGTCGCTCACTTCGCGCTTGATAAGCATGGCGGTCGCCGCATCGCAGGCGTCGCTAAGCGCTACGAAGTCGCCGTAGGAACTCATTCTGTCGGCTCCGCGCGCCCTTGCATAGGCACATGCTAGCGGCGACAATTCTGTCTGCGCGTCGTCTACAAAGTAAATCTTTCGCAGTGTTTCGCTCAACGGCAGGCCTACTGCTGCGCCTGCAGGCGACACGTGTTTGAACGAGGCTGCCGCGGGAAGGCTGACAGCAGCCTTGAGTTCCTTTACAAGTTGCCAGCTATTCAGGGCGTCGAGAAGGTTTATGTAGCCCGGTTTACCATTGATAACGTCGATAGGCAGTGCGCCTTCTTCTACAAAAATGCGCGAAGGCTTTTGATTGGGATTGCATCCGTACTTGAGAGCTAATTCTTTCATTTTTCAAGAAGATGTTGGGTTCTGTGTGCAAAGATACAGTTTTTTTTCGACAGACGGCTTATTACATATCGTTTATTCTGCCTCTCTCTCCGAAATGCAAAGGGCTGGTGTTGCGGAAAGAAGTGTGGCGCGAAACGTTTTTATATGGGAGGAGGAAAAAGCGCTGGTGTTCTCTGAGCAGTGACAACGGTTGAGATGATTTAGATGGGGGGCGGTTGAAAGGGATTTGCCAAGAAAACCGAGAGAAGTTTATGAAAGGCGTAAAATCCCTTTCCGCGGAGGATGAAAAATCTTCTTCATGAGGACATAAAATTTTCTTCGCGATGGAATTTATTTTTCTTGGCCAAGAAATTTTATTTTCTTCGCGAAGAAAATTTTTTTTGTTGGCCAAGGAATTTTCAGTACCTTTGCTGTCGAATATTATGCTTTCAAATCATCAGAGAAAAAATATTCTTAAAATGCCGAAGATATGGCGTTTCCTCATGACATAAACGCTATCGAAAAAGTTTTATAAAACATAGAGTATGACAACCGGAAATCCCTATAAAACTGACGTAGCGGTGCTGATCTTATTCTTTAACCGCCCCCGACAGCTGCAAGATGTATTCGATGAAATCAAAATAGCCCGCCCCAGAGAGCTGTTTCTTTATCAAGACGGGCCGCGCGGAGAGCGTGACATGGCGGGCATAGAAGCCTGTCGGAAGATTGTCGAAGACGTCGACTGGGACTGTGAGGTGCACCGCCTTTATCAAGAAAAGAACTACGGCTGCGATCCTTCGGAATACATGTCGCAGAGATGGGCATTCTCTCATGTAGACAAATGCATCGTGCTCGAAGACGACGATGTGCCCTCGCAATCTTTCTTCCCATTCTGTAAAGAACTGTTAGACAAGTACGAAAACGATGAGAGAATCAGCATGATCTGCGGTTTCAACTACGATGAAATAACGAAAGACATGCCTTACGACTATTTTTTCACTACCGCTTTCAGCATCAGCGGATGGGCTTCATGGAGGAGAGTCATAGCCTCCGGCGATGAAAACTATACTTTCTTGGACGATCAGTTCAACCGCCATCAGCTTCAAGAACTTATCAAAGAACGCCGCTTCCAGCGGGATTTCATTCGTTTCTGCGAGTATCATCGATCGTTGGGCAAGGCCTATTACGAGACGATTCTGCATGCCACGATCTTCTTCAATTCGGGGCTAAGCATCGTGCCCCGTGTAAATCTCATCAATAATGCAGGCGCCACGGGCGAAGGAGTGCACCTTTCAGGGAGCAACGACGACCTGCCTCGCGCCATCAGACGTATCTTCACGATGAAACGCCATGAACTTTCATTTCCGCTGAAGCATCCGCGTTACGTTATCGAGAACGTGGAATACCGGCGGCGCATGTTCAGAATTATGGCATGGGGACACCCGTGGATCAAGATCGGCCGCTCGTTCGAAGAGCTCTGGCTCAACCTTATACACGGCAACTTCAGGCGCATCTTCTCTGCCATAGGAAACAGATTACGCATTATGACGGGCCGTTCACGCTTCGATTAACCCCTAAAAATCGCTGAAATACGAATAGTTTGCAGATCGAAGAAACAAATCTTATCGAGATTACACGTGCAAGAGCACTCGCTACGGTACTCATTGTATTGGGCCATAGCTTTGCCTTTTATACCGCTGGAGAGGGCAGTTGGCGCATTCATAGTGCCGTGGGAATACCCGCATATGGTTATTGCGCCACGCTTTGTTCTACTATCGGACTGGCTTCTTTCGTCATCATATCAGGCTATCTCTATGCCTATTTCCTTTATTTCAAAGGCAGATATGCCGACACTAAGACCTTTCTGTTGAAGAAATACAGGCGGCTTCTCGTACCTTATATTATATGGGGAGCGGTACAAGTCGTACTCATGCCCGACCAATACGGTCCGAACACTCTCCTCAACGGAGCTGCCCACTTATGGTTCCTGCCTATGCTGGCGGTCGTATTCACTATGTTTGCACTTACCAAGCATCTGTGGTTCAGAGCCTCGGCAGGGCAAGAAGCGCTGTTGCTCGCAGCACTCGTCGCTCTTTTCGCCCTATCCAAAGCGCTGCGCTCATGTGGCATATTCCCACCGCCCGTGCTGAAACAGGCGCTTTACTTCATGCCTTTGTTCTATTTGGGTATGCTTACAGCGAAAGAAAACATTATATCTAAGCTCAATAGGTTATCCATCTATGCCCGATACATATACGGTCTGTCGGCAATAGGCAGTATCTCTATCTGCATCGTTTTCGGCATTAAGGTAGGCATCAACATGTTTTCATCGGCAGTACTGGTGCTACTTATGCTCTCCGTATTCGCAACGAAGTCCTGCAACAAGATGCTCCTACCCGTCGTAAAAAACATTGCCGACAACAGTATGGCTATCTATGTTCTGCATCATATCTTCATTTGGTTTGCCATCAGATACGCATGCGTTGCCTATATCCTTAACGCATGGGGTTATTGGGGAGCACCGATAATTTTCCTTGTTGCCCTCTCCGTATCGTGGACATCGGCCGCATGTATAAGGAAAGCGGGTGCCTATAAACTGCTGTTCGGCTGAAAGAGCAACGATACCGACTACACCATATAACCGAAAATCAAACTTCCGTTGTAAATCCAAAGACCTAATGCAAGGGCTATGAGCACTGTACGAAGTATATAAGTGTAGCTGCTGTCAAGTCTTTTCAACAGATATGCAATCGCAATAGGCACGATAAAAATCCAATGGGCAGCCATGATATACACCTCGTTGATGCCGAAACCGAAGCCGAGATGCATAAACATGTCGAACAAAAACCAACACATACATATTCTGAAAAGCCTTTCGTGTCGTCCGCACCATGCACCTGTTACGAAAAGCAATATCAGCAGCCCTACCACAACATAGGGGATAATAGTGCGATAGGGTACGAATATTGGCCGATTTTGCTGTACATCGCACAACAAATAGGCGCGATGAAGCACGACAGATTCTCCGAAAAGGTTTTCTACTACAGTCTTCGGACGCGATGTGGAGACGTCTGTCCATTTCAAAAGCGGTATGTTTTCGTCAACCATTTCTCCGTTATGTGTCTTTTTCCACACGGCATGCTCAGCGTTATGCGCTCTAAACGACGAGTCCTTTTGGGCCATTTCTTCTCCGATCTGTTTGCTTGTTTCGTTCAAAGGTGTCACGATTTCCCTGTATTGATAGCGCTCGACAGCGAAAAGTAAGGTCAACGGAAGAATGACACACAGAACAATGAAACGCCACGAAAAAACAGCCTTCTGCCCATTCACCCCCCATGCGGCAAAAATAGTCTTTACACCATTGGTCAATGTAATGCCTGCCGTAAGGAAGAAGAGTAGGGTAGTCTGCCAATTCTTCATCGGTCGTCTCGCTTTCAGACGTATACCCGAAAGATATAAAGTAAGCAGCAGAAGAAACATAGACAGGCAGAAATGGTCGGGTACCATCACCGTAAGCATGACATGGGCGAAGGAGAAAAACAGCATACAAAGCACTATAGCATCGATATGCGATACACCTATCACCTCGGAAAGCAGCCGATAAAAGAAGAGAAACGAATATATGGCGCACACGATCAGCAGAAATGCCATTATAAACATGGCTAAGTTGACGTCGAAGAGCGACATCATCTCATCGTTGAGTAAATAGAACGGGTACAGCAAAGAGTAGAACAACGGATGGCGGACAGTCTCGAAATAAACCTTGGCATTGGAAAGTTCAATGTACGAAAAGGCATCGAAACCGCTCACATGGAAGTTCTTAAAGAACAAAGACCAAAAGCCTACGTTCTTCGCCTGTGTAAAGAGATTGAAATATTTGTAGATTGTAAGAACATTGAGTGCTGTAAACACTGCTAATGCCACGAGCACCAGTGGCCACTCTCCATGCTTTAGCCTAAAGATATTCCGTGATATCATCTTGAATATTCTGCCTGTTTACGCCAACAAGTAAGTACAGATCTGCGTAATATTGTAACCAGCCAGATAGAACGTAAGCAACATCAATAGCACGCGCAGGCCGGGTTTAAACCCGTCGGAAAGAGCACACAACAGATATGCTATGGCTATCGGAATGACATAAATCCAGTGAGTAGCCATGATATACACCTCACACAAGCCGAATCCCAAGCCCAAATGAAGCAACATGTCAATAGCAAAGTACGACAATACAAGCCACAAGAAGCGATCTCGCCTGCTGCACACGATTCCCATGATAAACAGCAATACGATAATTCCTTCGACCACATAATTGAACGTCTGACGGTAGTGAATGATCATAGGACGAGTATGGTATTCGTCTTGAAGCAGATAATCACGGTGCAATTGTATGGATTCACCGAAGAGATTCTCCACGATCGAGGCCATTCGGGGCGTGGATATATCGGTCCATTTCATAAATCCTTCGTTACTGATGGGTATAACTTTATTTTTTTTCTTATGGTTCTGTTCGTACAGAGTCGTCGTTCCTGCGTTGTTTTTCGTTGCTTTCATCGCTGTCGTCATATCCACCTTTGTAGATTGCATCGAGGCATCGTGCGCTTTATTCTCTGCCAATCGCTGGGCTTTAGCAGCATGGCGGGCCACTTCGACAGGCCATACAAACGTGGCATATTCCCATTTGCTGAACCCCCACAGCAAGGCCGCAGGTAACAGAACAGCTAATAAGAGATATTTAGGACGGAAGAAATGGAGACCGTTCACGAAAAGTCCCGATAGAAAGACCTTCACTCCGTTGTTCAAAGAAGTACCTGCAATGAGCAAAAAATATACAAATCCCTGCCATGTCCTGAACGGATGGTGATGCTTCATACGACACCCTGAGATGTAAAGCACAATGAGCAACAGCATCAGAGATATGATGAAATGATCGGGAGCCATAGCTGAAAGTATGACAAATGCAAAGGAGAAGAAGAAAAACGACAGCAGTAAAGCGTCGAAATAGTGCACCCCGACAATCTCGCGCAATATGCGGAAGAGGAACAGAAAGGCATACAAGGCGCAGAATATCTGTATGGCGGCCACGATAAATATGGCACAATTGATGCCCGTAAGCCACATCAGCCCCTGATTGAGCAAGTAGGGAATGAACATATAAAAAGCCAACAACGGATGACGATACACGTTGTAGCCCGCTGACCAATCGCTAACGACGGCATAAGTGATAGGATCGAAACCTGACAAATGGAAGTTATGGATAAACAACGGCCAATACTTACCGCCGATAGGCGTAAATATAGAGTAGTATTTATAGATAACAAGGGCATTTAGTGCAGTAAATATAAGTAACATAAACAGTGCCGGCCAGCACTCTTCACGGCGTATTTTCAGAATGTCGAATATGCGTTTCATTCCTCT
>CAUUQE010000137.1:0-6684 GCA_963547065.1 uncultured Prevotella sp. | reverse complement strand
GTGGGATGCACCTGTATACTCAAATCCTGACGGGCATCGATGAACTTGATAAGCAATGGAAACTCATCGCCGAAACGTTCATAATTGTCCTTTCCTACGAGCTCGCCCTTATATCTGCGTACGATATCATTGAGCGATTGGCCTACAAGTTCTCCTTCACTCACCATCGTCTCATTATCTTTAACACCAGAAATCTCCCAACTCTCTCCTACTTTATCGAGTTTTTCGCTGAGATGTTTAAACGGTATGATCTTATCTCCGCCCCAGATAGTCTGCTTCAGCAGCGCTTTGAATTTTAATGGTTTCATGCGTTTATTTTATTATTTGTATTCATGTGGATCGCTTTTCGGACGATATAATCAGTTTTCTTTCCAGAACTGTGGCGTGAAGATAACGAGAACAGTAAAGATTTCCAAACGACCTATGAGCATCATTAGAGAGCACATCCACTTCGCAAAGTCCGGTAACATGCTCCAAGACATAGTAGGTCCGATCTCTATACCAAGTGTGGGTCCCACGTTTCCGATACAACTTAAAGTAATGGTAATGGCATTCGTATTGTCTACTCCTACCGCTATCATGGTGAAAGACATGATAAGACAAAGAACAAGATACACGGTAAGGAAGGCCAAAAGCGTAACACGTTTCTGCTGTTGTACATTCACACTGTCGATTTTCATAGGCAACACCGCATTGGGATGCAAGATCTGTCGAAATTCGTTCTTAATGATTTTGAGCAACATCACACCACGTATACACTTCATACCACCGCTCGTACTGCCCGAACAAGCACCGAAAAACATACAAATGGCAAGGATTACCCACGTTACATGCGGCCACTTACCCGCATCTTCGTTAAAAAGACCAGTGGTAGTGATAAATGATACTACTTGGAAAATACCCGAACGGAAAGCATGTTCTATGTCATAATGATTACGAATTATCAGTTCAAACATGATAAACAGTGAGAACGAAACGACCAACAGCAAATAGAAACGGAACTCTGCATTGCTGAAAAGCTGCTTGAACTTAAACTTTGCCGCCGAAAAATAAAGTAAAGGAAAATTCACACCCGATAGGAAAGTAAACACGGTACATATATATTCCAGCGTCGGAGAATGGAAATAGCTGATACTCTCGTTATGGGTAGCGAAACCGCCTGTGGCTGTTGTCGACATCGAAAAGTTCAATCCATCAAACCAGTTCATACCTCCAAACAGATAACAGCCGAAACATGCGGCCGTAAGAACGAGATATACCATCCATATCCATTTTGCACTCATCGATAATCTCGGGTGTAATTTGGAACTGATGGGGCCGGTTGCCTCTGCTGAAAAAACCTTAACGGAGCCACCGATCATAGAGGGAAGGAGGGCAATCGTAAAGAATACGATACCAAGACCGCCAATCCATTGCGTTAAAGAGCGCCAGAAAAGCAATCCATGCGGTAATATATCAACGTTATCTATTACGGTTGCACCAGTTGTAGTGAACCCAGACATGGTTTCGAAATAGGCATCTGTGAAACTCGGAACGTAGCCACTAACAATGAAAGGTAATGTTCCGAAGAGACTGAACACCATCCATGAGAGGGTTACGACGAGATAAGCGTCGCGTAAGGAAAGGAAATTATCGGCATTACGCCCTACATGGCGGAGCACGAAAGCGCAAAATAAGGTCGTTATAACCGATACAATGAAAGCAAAGAGATCGTCTTCATTATAACAAAGTGCCATAGCAAGGCAACATATCATCAGCGATGCTTCGATGAAAAGCAACGATCCTAATATCTTATATATGATTTTGAAATGAATCATTCCTCCTAAAAAGCCGCTCAGAACGGCATCGTTTATTATGCTTAAATGAAGAATTTCTCGATATTCTTCATATTCAAACCGTAGCAGAAAACTACAACCGTATCGCCTGCCTGTATCAGAGTGTTGCCCGAGACAAGCATTCCTTCGCCATCTCTCACGATACCTCCGATGGTCATACCACGCGGTAAGCCCAATTCACGTACCATCTTTTTGGTGACTCTTGCCCCTTCTTGCGGCACAAACTCGGCCACATCGGCATTCACAGGCATAAGAAACCTTACATTCATCACATTGGCATCGAGCATCATCTGGTATATATGGCTGGCAGCAATGGCTTTCTTGTTAACAATGGTTCCTATATCCAAACTCTCCGCCATACTCACATAATCCAAATTTTCTACCACAGCAACGGTCTTTCTCACACCGAGTCGTTTGGCCGTAAGACATGCGAGAATGTTTGTTTCGGCATTTCCGGTAACGGCAACAAATGCCTGCGTATTGTTTATCCCCTCTTCCTTGAGCAGGTAGGTGTCACGTCCGTCTCCGTTAATCACCAATGTTTTGTCGGTTCTCAGTAATTCATTCAACTCTTCACAGCGTTTCTCATTGATCTCAATAATCTTTGCATGCATGTATTCAGGCATGGTTTCAACGGCTCGAATAGCCGTCGAGCCACCTCCCATTATCATTACATTCTTCACATCTATATAATATTCTTTCCCTACCATCTTACGAATAAGGGGAATATACTGTTTTGTAGTCATGAAATAAGCAAGATCATAGAGCTTTAATTCATCGTTTCCGCCCGGAATAATGGTATCTTCATCGCGCTTAATAGCCACGACATGATAAGGATCATCGGGCCCACAAAGGTCTCTCAGTGGACGGTTAAGTATCTCACATGTCTCGCGCAATTTAATTCCGAGCATTACCAAAGCCCCGTCATGCACATCCCAACGCTGCCTAACCCACGACATTTTCAAGCCATTATTGATATCCTTTGCAGCCAACATCTCAGGATAAATGATGGAACTTACACCAAGATTCGAGAAAAACTCCTGTAACTGAGGCTCTGTGTACTCCGCATCGTCGATCTTAGCCACAGTTTTTTTAGCTCCCAGAGCCTTGGCTAACATACACGAAGTCATATTTAAATTTTCGTCGGGCGTAACGGCTATGAACAGATCAGCATTGCTTACGCCCGCTTCCTTTAATGCTTTTATGCTGTTAGGCATAGCCTGCATGGTAAGCAGATCCGATTCCGAATTGATTTTATTCAATCGCTCAATGTCCTCATCTATCAGAGTTATATCTTCATGATCACGCGACAAGAGCTTTGCCAAGTAGGTTCCAATAACGTAAGCACCGGTAATTATTATCTTCATTGCAATAATACTTTCTTAATAGATTCTTTATCCAATCCCACTATTTTATAGAGTTGTTCCACTGTTCCATGCTCTATAAATTCATCAGGCACTCCCATCCGCACCACTTCGGGTTTGAACTTGTGGTCGTTCATCCAATCTAAAACTGCCGAACCCATACCGCCATTGCGCACTCCATCCTCTATCGTAACGATCTTCGAGAACCGCATGCCAACTTCATTCAGTATATCTTCATCGAGCGGTTTGACAAAACGCATGTCGTAGAGCGCTATTGAGCGCAGCTCACCAGCATTTGCGGCTTCGATTTCAGCCTCGTTTATTGCTTCAAGAGCATTGTTCCCAAGTGGCCCGAGGCTCAACACCGCGATGTCTTTACCATCTTTTACCTTTCGTCCGGTGCCCACTTCGATTTCCTCAAACGGACATTTCCAATCCACAGTATCGCTGTATCCACGGGGATAACGTATCATGAATGTACCTTTGCCGGATAGTTGAGCTGTGTACATCAGTCTTCGCAGTTCGTGTGCATTCATCGGAGAAGCGATCGTTACATTAGGAACGGGAAGTAAAGCAGCAAGGTCAAACACACCATGATGCGTAGGACCGTCCTCTCCCACTAATCCTGCACGGTCGAAACACAGCACTACCGGCAGGTTCAGCAATGCTACGTCGTGGATGATATTGTCGTAAGCACGCTGTGCAAACGCACTGTATATATTGCAAAAAGGCATCAGTCCATCCTTCGCCATACCACCCGAAAAGGTAACGGCATGCCCTTCTGCTATACCTACATCAAAAGTACGATCTGGATATTTCTCCATCATAATGTTCATTGAACAACCTGTAGGCATGGCAGGTGTTACACCTACGATACGTTCATTGGCCTCAGCAAGTTCCAAAAGCGTATGTCCAAACACCTCTTGATACTTAGGAGGTCGCTGCGAACAGTCGGTAACGAACCGCTCACCCGTAGAGACATCGAACTTACCCGGTGCATGCCAGATGGTTGCACTCCTCTCCGCAGGCTCATAGCCTTTACCTTTAGTGGTATGAAGATGCAGAAGTTTGGGGCCTTTCATATCTTTCAGCTGCCGCAACACACGTACTATTTCCTTCACATCATGCCCATCGAACGGCCCAAAATAGCGTATATTCATACCTTCAAAAATATTCTGTTGATGACTGATGGCCGATTTGATCGCGTTATTCAAGCGGATAATTCCTTTACGTCTATTATCGTTAAGGTAACCTTTTGCATGTAACCATTGCGATGCCTTGAAGCGCAAACGGTTGTAAGTTTCGTTGGTATCGAGATTGAGCAGATATTTTTCCATTCCTCCTACGGCATGATCGATACTCATATCGTTATCATTAAGCACGATTAACAGGTCGTTCGGTGTAGATGAAACATTATTCAGTCCCTCGAAAGCCAAGCCCCCACTCATCGAACCATCACCGATTACAGCCACAACATGGCGATCTGCATGACCTGTCTTCTTAGCTGCTACGGCCATACCGAGTGCTGCAGAGATAGAATTCGAAGCATGCCCACAGACAAAAGTATCGTACTCGCTTTCATAGGGCGTAGGAAAAGGTCTCACACCGTGTAACTTACGATTGGTGCAAAATACATCTCTCCGCCCCGTAAGTATCTTGTGACCGTAGGCCTGATGCCCCACATCCCACACGATACGATCGTCTGGCGTATCGAAAACGTAGTGCAAGGCCACCGTTATCTCCACCACACCCAGCGAAGAAGCGAAATGCCCTGGATTTACCGACACCTCTTCGATGATATCCCTCCGTAGTTCCTTACAAATCTCCGGTAGTCGTTCGACGGACAACCGGCGCAAGTCTACTGGAAAATTAATCTTACTTAATAATCCAAAACTGCTTTCGTCCATTGAAATTTTGGTATGAACAACCATGCAAAGATAATGTAATTCAAGAATAAAACAAAATAAAAAACTATATTTAGATCCGATATGTTTTCTCTAAGTTTCATTAGAAACTACAAATGATTTGCTGTTATAAGGCAACGAGCATGGAAAATACTAGGATATATACTACCAACAAGGAACAAAAAGTACTGGTCCACTTGTACAATATTGATATGCCACTATAGCAGCAATATATAAACAAAATATTTCTGAAATACAGCCATGAGTACTTTATAATCTAGACCCTTACCTTTCTTCGACCATAGATCGTCATCGTGACATTAAATTCTTCCCCGCACTAAATCATATTTTCTCATATGTCGCACCAGTAAACGTGAAAAACTTTTTCGATAAATCGAGATATACCACGGACTCATCAATATTTTCCTACACGTGAAAAACTGACCATTCTCCACAACATCACTCTTGAATAAAGCTACAAATATGTATAACTCACCGAATTCCAAGAGATCATTATTACCACAATTATCTTTAACCAGCTCGGTGAACAGTACAGATTACACTGCTGGAACAAAGAGGTGGGATTTTTTCTCCAATATATAGTCAGGGGCTACACACTATGTGTAGCCCCTGACTATATCATATAAATATATCTTTACTACTTTAATTCTTAAAG
Organism: uncultured Prevotella sp.; assembly: GCA_963547065.1. Classification (GTDB taxonomy): domain Bacteria; phylum Bacteroidota; class Bacteroidia; order Bacteroidales; family Bacteroidaceae; genus Prevotella. The sequence continues at coordinate 905 of CAUUQE010000137.1, read as the reverse complement.
AACTCTTTGACAGCCTCATTCGGAACCATTTGTTCATCAAAAATATAAGCACCGGTCTTCGGACTCTTGACCATCTTTATAACTTTTGAGTATGCACGACCATCCGTTGATCCCTCGTGGAGGGTAGCTACCGCCTTTTTTGCCATAATTAAATCTCCCCTTTATTATTTAATTTCCTTATGAAGACTCATCTTCTTAAGAATAGGATTATACTTTTTCAATTCAAGACGTTCCGGAGTATTCTTGCGATTCTTCGTCGTTACATAGCGACTTGTCCCGGGCAAACCGCTATCTTTCATCTCCGTACATTCCAAAATTACCTGTACTCTATTCCCTTTAGCTTTCTTTGCCATGTATTTATCCTCCTATAACTTTTATATCTTTCCAATCACAAAACCCTTTGGAAACAGCCCGTTTCAATGCGGCATCAAGGCCGACCTTATTGATAAGACGAAGGCCAGCGGCACTGATCTTTAGGCTGATCCAGCAACTTTCTTCCACATAGTAAAACTTCTTGCTAAATAGATTGACATCAAAACTACGCTTGGTACGGTGTTTCGAATGTGACACATTACAACCTATCTGTGCTTTTTTTCCTGTAATCTGACAAATCTTAGACATTGCTATCTTACTTTTTATTTTTTGTTCTTTGATGCTTATTCCAAACGAGTTGCAAAATTACAAATATTTTTGGAATAAACAAAAATTAATCATTATAGTAATTATTCATTTAAGTTTTTTTTTATTTTCATTCCAAGACTTAATCACAACCGAACAAGTACAACCCTACATCAACAATATGCAGCTTAAATAAAAGGCTGACTTCACAGCCAGCCTAATATAATTTATACAAAAACATTATGAATACTTTATTTTAGCGAACAAGATCTAAAAAAGTTTATCTT
>CAUUQE010000136.1:0-6771 GCA_963547065.1 uncultured Prevotella sp. | reverse complement strand
TCGTCGCCTTTCTTAGAAGGAGCCGAAAGAATAACATACTTTGCACCGGCCTGGATGTGTTTCTCTGCACGGTCCATCGTGAGGTAGAACCCTGTAGATTCTACAACGTATTCTGCACCGATTTCGTTCCATTTCAGATCTGCTGCGTCTTTCTCTGCAGTAATGCGAATGTGGTTTCCGTTAACAATCAATTCGTTCTTTTCAACATCGGCCTCGATTGTTCCATTGAACTGTCCGTGCATGGTGTCGTATTTCAACATGTAAGCCATGTAATCTACAGGCAGAAGGTCATTAATACCTACTACTACAACATCGTTCTTGTTAGCCTCTTCGAGCGTTGAACGGAAAACGAAACGCCCGATACGACCGAAACCGTTAATACCAATTTTAATCATTTTATTTTATTTTATTAAAGGGTTAAATATATTTTACCTATTAAGAAAACTATCCTGTCACACCAACTAGATCTTTATGATGAAATCAAATATTGAAAAGATGGAGATGTAAACAGCAATTTTCTTTTTTATTGGGCACAAAGTTACGATTTTTTTTCTATATTTGCACAGAATTTCAGTTTAAATAATATAAATATTTCATTTATGAGTAAGTTTTTAGATGAGTTCAAAGCATTTGCTATGCGTGGCAATGTTATTGACATGGCTGTCGGTGTAATTATCGGAGGTGCGTTTGGAAAAATTGTTTCGTCGCTTGTTGATGATGTTCTGATGCCATTACTGGGCACAGTCATTGGCGGAATAGACTTTACATCTCTTGCCATTACCATTGACGATGCTAAAATTACGTATGGAAATTTTATCCAAAATGTTTGTGATTTCTTGATAATTGCTTTCTGTATATTTTTATTTATTAAAGGTATTAGTTCTTTGACAAAGAAAAAGGAAGAGGAGCCGACAGTCGCTCCAAAACCCAGTAATGAGGAAAAATTGCTTGAAGAGATACGTGATTTGTTGAAAAATAAATAATTTAGATCGACAGTAGGTAGAATAGCATACCCATATATTTGGGAATATGGCAAAAAACTGTCGGACGGTAAAGAAAATAAAAATATGCATAAAGAATCTTGATTGTCAAAATGTATAAACGACAGTCAAGATTTTGTATCGTTATATTTTAATATAGCATTACACAGGTGTATCCCCTGTATTTTCAGTAAATATCTCATCTGCAAATTTTACTTCGTCGTCATCAAACCAAGTCATTAGCTTATTTTTGGCTTTCAGTTTCACTTCATTGGAGACATCATTCCATACTTTGTGAAGTACAAATATCAGTACAGCTAAGTCATCCCCTAATCCGGCAATGGGAATGGCATCAGGTACAACATCCAACGGACTGATCAAATATCCCAAGGCACCGATAATGATAGCCTTGTCTTTTATAGAGACTTTCTCATTTTCTAAGGTATAATAGAGAATGAGTGCCGCATAGACTAACTTTACGCCTGCTCTTTTAGCTATTCTTGATATTTTTTCGACAAATCCTGTTCGTGAGAATTTGTCCTTGTATTGCATAAAATCTGGTAAACTCATATGTTATGATATAGTAATTAGTGACGATAATTTAAAACACTTTCTATATATGTCTCTATTGCATCGTTATGTATTTTTTTTAGTTTGTATGCAATAAAAACCTTGAGTAGTATTTTATAAATAACAAAAAGCAGCAGGCCAATAAAGACAGCAATGATTATGGACCAGTTACCCCATGGTAATTGCTTTTCTGAGAATGCGGAAAAGACGAGCACGGGTAGTATAATTAGTATACCAGCTATGGTATATTGTGTTTTTATGCTCCCTGCAGAGTCGAGTATGGCCTGTTTATCAAACAAATAATCGTTGAGTAGAGACTGTGTAATGTGGTAATTTTCCATCTTTGGAAAGTCTGGATCATCTTGGTATTGGCTGATCGTATTTTCAACCAAATACAGATAATCATTCACCATTTCATTCATAGAAATTTATTATTAAAAAACAGTATTAAAATTAAATGTATTTTCTTGAATATATTATTACAAATCCACAATGTTGATATCGCGCATAGAAATAAGATATTGTCGTCTGATATTCAATATTTTCACCCATAAGGCATTGTTTTTGAATTTACTATGGAGTTCTGTTTGAAACGCCCATATACCTTTTGCTTCTAATCGGTCTATCATGTTACCCATTGTGATATTGGCTAAAGCCTCGGCTGGTTGATATACAGTATCATCACTACTGTCGAAACCGGAATTGGCAACTACCAAGTGCACTTTAGACAATGAATAGAGTAAATCATGGATGATATGCGTGGGGATGCCTGTTTCAAGCTTTAATTGCACAGCAGTATAAGGTTTTTTACCGTCTTTGAAACGTTGACATATTCGCCCGAGTAGTAGTGCACTTAACAATATCTTGTAACGATGACTGATATCACATGTCTTGGCCAAAAAGGCAAATTCCTCAAGATTTTGGCTGGCATAACTCATTTCCGCACCGAATAAACAGATAGACCATGATACTTGTATCCAGAGCATAAAAAGTGGTAATGCTGCAAACGAACCGTATATAGCATTATAACTCGACAAAAATATTTGCGAATGAATGTATACAAATTGTACCAATTGCATGGCTATACCCGAAATAATACCCGGTATTATTACGTATCGGAACCTTACATGAATATTTGGCATGAACAGATAAAGCGAAGTAAATATACATACCATGAGCACATAAGGCATAATGTTTATACCGAAACGTACCATCGGACCGACGAGGAGCATGGAGTTTGTTTGTCCTGCTACTATGGCCATGAACAGTGAAACACCGGAGATAAGCACAATAAAGATTGGTATAAGAAACAGCATGGCAAGATAATCGGTAATCATTCGCATGAAGCTTCGCTTGTTTTTTATTTGCCAAATGTCGTTGAAAGCTTGTTCAATATTACGTATCAACATAAGTACCGTCAATAGCATGAATACCAGGCCAATCCCAAGAATTACTCCACTCTTGGCATGGACGAGATACGAATTTACAAAACCGATAATTGTATCAGCTACTTGTGGTTGACTGTTGAGCACATCTCTAAACCATGTTTCAATATGAGACGAAAAGCCAAAGCCGCGAGCGATGGCAAAAACTACAGCGCATATCGGTACAATGGAAAGTAGAGTACTATAGGTGAGTGCTGAAGCCATATCCACAGTGCGCTTTGTTGTGAAAAATTGTATGGTTAGATACAATCTTTTGATAATCGAATATAATAATCTGCGCAATGGCGACAGGTTTTTAGGCGAGATCCGCCAAATTCTTATCGTAAGAAAATCGATAACTTTTCGGAATTTTCCGTGCATTACGTGACCTTTTATAATGAAAATATTTCAGCTACTGGTACAACTTGGATGTTATCAAGTAGTTCAAGAAAGAAAACAGTGCTCCTATAAGCCGGGTTCTGTTCTCTCCATATATTTCTATAAGAAGAGAGTCTGCCATTTATCTACCCTGTAGGTCACCCTACAGTTGAAGCGTTCTACCCTCCGCCGTACTTGCGTTTGAATGGGCCATTCTCAAACGGCGGTTTACATGAACTTGCAGCCTCCAGCAGGCACAGCTCGGCGATCACCCGCCGACTGGTGGTCTCTTACACCACCTTCTCACCCTTTCTTCGACTTCTCTGCAACTAATGGCTACCGATACAATCTTGGTGGTTATTTTCTTCTGCCTTTACCTACTGTTACCAATAGCTTCTATTTTCGGAAGTGGAGCACCCTTTGCTGCCCGGACTTTCCTCCCGTTTCCTGCGAAACCGGTGGCAGACCGGAACACTGTTGTGCCTGCAAAGATACATTTAATTATGATAAATGCAAAGTAATTGACATATTATTTCAATAATATATAGATCTTTTACTGAATATAGGTATTATACCTATGCTTGATAGATCCATTTCCTAATGACGATAGAAAGGTATTTTATGTCCGATAGGAAACTTGTTTAATATTGACCGTTTGCGACATTTGATACGAAGGTCTCCTGCATATATAGTTAGATTATAGTTACTATGTCATATTAAATGAATGTAAAATTCGAATATTTTCAGCTTAACAGTCGTTAATGTGTTAAATATAATTGTTAAATTGGAATAAAGGACGCCGACAAATTGGCAGTTTGTTATTTTTTGCATCTATATTTGCATCTAATATTTCTGGCGGTCTATCAAAACCGTTACAGCATATAAAAGATGAAAAAAATGAAATATAAAAGAATAAAGACATGAAAAATTTTTCTAAATTTTTGATTCCATCGTTATGTACGGTGGCAATAGTATTTTCAGCAGGTGCTTTTATCAGAGTAAACGCTGCAGATGCACCGGTTGCACCAGCCAGCCAGCCGGTCGATCTGACTTATGCTGCAGAAAAGGCCTTACCGGCAGTTGTACATATCAGGTTTGTGCAGAACTCAAAAGTAGAGACTGTGGATGTACAAAGGAGTGATCCTTTCAGTGATTTCTTTTCTGATCCTTTTGGATTTTTTGGTAATCCCGGGCAGGGAGAATCGCAAAAAAGACAATTCAAGACTCCTAAACGTGAAGCTACCGGATCGGGTGTAATCATTTCGTCAGATGGATATATTGTAACCAATAACCATGTTGTTGAAGGGGCAGATGAACTTACAATAACACTGAATGATAACCGTGAGTTTTCTGCACGTATTATCGGTACTGATAAAACGACAGATCTTGCATTGATAAAAGTTGATGCCAAAGGTCTACCAACACTGCCTATCGGGGATTCAGATAAGTTGAAAGTAGGTGAGTGGGTAATTGCAGTGGGCAATCCTTTTAATTTAAATTCAACGGTTACGGCAGGTATCATCAGTGCCAAGGCGCGTTCTCTCTATGCTAACGCCATTGAATCGTTCATACAAACCGATGCGGCTATTAATGCCGGTAATTCGGGCGGTGCTCTGGTCAATGTTCAAGGTGAGCTTGTGGGTATCAATGCTATGCTGTATTCTCAGACTGGTTCTTATTCTGGTTATGGCTTTGCTATTCCAACTTCAATTATGAATAAGGTTGTTGCTGATCTTAAGCAGTACGGAACGGTGCAGCGTGCTCTTCTTGGTATTGAAGGTGGAGATGTGCACAGTTATATAGATGCCCAAAAAGAAGATGGCAAGGAGGTTGATCTTGGTACAAACGACGGTATCTATGTAAGTAAAGTTGCAGAAGACGGTGCAGCTGTGGCTGCAGGATTGAAGAAAGGTGATGTTATTGTAGCTGTAGATGGCAAAAATATAAGTAAAATGGCCGAACTGCAGGAAATAATGGCAAAGAAACGTCCGGGAGATAAAGTCTCTGTTACTTATCTGCGTAACAAACAGAGAATTACTAAAACGGTAACGTTGAAGAATGCTCAAGGCAATACGAAGGTGGTAAAGAAGACTGAGGATCTTGATATATTAGGTGCAAGTTTCCGACCTGTAACAGCAAAACAGAAAGAGACCTTTGAAATTAGATATGGATTGGAAGTGACCAGTGTAAGTAAAGGTGCCATCAAAGAAGCTGGGATAAACAAAGGTTTCATCATGATTTCTGCAAATGATACGCCTTTGAAGAGTATCAGTGATTTACAGGAAGTGGTAAGACAAGCTTCTACAAGCAAAGATCCCATATTTGTTGTGAAAGGTATTTGGCCTACAGGTAAACGTGATTATGTTGTAATTAAGTTGTCGGAGTAGAGTGTTTTTAGAGGATAAAGTTAAGGGGAATGTGCGGAAAAGTACATTTCCCTTAATTATTTAGAAATTTTAGGCATATAAGAAAAATAATAAAATATTTGCATATTTCGTTCGAAATATTTAAATTTGCAAACTATGCATTAGAAAAGGAGATGCCTAATGAGACAACTGAAAATCACAAAATCTATTACCAATAGAGAAAGTGCATCGCTCGATAAATACTTACAAGAGATAAGTCGTGAGGAACTTGTATCTGTAGAAGAGGAAGTCGAGTTGGCACAACGTATAAGAAAAGGTGACAGAAAGGCTCTTGAAAAGCTTACAAAAGCCAATCTTAGATTTGTGGTTTCAGTGGCAAAGCAGTATCAGAACCAAGGACTGAGTTTATCCGACCTCATCAACGAGGGAAACGTCGGTTTGATAAAAGCCGCTGAGAAGTTTGACGAGACGCGCGGTTTTAAGTTTATTTCCTATGCCGTATGGTGGATTAGGCAGAGTATTCTGCAGGCTATTGCAGAACAGAGTCGTATTGTAAGGTTGCCGTTAAACCAAGTCGGTTCAGTAAATAAAATAAATAAGATCCTCAATAAGTTTGAACAGGAAAATGAGCGCCATCCTAATATAGAAGAGATAGCTGACCGCATTGATCTTTCGGAAGAGAAAATCGTTGATGCAATGAAGATTAACGGTAAGCATGTGTCTGTGGACGCCCCCTTTGTAGAAGGTGAAGATAACGGCTTGTTGGATGTTATGTCTAATACGGAAGTTCCAATGGGGGATGATGCGCTTGTGTTAGAATCTCTTCGGGACGAGATATCGCGTGTTCTGCTAACGCTTGAAGAGCGTGAGAGACAAATTGTTGAGGCTTTCTTCGGTATCAATCAGCAGGATATGACACTAGAGGAAATTGGTGATAAATTCGGATTGACGCGTGAGCGGGTAAGACAGATTAAGGAAAAAGCTATAAGGCGCCTTCGGACTAATACGAAGAGCAAGTCGCTTAAATCATATTTAGGACAATAGGATTAGTAA
>CAUUQE010000135.1:0-6801 GCA_963547065.1 uncultured Prevotella sp. | reverse complement strand
GCCTTAAATCATAATAACCTAATTCTGTTGGAATTCTTGGTTGGTCATGCCCTTTAAAAAGAGATTTAGCACGACCGACATTAGTCCACTCTGTGAATCCCTTTCCCCACCATTTATCATTTTCAGGTGTAGGATGATACTGGGGTAAATATAAAGCTAAAATCCTTGGAGTCATATTATTTATTTAATACTCTTACTTTTACATATTCTATAAAATAAGTTCGTTCTTTATCATTTAGTCCAAATAACCATATAGTAAATAAGGAGCATGGTATAGAAACAAAACAGACAATAAAGAACTTTATTACATCATTGCCACTAAAACCAGTAGATAATACAAGGGGAAGAAGTGGAGCTACAAAAGAGACTAAAACTAATGGAATTATAACCTCATGGATATAATCTATATATTTATGACCAATCAGCGGTAAAACTATCCATACACGAATAATAGTCTCTACAACCCCTGAAGCCAGCAAAATTAAAAATACCCAATAAGATGCTGCATTAAAATATTTAAAGGCTATGTATGAAATGGGTAATACAGACACTTGTACAATATTATCAAATAGTTGGTATTTCTTTAACTTACCTGTTGCTAACACAGAAATCCATAAGGGATTACTTAACGTTGCCAACACAGAATATATTAATATTATCCTCAGATAAACAACCGTATTTTCTGGAACTGTAGTCAACCACCATTTAAGTATGACAGGAGCCTCAATAAAGACAGGAATACTCATCACAAACATCAAGAAATAAGAAAACTTACTGCTTAAATGAAGCAAGGAATGCATTCGATAATATTCCGCACCTGCATAAGCCTTTGTTATCTGTGGGTTAATAGCAGTTTGGAAGTTCGTTATAAACTGCCCCATGACTCCTTGTACTTGCATGGCAATGCCACGTGCCGCATTAACAACAGGACCAAAGAATGCATTCAGGATAAGATTAACCCCCTGCGTATTTAAGACCCAACAAAGATTGCCACTCAAGGTCCATACAGACATGGAGACCATTCCCTTCAATTGTTCCCTATCAATCTTTGCAGGAGCTTTAACCTCCTCAAAATGTCTATTGCAATAAACAGCATAAATGGTCCTATCTATAATCTCAACAATGAAAAAGAGCGATGCGTATATGATTAACTTATCATAAGGAATGATCTGTAAAAGAAAACATATTATCAACTTTAAAACAGCATCTACCAAAGATATATAGGCAAAAGCAGACATTCGCTCATGGGCAATAATGGCAGAATTGTATGGAACACAAATAAAAGCAACCACTGTAGATAAAACAGAATACTGAAATACCCAGAAGGCTGCATTCATTCGCTCTTCTGGTATTGTCATCTTATTGAAAAGAAACCAGAGTCCTATCGTCTCTGCCAACAAAACAACCACCACACATAGAACATAATAAATAACCTTTATATTTCCAAAAGTGCGATTTGTATACGCTTGATCCCCACGACCAATCGCGATTGTTATGAATCTAGATGTCGCATTACCGAGCGAAGAGGATAGAAAACCAAACATGGCGACAATACCTCCCACAGCATTATAGATTCCAAAATCTGTTACTCCCAGAACTTGAAGAATAATGCGAGATGTATAAAGACCTATTCCCATCATGAGAATAGCCCTAAAATACAACATCATCGTATTTTTTGCTATAGTTCGATTACGCGTCTGCTCCACTATTTATTTTCTATTACCGATCCATCGTGCGCAATAACGCTGCAACAACAGAATAACAAAATAAAGTACTGCCATTGACAAAAATCCTATAAGGAACTTTTCTCCTATAGAATAATTGTCAAATACAAACAATCCCAAACGCTTCATTGCCAACTTAAGGTAAAGGAGTACTATCCCATGCAGTCCCATGATGACAATAGTTCCAGAAGACAGAACATAGATAATCTTCGTTCTCCACTTATCCAGCAACTTGCTAATCATGACAAGCATCATGACTCCCATAAACGCTCCCGGATAATATAGAATAGGGAAATTGCCAAAAGTACGGATATATACACTCGAGTATCCATTCAAATAGGAGAAAGAGACTGCTATAAATATAAGTCCTATAGTTACAAGAATGCTTTTATACTTACTAGTCTGCCATGTCAGCAATGATTTACAATGATACCCCATAACAAAAAAAGGTAAAACCATTATAGCAGTATCTATTCTCCAATACAAGGTATACGGGAAAAGCCAAGCAAACACTCCACAACTTAGCAAAACTGCACACTGCCATTTATATGAAAATCGTGATAAGTAATAAAAGGCTATCCATAACCATGCCAGACAAATTAAGAACCAGGTCGGCCCAGGTTCACCATGTCCATCTGCTGTAAGGAAATATACCAAATTCTCTAAAGGCCATTCTCTAGAAAGTATCCAAGATGGTATCAGAAAGATATCAGATAGAAGGTTTAAGAAGATATAGGGGATTATTAACGAATGCCATATTCGTGAAAACATTTCACGTAGATTATTTTCCTTTATCTTAAAGAGAAGTCCTGAGATAAAAAAGAAAAACGGCATATGAAAAAGATAAATGAAGTCATGAATCCTTCCTTCTATACCGCTTTTAGACAAAAGATGTCCTAATACAACCAAGTATATGGCAAAAGCCTTTCCCCAATCAATCCAATTTATCCGCTGCAAAATCATTATTATAATATAAATTTTGAACGCTTTCCTAAGCAATTTTCTTGTTCTATATTATGAACTCCAACATCACACGTTCTACTATCGGTGCCATATCATAATACTTGTATTCAGCAAGTCGTCCGCCGAAAATAACTCCAGGTTCCTCTGCAGCCAAGACACGATACTGCTTTGCGAGCTGATCGTTCTTTTCATCATTGACTGGATAATAAGGCTCTATACCAACTTTCCATTCCGTTGAATATTCGCGAGAAATTACAGTCTTTGGATTAGCATAAACCTCTTGTCCAAATGATTCGAAATGTTTGTGTTCTATTATGCGTGTGTAAGGCACTTCTGCCTCTGTATAATTCACAACAGCATTTCCCTGATAGTTGGATGTATCAAGTATTTCGTGTTCAAATCGAACAGAGCGATAGTCCAGCTTGCCTAAACGATATCCGAAATATTCATCAATCTTACCTGTAAAGACAAGTTGTTTACATTGAACATTGAGATTTGGACTTTGAACTTTATGGACACCAGCCTCTATATCATAAGTATGCTGACAATCAAAAAAATCTATATCCGTTATTGTTTCTACTCCATCAAGCAAAGCTTCTATCAGCTTGTTATAACCACCAATAGGAATGCCTTGATATTTGTCGTTAAAATAGTTGTTGTCATAAACTAAACGAACAGGAAGTCGCTTTATAATAAAAGATGGAAGTTCTGTGCATTTTCTTCCCCATTGTTTCTCTGTATATCCTTTAATCAGCTTTTCATAAACATCTTTACCGATTAATGCTAAAGCTTGCTCTTCAAGGTTACGAGGTTCCTCAACACCTTCTGCCTTCATTCTGGCAACAGCTTCTGCCCGCTGTTCATCAAGTTTTGCCTGCGCTTCTTCAGGTGTAGTTACACCCCACATCTGGTAGAATGTATTCATATTGAAAGGCAAATTATAGTATTTCCCTCTATAATTAGCGACCGGAGCATTGGTAAAGCGGTTAAACTCTACAAACGAATTCACGAAATCCCAGACCTTCTTATTGGAGGTGTGGAAGATGTGAGCACCATATTTATGTACATTGATGCCGTCTATGTTTTCGCAATATAGATTTCCGCCGAGATGGGAGCGTTTGTCTATTACCAGACATCTTTTTCCTCGAACTGTAGCCAAACGGGCAAAGGTTGCACCGAACAGGCCAGCGCCTACTATCACGTAATCGTATGTTGTCATATTAATGTGTTTTTAAGTGGATTATCTTATGTCTGCATTACGCGTTGTATATTTGACACCTGTGTAGAATCCCAGCGTCTTGCCATCAATTTGAAATCTTATTTCTCATCACTGATCAGCCGTAATGCAGATGGTGGAATGTATGTAGTACACACGGCAGCAACATCCTCAATCAAAACTACTACGCACTTGTCCTTAAAGGGTCGGGCGTAATAGCCTTGAACGCCGGCAAACGGACCGGATACGATTTCAACGCGGTCGCCTTTCTTGATATTGGCCTGTTTGTTGCGATCAACGAATTTACTGTACTGGTTTTGACAGACTGTGATAAAGTCTTCCATCAGACGCTCGTCTATGACGATGGGCTGTTGGCGATTCATCGTGTCCATGCGAAACTTAAACGGCATGTCGAGTTGCTCGAGCGTTTGTTTCTCGACTTTCAGTTGATTATACGTGGATTTTACAAATAGGTAATTAGAAACAATGGGAACCTCAACCAGCCGTTTCTTGCCTGCGATAATTCGAAACGTATGTTGCATGGGAACAAAACACGCGATGCCTTTTGACTCAAGATATTGTTTAATCTTTAGTTCTCTACGATAATTGGGAGAGATGAGGAACCAGTGTGTTTCGTTGTTGGAGAATGTCACAGGGTATTTGGCTGATAGGAAATTCTGGGGTTAATCGATAGTTAAATAGTTCTCAACTTCCGAATTCTCAAATGGCCCCTTGGCAATGATTCCATCTTTCGCAGCCGTAGTATGCATTGAACGGAGAATCATCTTAAAACTTGTATTTTAAAGCAGGACGAATTAATCATCTACTTCCTGCAAAGGTAGTTAATAATTTTGAAATGGCAACGGGATAAGTGATTAATTTACTTAACTTTGCATGCAAAACCTAATTATTATGAATAGTAAGTTTGTTATTTCAATGTTAATCTCAGTTTGTTTGGGAGCTATGTGTTCAACAAAAGTGTATGCTCAGCAAACAACTGCAAAAGAAATTGTCGTTTTTAATAATGCAGAAAGTCCCATTCCTTTTCGTATTCCTGCCATTGCGCAGACTCGCCGGGGCACACTTTTGGCCGCGTGCGACTATCGTTTCAGCAAGGCTGATGTAGGTTGGAGCAATCAGAATGGCTTGTTTCAAGTTAACGTCGTGATGCGAACCAGTGATGATCGTGGACTTACTTGGTCGGATTCTGTGTGTGTGGCTCGGGGCAATGAGCAGGCTGTTGAACGCCGTCGCATCGCTTATGGCGACCCGAGTTTAGTGGCCGACCGCATGTCGGACGAGGTGTTGTTGCATTGTGTGGCAGGAAATGTAGGCTACCAGCGTGCTACTCGCCATGATCCACAGCACGCGGTGTTCTTCCGTAGCATGGATGGCGGCAAAACGTGGGATGATGGTACCGACCTCACTGAGCTGATTCATGGGTTCTATGATGGCAAACTGCCGGGTAGCGGACAGGCTGATGGCATATTCCTTACTTCGGGACGCATCATGCAAAGTCGCTATGTCAAGGTTGGAAAATACTACCGTCTGTATATTGCTCATCCTTTGCGACAGAAGGGGAGGGACCGTATAGGCACGTATGTTATCTATTCCGACGACTTCGGACGCTCATGGCAGGTGCTGGGTGGAGTGACGATGGAGGCTCCTTCAACGGCTCAAGACGAGTCTAAGGTCGAAGAACTGCCGAATGGCGATGTGTTGCTGAGTTGCCGCGAACTCACGGGTGGTCGTAAATTTAACGTCTTCAGTTATACGAATGCTCGCAAAGCGATTGGTCATTGGGGTAAAGAGGTGATGCCGGATAATATGACGGCGAAAGAAGTGAATGCTTGTAATGGTGAGATTCTGATGTTGCAGGCTCGTAAAGTGGCTACGGGTAAACGCGTGTGGCTGGCCTTGCAGTCGGTGCCTCTTAGTGCTCGCCGCGACAGCGTGGGCTTTTTCTATAAGGAAGTGCCCGTAGGTAAGCGCATGTCTGATACGCAAACGTGGAAGCATGGTTGGCAAAAGGGGCTTCGTCTGACTGACCGTTCTTCCTGCTATTCTACGATGGTCAGAATGGATAATGGGCGTATCGCTTTTCTTTATGAGCGTGACGGACAGAACGGAGGCTACGACATCGTGTTCCAAAGCCTGTCTGTACGTGAGATTACCGGAGGAAAGTTTAAATGAAACGCAAATTCTTTCGGCTCATTTTTGTCAAAGAAAGCGAGTGGAATTTAACATTTCGGAAACTCACCATCTAGCTTTCAAAAACTCGAAAAAGAACAATAAAAGGCTTGAAGAATACCTCGTGCGATGCAAAAGCTATGCTTTTACAAGCTAAAAGGGCTGCTATTACCGTGCGGAAGCTACGCTTTTACAAGCCGAAAGAGCTGCTTTTAGAGGCTAAAAACAGGCAAAATAGGCCGCCGAAGCACTTGTGTGTTGAGGTGTTTTTGTTTAAATGATTTATAATCAGCATGTTATGAATATGGAAATCCCCAACGAATTTTGAACCAATCGTTGGGGATTTTTGAATAACGCAGCCAGCAATGACTTGTTGTAAAGGTTTTTCTGAATTGTTAAAATCAAATCGGTTCGTTAGAAAAATTCACTTCTGTTTGCTCCGGAATGCCATCGAATATCAGACGTTGTGGCCCGTAGGTGTCTTGTATATGCAATCATGATTGAGCGTTTTTGTAGCATTTTGCCTCTCAAATACTCTCAATGCTCAATCGGGTTTGATATGATGGAAATAGCGTGTCGCGTCAGAAAATAGCGCAAAACGGCTTGTTTATAAGGGTTTAGTGTGTCTTTACCCAAAGAATGAATCGCTCGGAGTGGCGTAAATATGATAAAACCGGAACCATCTTTTTGGAAAAGAATGTTCCGGTT
>CAUUQE010000134.1:0-6862 GCA_963547065.1 uncultured Prevotella sp. | reverse complement strand
GTGTACAGCCCCTTTCATGCGCAGTTGCAACCTAAAGGTATCGAACACGCTTTTCGCTTTATCCAAGATGATTTCGGTTTCTATCCGCCTTACGGGCAGCATGTCGTTACCCGTTACTTTATTGGGATCGCTGTGAGCCTTATACTGCGTTGCCGTTCCGGGCAGCCCTTTGCCTGCCTCTTTGCCTATAATACGCCAATTTTTGTCTGCGTTTTGCGTAAGCACCTCTATGGCGTAGCTCTCTTTGGCATTACTTTCACGATAGGCCACCGTGGCTTGTAGCTTCACCCGATCGGCATGTACGGTCATTCCGTGCCACACGTATTGCAGGTAGGCATCGCTGCCGTAAAGAATATTTTGCGAATACTCTCCGCCGTCTATAGCCCATTCGCGTTCGCGCACGGGCAATGTGCCGCGGTTGGTTGAGGCGTCCATACTCACTACATTGTCTTTGCAGACAATACCGTCGGTTAGTAATTGCGCCGTAAGATTATAATCGTAGGCCGACGAATGGTAGGCCATACGATGCAAGGCCACATTGCGATAAGTATTGTCTGCCTGCATCATGGGGGCAAAGTTCTCCTTCGGCGATCCCGGATACTTGCCTATACCGCGCGTATAGTCGGTGGCAAAGGCAGATGGAGCAACAAATAACAGCAGAAAAATAAAGGTATTCAAAGATTGATTTAGTTTCATAGAAGTAATATTTACCTTTTGCAAAGATAATAAAAAATATGAAATGAAACCATATTCTTGTTTTTTTATGAAACAACGAGAATAGTCTGTGTCAGATAGACATATAACCTAAGGCCGATAGAGGTGCCGTCTGACGGCATTACATCTATGATCTGTCGTGGTTAAACGGCGTTTCTGTCGGCAATAGATATTATGAGTGTCTCTATAGCATTGTTTGTACAGTGCTTGCATATATTTGCTTTTCTCGCTGTTTTTACCTATCTTTGTGTTGCTGCTCCTGCTGAGCAGGCGACATGGCACGAAAGTTTGACGACAAACCAGTTGCGGAATAATGGAAAAAACAATTTTGAATATCGGCGGCAGAACGTGTGTACTGTATGAGCAAGAACAGCCTGAGTTCCTGTTGGTGCAACCGGTTGATGAGCACGACTTGAAAACTTTGGACGATGAAACAGAGGCAATTGAGGCATTATCCAACCGGTCGGCTGTACTCGTGGCGCTTACTATCAACGATTGGCAGCATGAATTATCGCCGTGGGCGACACCGCCCGTATTCGGAAAAAAATCTTTTGGCGACGGAGCACAAAGCACTCTGTCGCTGATAACTAATGTGCTTTTGCCTGCATTGTCTGCAACTCGTGGTTACGATATGCAGCGCATACAACTGTTGCTGGGTGGCTATTCTCTCGCCGGACTGTTCGCCTTGTGGGCGGGCTATAACAGTTCGTGTTTCGAAGGTATTGCTGCTGCGTCGCCTTCCGTATGGTTCCCGCAGTGGAACGCCTACATTTCAACCCGTATGATGCATGCGGAGGCCGTATATCTAAGTCTTGGTGATAAAGAAGAGATGACACGTAATGAAATGATGGCGCAGGTGGGCACGGCCATTAGAATACAGTATGACCGGCTACAGGAATGTAATATTGCATGTACGTTCGAATGGAATAAAGGTAATCATTTCCAAGACACTGCTCGACGAACGGCAAGGGCTTTTTCATGGTTGATGGGAAATATCTTTCATCAATAGGTGGCAAGACATGATGAAAAGGCTGTTGTTTTCTGTAAGAACGATGATCGTATCAAGATTAGCAACCGATGCTGATAGGGCTGCATTGCGACTGTGTAATAAGAAGAAATATTCTCATTTCAGCAAGAAAAGAGACTTTTTCGGTCTGTTCTGATATGGCTATATAGAGAATTTCTTGTTTGTAACCGTACTATATGGAAAAACGACGGTTACAAACAGTACGAGCGTTATGAGAAAACGTTCTGTTGGTGTGTTCGAAGAAAAAATGTATTGAAATGATAACGATATATAACCTACTATTTTTAAACAGTATAGAAAAACGAAATATACGATGTCGGCTCTCTATACTGTCTGCGTGGTGTTACTTGATCATAGCTTTAAGGTCTTCGTCTACGGTACTTATCGTGCCGAGACCGAAGTCTTGTACCAATACTTTCAGTACATTCGGCGAAACAAATGCGGGCAGTGTGGGCCCTATGTGGATATTCTTCACGCCAAGACTGAGCAAGGCAAGCAGCACGATAACGGCTTTTTGCTCGTACCAAGCTATGTTGAAAGCGATAGGAAGGTCATTGATGTCGGCGGCACCGAATATCTCTTTCAGCTTCAGAGCTACCACGGCCCACGTATAAGAGTCGTTGCATTGACCGGCATCAAGTACACGCGGGATGCCGTTAATATCACCCAAATCGAGCTTGTTGTACTTAAATTTGGCGCAACCCGACGTAAGTATTACCACATCTTTGGGCAACTGCTGTGCAAACTCTGTATAATAATTGCGGCTCTTCATACGCCCATCGCAGCCTCCCATGACTACAAACTTACGTATTGCGCCACTTTTAACGGCTTCTACTATTTTGTCTGCAAGGGCAAAAACCTGATTATGAGCAAATCCACCTACTATTTCACCGTGCTCGATCTCGGTAGGTGCTTGGCATGTTTTGGCTAACGAAATAACTTCGGAGAAGTCTTTATGCCCATCGGCTCCTGCCTCTATGTGTCTCCATCCGGGGTAACCGGTGGAATTCATTGTAAATACGCGATCGTTATAGTTGGCATTCGGCGATGGTGGCACAATACAGTTGGTGGTGAATACGATGGGGCCATTAAAAGTAGAGAATTCTTCTTTCTGCTTCCACCATGCGTTTCCGTAGTTGCCAACAAGGTGTTTAAACTTCTTAAGTTGCGGATAGTAGTGCGCCGGAAGCATCTCTCCGTGGGTATACACATCTATTCCGGTGCCTTCGGTCTGTTTTAACAGGTCTTCTATGTCGTGCAAATCGTGCCCACTGATCAATATTCCCGGGTTCTTGCCTACGCCGATATTCACCTTTGTTATTTCGGGATTGCCGTACGAAGTGCTGTTTGCTTTGTCTAAGAGTGCCATTACATCAACGCCATATCTACCGGTTTCGAGCACAGTATCGAGCAATAAACTCATGTCAGCATCTGGGTTACTGATGATAGCGAGCGCTTTCGACATGAAATCGGCTATCTTGTTGCTCTCGTATCCGAGACGCGAAGCGTGTTCGTAGTAGGCGGCCATACCTTTCAGACCGAGCACTGTAAGTTCTTTCAGCGAACGGGTATCTTCGTTCTCATTGCGAAGAATGTTTTCTCTTTCGCCCTCATTCTCGTAATCGCTCTTTTCTC
Source organism: uncultured Prevotella sp. (assembly GCA_963547065.1). GTDB lineage: Bacteria > Bacteroidota > Bacteroidia > Bacteroidales > Bacteroidaceae > Prevotella. The sequence goes on along the minus strand of CAUUQE010000134.1, from coordinate 3,486 downwards.
CACCCCATGTGACTTCCTTGTATTCGGGCAGTGTGACGCCATTTTCTGCCGCTATATGAAGCAACTGTTTCTTCAAGGCTATGCCTTTGTCTACTCTTTTCAGCAGGCTCAAATCATCGAAGTTGGCATTGGTAATGGTGGAGAAGAGCGAATCGACAATGAAATCCTGCACTTCCTTTAACGACTTCACACCAGCTTGTTTCAGCGAATGGTCGATGGTACCGACTCCACGCACCACGCTTAGCAAGAGATCCATATACTTTGAAGTCTGCGGGAGCTTACCGCAAACACCGCGAACGGTACAACCTGTTCCCTTTGCCGTCTCCTGACATTGGAAACAGAACATCTGATTATCCATAATTATCTTTGTATAAATTATATTTAATTGCCGGCAAAAGTAAGGATAAAACAGTGCTTTGCGGGTAACAAATGTGACTGTGAGAATTTAATTGTTGTTAATTTTTTTTCTTGTCTCATACATATATACGGATTTCATGAATATATGTTGATGATAAAAGAAATGTAAAGAGGTGAACGTTCAGCTTGCTATCGCTAACGGATATTACAGAAAGCTATAGTTTACTGATAATCCAGAGAACTTGAAATGAAGATATATGATTATGTAATTGACGAAAAAATGATTATGTATAGCTGTGCCAACAATGTTTTCGATATTGATTTCGTGTGCTGAAAGCAATGATACTCTACAATATGACTTGCCTGTAAACACTGAAAATAAAATAGTAGTGTCTATTGAAGAGACTATATTAATTAATCATTCTATAGAGTAAGATGATTGATGGGTACGAATGATTTTGATGACAGTACTGAAGACAGGCAATGGAAACAATCTACGAATTAGGATACTAACGTATGTAATAACTTATTGAAAGCCGACAATGGTGCATCGGGTATAGGTAAAAACGGACTGCAAGTGGCATCTGAAAGCTATGCTACTATTAAAGAATGTTCTTAAGGTAGATACATAACAGACGATTTTCTGTAATAAGGGAGTAATTGCTCACTGTGCTGTGAATGTTCCGTCAATATCAATAAGACCTTTCACCTTCCCTTTCACAGCTTCGAAATAAGGAGGATCGTCGCGTAGAGAGATATTGTTGTATACGAAATCAGCCACAACAGTATCCTTGCCATCGGGGAGTATCAGTCCCATCTTGCTGTTCTTTTCCACGATGATGGGCATTGTACGAAGATCATCCACGTAAACATAGCATGTCCGGATAAAGTCATAATAAGGATGAACGAGCACTCTACCCCGATGATCCTTTATACCGAACTTGCCTTCTTCCTCGAAGACCTGATGATATTGTATATATTTACTTTTGATACGGTTCAAGTAAAACACCATTTTACGCTTATCATTGACAAGCTTCAGCATATATGAAAAGGTGTCGCAATAGTTGGCCATGGCCCGTGTTAGTATAATCTTGAAGTCTAATCCGCTCAATACTTTACGGTTTAAATCTATATATCGCGCAATCGCTTCTTCTTTTTGTGGCACCGAAAGCTGCGATAATTGTTGCTCAAAACGCTCCATCATGCGTTTTGTACCCGACATCCCTTTGATATATCTATGTATTTGACGGGACATCTCATCACATACGAACTTGTCTATTTGCTGCACCTCTATGCTGTCTACATATTGGTCGTCGAAGTTTTCTTGTGTTATCTTTTCCATGGAACACTATTCCTTTTTGCCAAAGGTACGGCATTTTCTGCACTCAACAAAACGAAATATCATATTTTTTACGTTTTTACAATAATTATAGGTACCTTTGTAATGTTCAACATTATATTTTAATAACGATATGAAAAAGATTATCCTCACCGCTTTTTTGTGCATCATAACATCGATAGGTTATGCACAAATCGAAAGACCTAAGCTCGTTGTAGGCCTCGTAATAGACCAAATGAGATGGGATTACCTATATTATTATTACGATAAATTTGGAAACGACGGCCTTAAACGGATGCTGCGCGAGGGCTACAGTTGTGGAAATACGATGATTAACTATATGCCTTCCGTTACCGCAATAGGCCACGCAAGCATTTATACTGGCACTGTACCGGCGCTGCATGGCATTGCCGGAAACAATTTCATGATAAACAACAAGTGGAGTTACTGCTGTTCAGACCCTTTAGTTAACAGTGTAGGAAGCACAAACAGTGCAGGTAAGATGTCTCCACGCAATATGTGGGCCACCACTGTGGGCGATGTACTGCGCATAGCCACTGATTATAAGTCGCGTGTATTCGGTGTCGCGATCAAAGACCGTGCCGCTATATTGCCGGCAGGCCTTAATGCTAATGCCGCTTACTGGTGGGATCAAGAGGCCGGAAACTTCGTTTCGAGCACTTATTACATGAATGAATTGCCGAAATGGGTACAGGAATTCAACCGTGGCAACCACACCAAGCCCGGATATGATATAAAAACAAGCAACGAAGGAGTAACGATGACCTTCAAAATGGCGCAAGCTATCCTTGATAACGAGAAGCTCGGACAAGGTGATGTTACGGATATGCTTTGCGTAAGCGTATCGTCTACCGATGCTATCGGGCATACTTACAGCACAAGAGGTAAGGAGAATTACGAGGTATACATGCAACTTGACAGGGATATAGCGCAATTTCTCAAGGTTCTTGACACCAAGATCGGGCGAAACAACTATCTGCTGTTTCTCACAGCCGACCATGGCGCCGTGCATAACCCTAACCAGATGACGGCACACAGAATGCCTGTAGACGGATGGAATGCGGAAAAGACGATAAATGAGTTGAACGCTTATCTGAAAAATAAGTTCGGTATAGATAAATTGGTTACACGTGCTTACACGAATTTTCTGTATCTCGATCATGATGCTATCAGTCATGCAGGGTTGCAACTCAGTGAAGTAAGGACTGCCGCCGCCAACTTCTTGAAAGCCGATCCCCAATTCCTATATGCCTTCGATCTCGAAAAATCTGTCGTAGAACCGTTGCCGGAGCCTATTAAAGAGCGCGCCATAAACGGGTATTGCCATAACCGAAGCGGCGATTTAATCGTGATTTTAAGAAACGGATATTTTGACTGGCCGTATAAACCCGACTATAAGGGAACCACGCACGGTGCATGGAATCCTTATGATACGCACATCCCGCTCGTGTTTATGGGCTGGAATATCAAGCACGGAGAAACGTCTGTACCCGTTAAGATGGTAGATATCGCCCCCACGGTGTGCGCTATGCTCCACATACAGATGCCCAACGCCTGCATAGGCAATGCCATATTGCCCGTGAAAGACCGGCAATAACACCTTTCATATCTACCGAATAAAGTACTGCAAAGTCATATTCTCCTGTAATAGTGGTACTTTATTCGGTAAAATTTTTAGCTATCTCTATTTCTTTTTACCCTATCTTTGTAAACATAAAAGTACATATAAAATTTGGATTTTGGAAAAATGCAGCGATAGCGTTATCAAT
>CAUUQE010000133.1:0-6871 GCA_963547065.1 uncultured Prevotella sp. | reverse complement strand
CCGAAGCGTGCAAGAAGCACGGCGGTTTTTATCTGGGAAGCATAGGGGGGCCTGCTGCTGTTCTGTCTATGAATTCCATCAAGAGCATAGAGTGTGTGGAATATCCCGAACTGGGTATGGAAGCTATTTGGAAGATAGAAGTAGAAGACTTCCCTGCTTTTATCCTCGTAGACGATAAGGGTAACGACTTCTTCAAGCAGCTCAAGCCGTGGTCGCCGGGCTGTAATCTCAAGTAATTACACCTAATTATATATATAAGGGATGGCGATCGGTCATCCCTTATTTGTTTTATATCCCTCTTGTTCTTATGTTTAGGAGAGACCATACTGCCGATATTAGAAAGGTAGGATATCCCATTCGGGGGAGATATCCTCATAGTTTTCAGTATTTTTCATTGTAACTTCTTTTCCTTTTTCCATTCTTATTTCTCTGTAGTGCGTATCTTTTTCGCCCGAATGGTCTATGTAGAGCGCCGAATGCAATACGAACTCGCCGTTTCGGAATATATACTTTTGCTGCACCTGCTCGTGTTTTGTCAGTTGTTTCCAGCCGTAGATGCTGCGCTTTATTTCATAAGAAGAGGGATTAGGTATTTCGCTATACGACGGAATGCGCACATACTTGCGTTTTCGTTCATCCCATGTGTAGCATTCGTAGTAGGCAGGTGTCGCTCCCGTTCCGTTTTTAGAAATGAGCAAGTCGTTATGTCCGTCGAAAGTAACATCCTCGAACCACCCCTCTCCAAGGTCTTGTTCAGTGGGCGATACCGTATCGATAGGGCAGACGATTGTCTGTATAAGCACTCCGTTACGATACACCTTTATGCCGTAGGTAGAGTCGTTGAGCATATAACGTTTACAACTTTGCCGTACTTCGTCTTTGCCTCGCCACCATTCGCGGCGCTCTTCATCGAGCGCATCGTCCACGGATATCGCCGCCGTATCGACATCTCCCATCGTTGCACAGTAGTTTTCCCAGCCGTTGTGCCTATATTTAGGATTGATATAGAACTCGCCTTCCCCGATATCAAGGGCATTGCTGTTGGGTATTCTGAATAATCCCCAGTTGGCATTCTTACTGACTTTCGTCTTAAAAGACGTCCATTTCCCCTCGAACATATTGTTGCAATAGCCGTCAGATACTGTAATGAACAAGTCATCGAAGTGCACCGAATTGTCATACAGATAAAAATTGGTGGTCATATTCCCATAAAATCGGCCGGCTCCTTTCTGCTTGTCGTCCTCCCGCAGGTCGTATGTTCCTGTCATACAGTATCTGTTCACCCGTCCGTAACGGTCATCGTTATTCTCTTCAATGTGCTTCAAACGAATTGTACCCGTAAAGTTACACACGTTTTGGCGCACCCTCGAAGCCCCTTTTACGTGGTAAAGAGTGGCGTCGGCCGTGTCTTTTTCCACGTGTTCGAAGTACATGTACAGCCGTTGGAAGTCTCGTCCGATATAACCGATATACCGATATTGATGCTGTCCGAGTATCGGCGAATAGTCGTATTTTGCCAATCGGGCGAGTTCGTTTTTTACCTTCGTTGCCGGCGTGCCGCTTGCATTGTGCGCCGATATGCCGCTGCCGAATGTACCGACAGATGCTGCCAGTAAGCATGTAAGGACAATATTTCGTATCGGTTTCATGTTCCTATGGTTGTTAAAGGAGTAAAATATAGTAATCGATAAGCCGTTTTCGAGTTTTCATTAATTCATTTTATAAGGCATATTCTAATGTTTTTTATAACGAAAACATATCTGTTTTATTGTAAACCTAGAGGTAAAAAGGTAGAAAAGCAAAACGGTAAAAAGAGCAGGGCGCAAAAATATTTGACACAGCCCGATGAACAAAAAACCTTAGAATATCCGTTTAAGGCGTTTAGATTATCTATTTAAATCTCTTGGATATGCCATTTATCGGCTTTAAACCATAGGTTCACCCCGCACATCATCTAGTTCCGTTCTTTTTACCTCTTTACCTTTCTACACCTTTACCTTTATTTTTCTTCTCTACTTTTTTACCTTTTTAACTCACAGGTTGAACTTATAACCCAAGGTAACCATGAATACGCGGTTTTTAGAACTGCCTTCTTTCGAAACTTTGGTAAGTCCCAAATTGTAACGGGCATCCAAAACAATGTTCATAAACTCATAGGATACGCCTAACGGGACGGATATGTCTACCTTATGAAAAGCGTCTGTATTCTTTATAATAAACTCTTTCATTGTGGTCATTTGGGAAGGCTCTGAAGGTACAATAGCGCCATGTTCTTCATTAAGGAATGCTTTAACTTGCTTTCCCGACCATTTTACCTTGGTAAGAAAGCCCACCTGAACCCCTGCATTCAAGGATAAACCTTTAACTACATAGCCATGCAGCATAAACGGAACATTAATATAATCGAGTTTGGCAGGGGATAATTTGGTCGCAGTCAGCGATTTATCGGCCGCAGAATATTCATATAGCCCTTTGAACCGGCATCCCTGTTGTGAATAGAATGCTCCGGCAGAAACGGCAAATATATCGGATAGCTGATACATCAGATCTACACCGCCCGCAAAGCGTACTCGGCTATCGGAATTATTTCTATTCCAAATGGAATTATCAGCTACCGATGTAGGCAGCAATTTACCCGACATATCGGTTACATTAATACCCAAACGAGGAACAATAGAGAACGTTCCGATCTTACTTTGAGCCGCTCCGTTCATTGAAAACAGGTACAGTAATGTAGCAAAAAGTGCTTTTTTCATACGATTTAAATGATATTAAATGAATACTCTTCTTTAGTTCGTGTTATTAATAAAAGCCATTCACGGCTCCTCGGACAACTTACCATATTCGCAACAGCATAGCTGTCGAGTTTACTTCTTATTGAGAGATACTTTCGCAGACACCATAAAAATCGGTTGTAAAGGTACATATATAATTCACTCTGGCCGATATATATAGTACTTTGGTTCTTTTGAAGAAATTTATAACATGCAGACAGGTATATTGTCTTATTTGCATATTTGAGATGGTTGATGCTACTTTACCATTTTTTTACCGTTCACGATATAAATACCCTTTGGCAATGTAGTGAGATCTGTGCCGAGATATTGGCCGTGTATACTGTATATTTTGCTCTTTTTATTGTCTTTCTGAAGAAGTTCAACGGCATGTATGTCTGTGGTATCTGTGCTTTTTATCAACACCTCATCGAGGAAAAAGCGCTTATCGTGTATAAACATAATACGGGCGGTTCCCTTTCCTGTGATGGTAGCCGTACATTCTGTCCAATTTCCTCTGGGAATACTCATCGTCAGGGGAGAGAGCGTGAAGCCGTCGGTTGCATGTATGTCGAGCGTGACACCGTCAGTCTTACTGTCCCATGCACCGGCCTTGAATGTTATGGTTGCCGTTCCGTCTACTTTGAATGCTGGTGTCGTCACCACTCCGTCACTCTTCGTGGTTCCGAATCTGGCGCATTTATCGGCACCGTATTTATATTCTCCTTCCCATCCCTCGTTGTCGGGTGTGAAGCTCCCGTTGGCTATATGGCGACTCCATTTGGAATCATTACCGCCGGAACCGCTACACTTGTTAAACGATTCATAGAAGAGAACTGCTCCCTTTGGTAGAGTTTCCGGTTTCGTGTTGCTTTGTGATTGAATACGGAAGTTGAAATCAATCATGCCGTTCTGATGTTGCACAATGTCTTCCACAGCTTTGTTCATCAGACGGGAATGGTCTTTGGTGGCATTATACAGGATGGCTTCCGGTATTGAATTGTTGTTCAGACTATTGTTGTCGCGATAAGGATAGGTGTCGCCTGTCTCTGTTTTCCTCGCATATTGCTTAGAGTCTTCTTTCCAATAGGCGCTGTCGTCGTCGTTATCAGCATGGAATATGGTGAGTCTCTGATGGCTGTTGTCGAAATCAGCACTATATCCATCGCTCTGACGGAATTTGCCCAGAGTGTTCACCACATTGTTATTCCAGCAGTTTTCATCATAATCTACATGCGTAATCAGCAGGCCTGCACCCGATAGGGCAGAATCCCACTTTGTTTGTTGGCGGTTAGCGAGCAGGTAATATTCGTTTCTGTTGTCGTCATTGTATATGATATAGGCGCCTCCTCCCTCGCTTAAAGGCTTCAATTCCGTAACTTTTTTGTCGGTAGTCAACTCTTCTGGCGTGAGCCATCCGCACATCATCTTCTCATAAGCAGTGTATCCGGCAGGGCAAAATGTCTCTCCATTGTAGTTTCCGGCACACATCAAGTCCCAGCTACCCATGCCGTAATTGCCTTTATATTCTGTGTCGTAGGTGTCGGGGAAACCCAAACAATGCGAAAACTCGTGACACATAGTACCGATACCGTTCACGACTCCACCCGCTTGCATCTCGTTCCCACAAGCATAGGTGTTCACGATTACGTTACCAACTTTTAGGGTTCTCCCATATTCTGAGGCGCTCAAAGACCACTCATGGGGCCAGATGGTAGATGGGGTACCGCCGTCTGCTTCGCCCATACCGGCATAAATCACCAGCACTTGGTCTACTTCTCCGTCGTCATTCCAGTCGTATTGTGCAAAATCTACGCTATCTTGTACAGCCTGACAGGCTTGTGCAACCATGGTACCTGGGCGCATGTCGTGCCCATAGCGATCGTTTCCTCCGTAATAAGATGTCGGGTTGGGTAGCTTGACAGGCCCTACGACGTCGAAAATCAGTTCGAACATGCCTCTGCTCTGTGCCTTGAAGTAATCGGAGATACTGCCTTTGAAGCCTTCGGTCGATGTAAAGTTTTCTGCATTTGCTATTTGCTCATAGAAGTTTTTGTTATGGTTTTTCTTAAACTTAGAGTCGTTGAACTGCACCAAGATGATGAGTCCTTTCTTCTTGCCTGTGTAGACTGTTGCCGGTTGGGTGTTCTGAACAGTATTGCGTCTTATCTTTCTGATTGAGGTAAAACTTTTGTTTCGTGTTGATAAGTTTTTACGGAATGCCGATTCATCCAGCACTTTATAGAGGTCGGGGGCGTTTTCATCCGCTATATAACGCATACCCTCGGCCGATCGCCAGAAGTGCATACGTTCGTCACCGCACAGTTGTGCGCGCACCGTTGTGCCGTCTTTCAGCCGGATGGTCTGCCAAATTCCTTGTTTGGCTGGTACGGCCATTATAGTGAGAGCAAATAAACATAGCCAAAAGCTAAGTAAAGTTTTTTTCATAGTTATTTTTTTATTTTTATAATTCGGTAAGGAGATCTTGCTTTCTCGTGAAGGTTGAAAATAGGGCAGTTTATCTATCATTCATCTTTTATCATGCTTCGTTCATTGCTCGTCTTCTTATTTTTTTATCTTTGTTGCTCTGACGAAATAATATATCAGTAATACGTATGCAACGAGCGAACATAACTCTGAAAGTGGACTTGCAAGCCAATTATCGCTAATTAGATCGATGCCTCCAAAGCGAAGCAATGCACTTACAACGCCCATTAACGCGCCTCCGGCTATAAATCCGCTGGCAAGCAATGTGCCCTTTTCTCCGCGTTGCTTATTGGTTTCGGCATTCTTTGAACGCGATGTGACAAACCAATTCACGGTACCTCCTACGAGCAGAGGTATGTTGAGTTGTATCGGGATAAACATTCCGAGGGCGAAAGGCAATGCCGGTATGCGGCACAGCGTAAGGACTGTAGCGATGCATGCGCCGATAGCATACAAAATCCATGGGGCGCCTACACCGTTCATCAGCGGATCTATCACCGCCGCCATAGCATTTGCTTGAGGTGCAGCCAGCTGACCTGTCGTAAATCCATAGGTCTCATTGAGCAGCAGCATCACACCTCCGACGGTGGCAGCACTCACGAGTGTGCCGAGAAACTTCCATGTCTCTTGCTTCTTGGGCGTGGTTCCAAGCCAATAACCAATCTTTAAATCGGTTACAAAAGAGCCCGCCATCGACAACGCCGTGCACACTACACCGCCCATAATCAGCGCGGCCAACATGCCTGCAGTACCTTTCAGGCCCACCGCCACCATCACAACAGAGGCGAGAATGAGCGTCATCAGTGTCATTCCGGATACAGGATTGGAGCCCACTATGGCAATGGCATTGGCGGCAACCGTAGTGAACAAAAAAGCTATAACGGTAACCAATAGTATGCCGACCACGGCAAAGAGCAGGTTTCCGTCCATCACGCCTAACCAAAAAAACAGGAATGTAATAAGGATAGTAGCAGCAGAACCGATGGCGATCAGCTTGAAAGAAATGTCGCGTTGCGTACGTTTAACGTTCTTCTGTGCATTGTCTTTGCCTTTCATCTCGATGGCTGCGAGCGATATGGCTCCCTTAATGATACCCCATGACTTGATAATACCGATAATGCCGGCCATAGCTATGCCACCTATACCGATGCTTTTGGCATACGAAGTGAATATCTGTTCGGGCGACATGGCACCTACAGTCGCCGTAACCGATGGGTCCCATGCGTTTAACACGTGGTCGTGAAACAGCAAGGCCATACCCGGAACGATAAGCCACCACACTGCCAACGAGCCCAGAGTGATGATCAACGAATAACGAAAGCCGATGATATAGCCCAAACCCAATACGGCTGCACCCGTATTTACCTTGAATACGAGTTTTAATTTATCGGCGATCGTAGCGCCGAAATTAACGATTCGCGACGTAAAGTTTTCGTTCCACCAACCCAAGGTGGCCACTATAAAGTCGTAAAGTCCACCAACTAAGCCAGCAAGGAGTAAGGGCTTGGCCTGACTTCCGCCCTTTTCGCCCGACATAAGCACCTGTGTAGTGGCGGTAGCCTCGGGGAACGGATACTTTCCATGCATATCGCTCACGAAGTATTTGCGGA
>CAUUQE010000132.1:0-6907 GCA_963547065.1 uncultured Prevotella sp. | reverse complement strand
CGGTCGGGTTCGACCGACAAGATCACCGAAGACAGGATGAACAAGGGGCTTGTTATTAATTCTCTCGACGCGTTGAACGGGCGTGCAGCAGGCGTAAACATTGCCTCGAGCGGCGCCGAACGTATGGCCATGCTGAGCAGTGTGCGCGTAAGAGGAACCACATCGCTTACGGGTGGTAACGATCCGCTGGTAATCATCGACGGTGTTTCGGCCGATCTGGCCACGCTGAGCAGCATCTATCCCGCCGACATAGAGAGCTTCACTATTCTGAAGAATGCTGCGGAAACGGCGCAATACGGTTCGCGCGGAGCATCGGGAGTTATCGTTGTGTCGACCAAGAAAGGGCATGGCGCACAGTTTCATATATCCTACGACAGCAACATGGGCTTCGAGTCGGTGTATAAAAACATAAAAATGCTACGGCGCGAGGGGTATATTTCTACCGCCAAAGCATTGGGATTGAGCTATAACGACGGTGGTTTCGACAGCGATTTTCCTGCGGCTATCACGCGCACAGGTATGGTTCAAAACCACCATGTGGCGTTCAGCGGGGGTACGGAAAGTTCGAATTACCGCGCTTCGCTGGGCTTTATGAAGCGCAACACGGTGATAAAGATCGTGCAATACGATAACTTCGTAGCTAAAATAGACCTCTCGCAACGGGCATTCGACAACCTTCTAACAGTTGATTTCGGCGTGTTCGGATCGTCTGTGCACAACAATAATATCTTCGATGTGCAGCAACTGTTCTACTCGGCTGCCACGCAAAATCCAACGATTTCTACCGGAACGAACAATAAGGGCAACTGGGAGAAGAACTCAACCGCATCGCAAATCAATCATCCGTTGGCATTGTTGAAAGAGAAGAATGACGAAAAGAACATGAACTTCAACACGCATCTTAAACTTACTTTCGATATCATGAAGGATTTAAAGCTCACGCTGTTCGGTTCGTATTCGTACAACTCTACCGAGAATGCGCAATTCTGTCCCACATGGGTATGGGCTCAAGGGCAAGCATATCGCGGAGAACACAAGCAGGAAGACTGGCTTGGCAACCTTACATTGCACTATCAGCACACGTGGGGGGCACATCGTTTGACAACAAACCTGCTGGGTGAGTATCAAAAAAGCAACAAATCGGGCTTTTGGACACTCGTGAAAGGATTTACAACCAACCTTTTCGGTTACGACAACTTGGCAGCTGGCGCCACCATTCCTTACCGTGGAACGGGATCGAGTTACGAGAGTCCGGCGCTCGGATCGCTGATGGGCGGCCTTACTTATACACTTTCAGACCGCTATTCGCTTACGCTGACGATGCGAGCCGACGGCAGTAGCATGGTTGGGAAGAACAATACATGGGGATATTTCCCGTCTGTATCAGCGGAATGGAATACAAAGGAAGAGTCGTTTATGCAGCGTTTGCACTGGTTGAGCCAACTGAAACTGCGTACAGGTTACGGTTCTTCGGGCAATCTCGGCGGCATCAGTTCCTACAATTCGCTGCAATCGGTGCGGCCAATCGGCATCGTTTCGCATAACGGAACGCCCACCGTAACGTTGGGAACCCTAAGAAATGCTAACCCAGACCTGCGGTGGGAGACACGCAGCACGTTCAACATCGGCGCCGATATGGGCTTCTGGGGCAATCGTCTTGTACTTACAGCAGAATATTATTACTCGAAAACGAGCGACATGCTTTATCTTTACGACGTCCCTATGCCACCCTACGCCTACAACAAGCTGCTTGCAAACATCGGAGAAATGAGTAATAGCGGCCTTGAAATAGGTTTAGGGCTCACTCCTTTGCAACGAAAAGACATGGAACTCAACGTAAATGTGAACCTCAGCTTCCAAAAGAACAGGCTTATTTCGTTGAGCGGAGATTACAAGGGCGCCCACATGTCGGCGGCAGACATCACTACGATAGGCTCATTAAATGGAGCCGGCTTCCACGGAGGCAATAACAACATCGTTTATCAGATAGTAGGACAGCCGTTAGGCGTGTTTTATCTGCCTCATTGCAAGCAACTTGTGAAGAACACAGATGGCTCCTATCGCTACGAAATAGAAGATCTCGACAAGAACGGCACCATAAATATCGAAGACGGAGGCGATCGTTACATCGCCGGACAGGCCACTCCGAAGCTGACGTTAGGTTCGAATGTCAGCTTCAGATACAGAAATATCGACATCAGTTTGCAGATGAACGGTGCTTTCGGGCACAAGATATACAACGGAACCGCACTAACTTACATGAACATGTCGAGCTTTCCCGACTACAACGTAATGCCTCAAGCGCCCGTGCAGAACATAAAAGACCAAACAGCCACAGACTATTGGCTCGAGAAAGGCGACTATCTGAACTTCGATTACCTTACTGTCGGGTGGAATGTTCCGCTGCATTCCAAGCATATTAGCTCACTCAGGCTATCGTTAAGCGTTAACAATCTTGCCACGATAACAGGCTATAGCGGTCTTACGCCCATGATCAACAGTTACGTGGTGAGCAATACGTTGGGCATAGACGATAAGCGTTCCTATCCCTCGTACCGCTCTTATTCATTCGGTTTAAGTATTCAATTCTAAGCGTATGAAACAGTTTGCATTTATGATATTGGCATTCGCAGGGCTTACATCGTGTCTCAACGAGAACCCGAGAGATCAGATACCCGAGACAGAGGCATATACTTCGGCAAAGAGTCTCTACATCAATGCTGTGGCCACATTATATAACTACATAGGAGGTCATGCAGACAGCGAAGGATTGCAGGGAACCTATCGCGGCGTGTACGACTATAACACGTTCACAACCGACGAGGCTATGCTCCCCACACGCGGCGGCGACTGGTACGATGGGGGCTTTTGGCAGAACTTATACCTGCACAGTTGGACGGCTGCCGACCAATCTTTATACGACACATGGAGCTATCTTTACAAGGTAATCGTGCTCTGTAACCGCTCTTTGGCACGCATAGAAGAGTACAAGGCATTGCTCACTGAGGCGCAAAAGGCGGCTTACGAGGCCGAAGTGCGAGCCGTACGAGCCATGTTTTATTACTATCTGATGGACATGTTCGGCAACGTGCCGCTCGTAGTTTCCGAGGGAACGCCTATCAAAAACATCAAGCAGAGCAGCCGGAGCCGAGTCTTTCGTTTTGTATTCGATGAACTTCAGACCGTTGCCCCGCTGCTTCCCAACGAACACAGCAACCGCGAAGGCGCTTACTACGGGCGCATCACCCGTCCGGTGGCGTGGTTCCTGCTGGCCAAGCTCGCCCTGAATGCAGAGATATATGCCGACGACGATTGGACCGATGGTACGAAACTCAACGGACGGAATATCTATTTTACGGTGGCAGGCCATAGGCTCAACGCTTGGCAAACAGTGGAATGTTACGCCGATTCGATAGCTTCGGCCGGCTATTCCCTCGAAGGTAATTACGCTAAGAACTTCTCTGTGCACAACGAGAACAGCGTGGAAAACATCTTTACCATTCCGATGAACAAGATTATTTACGCCAACCAATTCCAATACCTCTTCCGAAGCAGGCACTACAGGCATGGAGACGCGCTGGGCATGGCTGCCGAAAACGGAACAAGCGCCACCGTTTCAACCGTAGAAACCTACGGCTACGGCACGAACAACACAGACACTCGCTACGCTCTGAACTTCTATTCAGACACGCTGCGGGTAGATGGAAACATCGTCTATCTGGGCAATGCGCAGCCCTTGGTCTACATGCCGCTGGAGGTAAAGCTCGATCTCACGGGCACCAAATACGAGAAAACCGCCGGCGCACGCATGAGTAAGTACGAGATAGACCGCACTGCATACTCGGATGGGAAGCTGCAAGACAACGATATCGTGCTGTTCCGTTATGCCGATGTACTGCTGATGACGGCGGAAGCCAAGGTACGCAACGGCCAGAACGGCAATGCGGAACTGAACCGGGTACGGGCAAGAGTGAGCATGCCGGCACGCTCTGCTACGCTCAAGAATATTCTTGACGAACGCTTGATGGAGCTGATGTGGGAGGGATGGCGTCGACAAGACCTTATCAGGTTCGGAAAATTCTCCTCGTCTTACGACCAACGACCGCAGTTAGACGGTGAGAGCAGCGGCTATACCACTGTATTCCCCATTCCTAATACGGCATGTAAACTGAATGTAAACCTAAAACAAAATCACGGATATAAGTAATGACATCCATCGCATCTTATAAGTATGCCACCCCTTCGATCTTGCTAAAAAGGTGGGAGAGCGATGAGTTATTTCTGTCGAAATATAGTGAAATTGAGCGTAAGCAGGCAGACTGTTTCTTCTGGGGGCGGCTTACGTAGCCGTTTATCGTATCGCGTTGTCTGCTTGTTCTTGCTAAAGTGGTGCAGTCGGGCTTCAGTCTTACTGCGGCACAGTTGGTGGCAATCAAAGGTCTCATCGTAACTTCGGGCAATCAGAAGTTGCGTTTCGAGGGATTCTCTAAGTGTGCCAGAGTTTATAAATATGTGGATATATTGCCCGAAAGACATAGTGGTGAGTTCATTGAGAATGGTACAACGAATGTCGATTTAATGCTCCGATGCTGACAGCTCTTAACTGTACTGGTCGTAATGAGTGTATGTTCCTTTCTGTGGGACCTAAGGAAGTGGGGCTATACTATTCAGACAGGGAGGTTATCGAGCGCAAAGTTCCACTCCCTGTCAAATGGATAAAAGGCTTGACAACGGCACAAATCTACCAGTCTGCCACTATCTGTGTGCATCGTTTTAATTGTTTACAACTGTTACAGTTGTTCCAAACTGTTCCTAAAGGCGAGATAAAAGCCGATTATTATCTAACGATGCGGGGTACGCGTCCTGCGTTTTCTCCCGTTAAAAGTGCCGATACCGTTGTGCACAGGTGGTATTCTTCGGTGGCGATTAATAAGCCTTTGTTTCCTTATGCCGACGAATTGCACCGGTTGAAGGAGCCTTTGGTCGAGGAATTACGAATGAATACCGTTATCGGTAGCAAGCAATTCATCCGATTGTTCGAGGCAATGATGTGAATACTTGAGATGAAAGAGCGACACAATTGTTTGCAAAAGAACGAATGCTTGATGAACTGATTATGGATAGATATGCCGATCTGCTTCGGTAGATAGGATTTAATCATCCATGCCGAACAGCGGATCGTCGGGCGCAACCATCGTTGCTTTCTGCTCAGAGGCTTTGAGTATATTTTCTGGAACGTATTTTTTGTCGACGACCATACGGAAAGAAAACTCGTTGAACCAACGGTCTGTCATGATGAGATAGCCTTTCTGCCCGTAATCGGGGCCCCAACTGTTTTCCACTTTCCATTTCTTTGGTTGTCCTTTCTCGTCCAGATCAACCGCCGTGAGCGTCATGGCATGGGTGCTGCCACTATCGAATGTGGCAATACGGTCGGCCTTGTTCATGCTGAAAGTGGTACCAAAAAGTGAACTATAATCATAGTTTTCAGTATCAAGATAGCCACGTTTACGGTCTAACTGTTTGCCAACATCATAGCTGGAGTATAGTTTATGTCCGTCTTGGAGCGATGCAATGGCCATTCGAGCGATATCTTCTATGGGCAAATTCACATATTTCCAGTTATGTCCGTCGTACATGTGTCGGTCGTATTCCACCTCGTAAGTCTTGTAATACGGCCTGCGCGGATCGTTCATAGCCATAATGAAAGAGCCGTTGAGAGCCTTTCCTACCGTTTCTTTATAAAACTCAAGCGGTGTATATCGCTTGACTGGTGTAAGTGCTTTTCCATCTTTGTTGGTGAAAGCGTAGGTAAATTCCTTGACAGGCTCGCCGATTGTGAGCGCCAGAATATGATATATCGAAGCCAGCATCTCTGTTTTGCGAGCTTTGATGGCCGTTATTTTCTTATTATCTGCCACCATTCGGCGTAATTCCAAGCCATATTCACGTAGTTTGGATGATATCATGCGGGCCATAGTCTTGGTGTTATCGGTAGAATAGGTTTCGGGCATCACGCTCATAGGTACCAGTCCGTATTTCTCAGCGAGGTCGGCAACACCGCAGAATGTACCGCCATCGTTGATTGGATTCTTAAAGAAAAACTGTACAATGGTATCTGTAAGAGGTTTCTTTGCATTGTCTATCACGCCTTGAAGCATCAGATTCGATTTCTCCAACTGGTCGTAAAAGAAGAGATAAGCCTGTGAATACTCCACAGAGAGCGTGTCTTGATGCGCTTTAGCGAAGTTTGCACGCAATACGTTTAGTCCGGAGAACATCCAGCAGCGCCCACTACTCTGCTGGTTGTGTATATTTTGCTTGGGTGTTTCTACACTGAAATAAGTGTCTACTGCTCCTTTATTGGCGTAGTTCTTGACCAAATCGTCGATATTATTGGATGCAATGGCGTTGAAGAGAGCCTTACTGGTAGAGGAATAAACCTGTGCCCTGCCAATTTTTTCGAGTGTTTGTGGCGATATTCCGCCCTCTTTAGTTTGTGCGACCATAACTGATGAAACTGTTAAACAAGTGCTTAATAATACGATTTTCCTTTTCATAGGTATTTATTGAGTGCTTATTGAAATACAAAGATACGTATTTTTCTCGATATAATAAAAGTTTTTTTGAGAGTCAATACCGTTTTCTACAGGTAGAAATATAAGAAAATAAACTTTGCAGACAGCACTTTTTTTGCGGATATGCCGTAAAAGGTGCATTCATATATAAGTTGTGTTCAAAGAGATCCCGATTCACAATAAGAGGCTCAGCAGATGATTAATGTACGGTTTATTGTATTCCCGATCATCATACTCATATTATTTTAGTCTGTAAAAGTACATATAAAATATAAAAAACGGAAAAATGCAGCGATAACGTTATCAATCAAAGACTTAAAAGGGCTTTT
>CAUUQE010000131.1:0-6959 GCA_963547065.1 uncultured Prevotella sp. | reverse complement strand
CTTGTTGCCTTGTTACCTTTGGTATAGGCTATTTCGATTATACCACGAATGGGATTCCAGTCAATTATCTTGTCTATTTGGGAAAAGAAGATGTTAAATCTCCAGGATTGTACAATATGGTTAAATACAGTTACAGTAGTTACAGAGATAGCTCTCGTACAAATGTGGCGAAGCTGTGGTATTTGTATGATACAAATAACATGGCAAATTCCTGCAAGGTGTACGTCGAAGGACCTGGCACGAGCAGGCCTTCCGAGAAACTTATGAAAGGCACTCCCTACAATGATGAAGAGGGGAAGGTCTCCTCGCCAAACAGTGTTGCAGATGTACTTCCCGTAATCTTTATGCGCACAGTTTCCCCTATATGGTGGTTGCCTTTGTCGAATACCACCATTTTGTTCTGCTCCGTTCTGCCACATAATTGACTGCGGCTGCGCTTGCTGAATCCCTCTACAAGAACGTCGAATTCTTTTCCTTCATCACGTTTGTTGGATGCGGCAGATAACTCTGTCTGCAAATGAATAAGCTCATTGAGTCGACGTATTTTCTCTTCTTCGCTCACGTTATCGGGAAGATGCTTCGATGCGTATGTGCCCGGACGTTCCGAATACTTAAACATAAAAGCGCTGTCATAACCAACTTCCTTCATTAGGGAGAGCGACTGCCGGTGGTCTTTCTCCGTCTCGCCGTGATAACCCACGAAAATATCCGTAGAAAGTCCGCAATCGGGAACAATCCTACGAACAGCCTGTACCCTATCCATATACCATTCACGTGTATATTTTCGGTTCATCAGCTTCAACACCTTATTGCTCCCGCTCTGCACGGGCAAATGTATATGCTTGCAAACATTAGGCATATCGGCTATTACATGCAACGTCTCGTCGCTCATGTCCTTAGGGTGAGAGGTGGTAAAACGTACGCGCATGTCCGGTACAACTTCAGCTACACGGCGTAGAAGCTGCGGGAAACCTATATCGCCGAACCGGTAAGAGTTCACGTTCTGCCCGAGCAGCGTTACTTCTTTATAGTGCTTGTCGCGCAAATCGATAACTTCGCGCAAAATACTCTCTATATCTCTCGATCGTTCACGGCCTCTTGTATAGGGCACGATACAGTAGTGACAGAAATTATCGCAGCCTCTCATAATGCTTACAAAGCCGCCTATCTTCCCCAATATCACGCGTTGAGGCACTACATCCTTATAAGTTTCGGTCTTAGAAAGTTCGATATCAATGGCTTTATTGCCCGTTTCGGCCTGCGCAATCATATCCGGAAGATTCAAATAAGAGTCAGGTCCTGCCACCAGATCTGCATGGTGGTTCTCTATCAGGTCTTCTTTTACACGTTCGGCCATACATCCCAGCACACCGAGAATGAGCTCTCGCCCCTTTTTTCTCTCGGCATGAAGAGCATCAAGACGATTGTATATCTTGTTTTCGGCATTCTCTCGAACCGAACAGGTATTCAGAAAGATGGCATCGGCCTCGCTTTCCGTATCGCATACATCATACCCCGCCATCTTCATTATCGAAGCAACAACCTCGCTGTCAGCCACATTCATCTGGCATCCATACGTCTCAATATAGAGTTTTTTCATTTTCTTATTTTCATTGAGTGTGCAAAGTTACGCAAAAACACCGTAAAAAATGCAGCATTCCATAAGAATATACCGTACATACAGATATGGACCGATCGTGCAACAGGTATTACTCTTGCTTTTTATGGTAGTCGTCTGTCGAATGCAGTTATTTTATGATTATCTTACGGGTAGTCCCGTCAGCATATTTAATGATATTGATACCCTTTTGCAGTGATGGCCTTTTCATGCCAGAAACAGAATAGATATTAACTGCGTTATGGCTCTTAGCATTATCTTTTTCTGTAATTTGAATAATACCGGTGGAGGCTTTTGCAATTTTAGAAAAGGCCAGTATTGAAGCAATGGCGTTATTGTTCAATGTAATGGTGGCAGAGGTAACCAACTTCGTCTGGTCGGCTTCCACCGAATTATCGAACAAACAATAGTGATTATCGTGGCTCATGGTATTGGAATTGCGGTTGATATTACCAAGTGCAACGACACCTTCAGTGCCTTGTAGAGAAGGTACAGACCAGTCGCGTATATCGAACGTAGCAGACGGAGATATTGTTCCGTCGGCATAATGCAGTGTTACGTTTACTTGAGAAGTCCCGTTACAGCTTGTACAAAGCATATACAGCATACTTGTACTAAATGGATTTTCAAACTCGACAGTGATTGATCTGCGTTGTTCAGACAACCTGATATCATTATTACCGTCATAAGGTGCCAGTTTATACTTAATACCTTCGTAAGAGGTGATAATCATACGATCGACAGGCAGCCCGCCTTCGGCTTTCAATGTTGTTGAATAGAAACAGCGATTCCCATTGTCTACGGATGAAGTTGTAGCATTCTGTACAGGCAGAAACTCTGCTATAACATCGTCGGTATAGCAGCTTGCTTTGACCATAACGGGTTCAGAAGTATTCTGTTTGTGTGGTAAGAGATTTTTATCCATGAATCGCAACCGCTGAAAGATCCATTCCTTCAGATAATCAATCTCGGCAGTATAAGTTTCACCGACATAGGCATTCGGCCATACCTGCCTGCCGATTATCCTGTAGGCATCTTGATTGCGCATCACAGCACCACTACTTACGAGCAATGAAGAGATAGAATCGATCTTCGACATAATATTTTCGTCAGAATAAGAACCGTTGCGATACACTTTCCAGCGGGCTTTTAATTCAGTGATGTAAGCAGAATCGTTCAGTAATTTGTACCAGTAAAACGGCACAAGTTCATCATCGTTCGGCACTCTACTGTTGAAATCGTACTGCCAAAGGTTTTTTACGTTGCCGTAATTGTAGTTGGCATTACCGTATGCAATATTGAAATCCCAGAGCAGCATCTTCCATTTTGCATCGATACCTTCGCGTACTGCCCGCGTTTCACTATATTTATAGAGCCCTGTACTCAAGCGGTAGCCATCGATATTATATGAGAATTCGGTAGTAAGCATATAGTCTATAAACGACGTAACATCAATGAATTTCCGATATCCATCAGGACCTTTATAGTCGTTTGCATGAAATGCATCTTCCATTTTGTCAATCTCATTGTCCAGAGCCGCTTTTGTGCCGGCAGGAAGTGATGCAAAATCCTCATTCTCAGGATCTTTATATTGATACTTGATCGCCTTATTAGGGATACTGTTGCCGTTTATTCCATTCCACGGATAGTATTTTGAAAGATGATAAGGATCATCGTTGCGGTCGATTTCTACGTGGTAATCACCCGTTAGGTCGCCATTTTCTTTTCCGGGATCATTCAAATTCAGCCGATACTTACCTTTTGTCGGGCGTTCAACCAATATATATATGCCATAATAAATGCCGTCCAAGATGAGTTCGCAGTATCTTGCTTGCGGAACGAATCCCAAGTATGGGCGTGCCAATTCAAAGGTTAGCACATCACGCATCATACTTTTATCTGAGAAAGGTGCCAGCATAGCCCAGTCGTTGTCTGCTGCCATACCCATTAATTCTACCTTTTCTTTCTTACCGCCATTAGCGGGTAACTTATTAGTCTTCAGTGTTTTGAAAGAATAGGGCTTTTTGTCGGAACTGTTGAACGAGGAATTTCCACGGTATTTCAGAGCCACATATCCTTCGTAGTTCACCTTTTGGTTAGGATGCGTCACTGTATCGCCGTAGTTATATTGTCCCGCCCCATTGTCTATTATCTTCATTCGGGCGAGTATTCTATCGTCTCTTAAAATCATGTTCCCGTTCACATTAAAAAAAACAATGGGAAGGTATGTCCTCTGTATCTTTACGTTTTGGTTGCTAAGAAGACTTTTATAATTATCAGCCTGTTGGGCTGATACAGATAAGCATACCAGCCATACTATGTTGAGTAAAGCTATTCTTTTTATCATATAAGTATCTAATTGTCTTAAAGTACCATGGTTATTGTGTCAAAATATAATATTTATTTTACAGGAAATATCGTCTCATTGAGATTCTTTTCTGGGGTGACATTGAATCCAGTGATCTCTATCGTAGGCTTCAAGTTGCGACAATCCTCTTTTTTCCATGAAATGGTAACTGTCTTTTCTTCGTTCGGCATCAGATGGAAGTAGTTGTTACTGTAGTAGACAGGCAATATCTGTTCACCATCCGATGCTTTAAGATTAATGTGTATCATCATTGCGGGTGATGCAGTGGTATTTTTTAATGTCAGTATGGCGTTGGCATCTTTCCAAACACATGATTTTGAGAGTGTTACCTGTGGCAGACTGTTCAGTTGCTGATAATCCCCATCTCGGGTGCTGCACACATAGAAGTTTTCTGAAACCACCCTTTTGTGGGAATCTTTCAACTTCAGATCGATGAAATACACACTGCTTGTGCCTGTTGGAGCTTCTATCTTATTGCATAAGACGGTAGTGTCAGCACTGCAAGATAGCCTGTTTATCTGATAATCGAGAGGCTTCCCGTTTATGTCGAGCACACGGCTTTCCGCCGTCAGGTCTTCATGGCGATCGGCTCCTATATTTACTACTTCAACCACATGTGTGAGGGCATTCCACTGTATATGTACCGTTTCGCATGCTTTCTTGCACCCGAAAAAGGCCGCAGTGGGTTCAAAATAATAATCATACGTTTGCCATGTCAGGCTTGGCCAGCACGAATGACTCATCCAGATGAGCAGTCCCATACGGTCATGGCTACCGCTTTCGAACATTGCTCGGTAGCCATTGTAGTTTTCCCACTGTGAAAGAGCGGCGAAATGTGCAGCATCTGTCACCGTTCCGAAGGCATCTTCAACAATTTTATTGAATGCTTCTCCGCGCTGCGCGCCCTGCCTCGTATAGTCGTGTTTGCCCCATGCGTCGCCTTGTGGCCATAGTTTTTCCGGCCTTAATGTGCGAACCAGTCCTTCGTAAGTCATTACGTTGGGCATGCCGCGTTCCGAATGTAGCTTTCCCGTTTGCCGCTCGAAATATTCTTTGGCAGGCAATGCATGGTAAGGACCATGCCCGCTTACGCCATCGTCAGCCGAGCTCTGAATGTACAATATCGCCGGATGGAGCTGCTCCACGCACTGCCTGAGTTCCTTATTCAGTGTTTTCGGCGGAAATCCTTCGTTGCGTCCGCAGTACAAGGCAATGCTCGCATGGCTGCGAATACGGCTCACATAGTCGTGTGCGTTGTGCATGAACATGCGTTCGTCCTTAGGATCAGGCCCGTCGGCAGGGTTGGCCAACCAGAAATCCTGCCACACCATGATGCCGTGTTTATCGCATGCGTCGTAGAATTCCTCATCGCCTGTCTGCCCTACCCAGTTGCGTATCATGTTGAAGTTCATATCCCTATGATACTTCACAGCTATGTCATATTCTCTTCCGCGATAGTTCAAATTGTTTTCACTGAACCCCCAATTGCCACCCAAAGGCACTACACGCCTGCCGTTCACATAGAGTTTCAGCTTTGTTTCGATATCCTTGTAGCTCATCTGCCTTATTCCAGCGCGATAACCGATGGAGTCTGTCATCACTCCATCTACCGTGAAGCAGAATCCTGCATTATATAAATAAGGTGTACCGTAGCCGTTCGGCCACCACAGATGCATCTTGTGGTCTTTAAGTATGGCGAAGCTATCGGGTGAGAACGACTCTTCTACCTCACTTGAAGCGGGCAGACATACCTCTTTTTCGAATCGAATATCACCGATCCATCCGCGGAGTATGCCCTTTACGGCATGCCTTTCGTTGTTGTAAAGCCGTACTGCCGGCGTCATCGTAGCCAGCGTATCGGGAAGATTGAGCGTTGTCGTAACGAGCGGATCGCGCAGGGCGACGGCCTCTTCGCACGTCAAGTAAACATCGTTCCATATACCGATGTTACGCCCGCGTATGGTAGATATCCAGTCCCAACCTATGGTCGCATGGAATGTGGGATTATCTGCACCGAGGATACCACCATTGAAGTCTGTGTTTATTTCGTTTTTCTCTTTTACCGCTCCCGGGTGTGCATTCTTCACGATGCGTACGGCCAGCACGTTCGTTCCCGCATGCAAGAGCTGTGTAACGTCTGTTCTTCCACGCACGAAAGCCCCTTCCATGCGGTCTATCTTGCTGCCGTTAAGGTAAATGTCGGCCTTCCAATTTATGCCATCGAAGTTAAGAAACAGTCGTTTACCTACCATCTGTTGCGGCAATTCGAATGTATTACGATACCAAAAGTCTGCATTAAAGAACGATTCTGATATGTAAAACAGGTTGTCGGAGATGTTCGGATCGGGCAAAGCGCCTATGTTAACGTAAGAAGAAAGCACGGTTGCAGGTACTGTGGCCGTAATCCAGCTAGTGTCGTCGAAGCTCATAGATGAAACGTGCGCCCCGTCTTGTTTTACTTCCGATGCCCTCTGCAAGTGCCAGTTGCCACCATCAAGCATGAATTTACGGCCATCTATTCCGGCAATATTGTGCGGTTTGGGCATCAGCCCGCCTCGTCCGAACACCTCGATTTCGCTCAATATGTAACGTTCATCGGGCCTGTTGCCTCGCAACAGCACGCGAACATAGCGCCCGCGCCCCTTGCATTTCACCGTTTCAAGGGTGGTTTTGCCGCCCTGCAATAGAGCGACAGTGGTCCAATTCGCAGCATCTTCCGATGTCTGCAAGGCGCCCTGTGCTGCCTTGCCACACCAATAAAGGTTCACACGATCAAAGTTTGCCGATGCCCCGAGGTCGACATAAGCCCATTGTTCGCCCCCCCCGGCACTCATCCACACACTACTGAATGCCGACGAAGGCAATACGTCGGTTACGGGCTCGGCACCTTTATAGAACTTTATTTCGGTAATCGACCAGTGTACAGCCCCTTTCATGCGCAGTTGCAACCTAAAGGTATCGAACACGCTTTTC
>CAUUQE010000130.1:0-6961 GCA_963547065.1 uncultured Prevotella sp. | reverse complement strand
GAAACATACGTAAAAAATAAGGTGATTGCCTGCGAGGAGTGCGGTTTTAAGTCTACCTTGATACGCTATGAAGAAAGTGTGAAGGAAGAAGAACTACTTGCTTGCGTAGACAGACTGAACGATGATGCCGATGTAGATGGCTTTATTGTGCAGTTACCTTTGCCGAAACATATTGACGAACAGAAGATCATCATGGCTATAGACTACCGTAAAGACGTGGATGGTTTCCATCCTGTGAACGTAGGCCGCATGTCTATTGGTCTTCCATGTTTCATTTCTGCCACACCGCTCGGCATCCTAACCCTGTTACAATATTATTGTATTGAAACTTCAGGTAAGAAATGTGTGGTATTGGGGCGTAGCAATATCGTGGGTAAACCTATGGCTCAACTTATGATGCAAAAGCAATATGGCGATGCTACAGTGACTGTCTGTCACAGCCATTCGCGCGACTTGAAAGAAGAATGCCACAGAGCTGATATCATTATTGCAGCCATCGGACAACCGAACTTCGTTACTGCTGATATGGTAAAAGACGGTGCAGTGGTGATAGATGTCGGAACTACGCGTGTTGCCGATGCTACTCGTAAGAGCGGTTTCCGCCTTAATGGCGACGTAAAATTCGATGAAGTGGCGCCAAAGTGTAGCTTTATCACCCCTGTTCCGGGTGGAGTAGGGCCCATGACCATCTGTTCGTTGATGAAGAACACGCTGGCCGCGGGAAAGAAAGAGTACTATCGATAAATGAATGCGGAAGAGTTTTACCGACAAGGCAATCGGTATCGTAAAGAAGGAAAGTGGCAACAGGCGATGAATAGCTATTTGGAAGCCATTGCATTGAACCCGCATTCACCTGCTGTAGAAGCAAAAAAGATGCTCGATAATATTATGGAATTTTATTGCAAAGATATATATAATCCTTAAAGACGTAAATGAGCAAGATCAAAGGTGCCATTGTTGTCGATATTGACCGTTGCAAAGGGTGTTCTCTTTGTATCGTGGCATGTCCGAAAGACGTTATAGCCTTGGCACAAAGAAAGGTAAACGTGCACGGATATCCGTACGCAGAAGCCGCATTCCTTGATGAGTGTATCGGCTGTGCAAGTTGCGGAATTGTCTGTCCGGATGCCTGTATAACCGTGTATAAGAAAAGAATTGAGGAGTAAAAACATAATGGCAGAACAAGACGTAGTATTGATGAAAGGTAACGAGGCTATAGCAAATGCCGCAATACGTTGTGGTGCCGATGGGTATTTTGGGTATCCCATTACTCCTCAGAGCGAGATTATAGAAACGTTGGCCGTGCTGAAACCTTGGGAAACAACCGGTATGGTAGTGCTTCAGGCAGAGAGTGAAGTGGCGGCAATCAATATGGTTTATGGTGGTGCTGGGGCAGGCAAGCGCGTTATGACCACCTCTTCATCGCCGGGAATCGCACTGATGCAGGAGGGTATATCCTATATGGCGGGAGCAGAGATACCAGGCGTATTTGTGAATGTGCAGCGGGGTGGCCCCGGTTTGGGTACTATTCAACCGAGCCAGAGTGACTATTTTCAGGCTACGCGTGGCGGAGGTAACGGCGATTATAATGTAATAGTATTGGCTCCGAACTCGGTTCAAGAGATGGCAGACTTTGTGGATTTGGCCTTCGAATTGGCTTTCAGATACCGCAATCCGGCCATGATATTGAGCGATGGCGTTATTGGTCAGATGATGGAAAAGGTGGTGTTGCCACCTTATAAGCCACGAAGAACAGAGGCGGAAATCCGAAAAGAGTGCCCATGGGCATCGGTTGGCAGGACTAAAGACCGCAAGCCGAATATCTTGACATCACTTGAACTGAAACCGGAAGTAATGGAACAGCGCAATATACATCTGCAACAGAAGTATCGGAAGATAAAAGAAATGGAGGTACGTTGCGGACTGCAACGGATGGATGATGCGGATTACATGATCGTAGCATTCGGAAGTGCGGCTCGTATTGCTGAAAAAGCGGTCGAACTTGCTGCCGATACTGGTCTTAAAGTGGGTTTGTTTCGCCCAATAACGTTATGGCCGTTTCCCGAAAAGCAAATTGCCGAGGTCGCTAAAGGTAAGAAAGGAGTGCTTGTGGTGGAGATTAATGCCGGACAAATGGTGCAAGATGTGCGCTTAGCAGTGAACGGTAAGGTAAATGTAGAGCACTTCGGACGCCTTGGGGGCATAGTTCCCGATCCGGAAGAGATTGTAAATGCGTTGAAAGAGAAGTTGGTATGAGTAACGAAATAATAGCTCCTGAAAACCTTGTCTATGCCAAACCGGCACTGATGAACGATACACTGATGCACTATTGTCCGGGATGTTCGCACGGTGAAGTGCATAAACTCGTGGCCGAGGTGATAGAAGAAATGGGCATGGAAGAAAAAACCGTGGGCGTTTGTCCCGTAGGCTGTGCCGTTTTCGCCTATCGTTATCTCGATATAGACTGGCAGGAAGCCGCCCATGGACGTGCTCCTGCGGTGGCTACAGGTATTAAGAGACTTTGGCCAGACCGTATGGTTTTCACTTATCAAGGGGATGGAGATCTTGCCTGTATAGGCACTGCAGAGTCGATACATGCACTAAATCGCGGCGAAAATATCGTGATGATTTTCATTAATAACGCCATCTACGGCATGACGGGCGGACAAATGGCACCGACAACGCTGATAGGTCAGAAGACAGCGACGTGTCCCTATGGACGTGATCCGATACTTCATGGTTATCCGTTGAATATTACCGAACTGGCTGCACATTTGGAAGGAACCTGTTATGTTACGCGTCAAAGCGTAGAAACCGTAGCGGCTATCCGTTCAGCCAAGCGTGCTTTATGCAAAGCATTCGATGCTTCGATGGCAGGAAAAGGCTCTTCATTGGTGGAATTCGTATCAACTTGCAACAGTGGATGGAAAGTTACGCCTGTTGAAGCTAACAAATGGATGCAGGAGAACATGTTTGTGAAATACCCGAAAGGTGATTTAAAAGACACTACAAACGGATGAAAACAGAGATAATCATATCGGGTTTCGGCGGTCAAGGAGTGCTCTCGATGGGGAAAATTCTCGCCTATTCGGGGTTGATGGAAGATAAAGAGGTGACATGGATGCCTGCTTACGGCCCCGAACAGCGTGGCGGGACGGCCAATGTAACCGTGATAGTGAGCGATGAGCGCATATCTTCGCCTATTTTAAGTAAGTACGATGTGGCGATAGTGCTTAATCAGCCATCGCTCGATAAGTTCGAAAGCAAGCTTAAACAGGGCGGAATACTGATTTACGATGGCTTCGGAATAGTAAATCTTCCTACAAGAAAGGATATTACAGTGTATCGTATCGACGCGATGGATAGGGCCGCAGAGATGAAGAATGCCAAGGTTTTCAACATGATAGTGCTTGGAGGATTGCTCAAGGTATGCCCCGTAGTGAGTACAGACGGACTAAAGAAAGCTCTTTTCAAGTCGTTGCCGGAGCGTCATCATGCCATGATACCGCTGAATATGCAGGCGGTTGAGGAGGGTATGAAGTTAATTGAACCAATATAATAACTTGATTTTTTTATAACTCTCTAATTTTGGGGCAGGCCGCAGTGATGCGTCTTGTCTTTTCTCTTGTGTATCTTATCGGACTTAACGGAAAGATGCAGAAGGGGTAGGGTGTGCATATATCTTTCCTATACGTTATCTCTATTGCATATGAGCATGCCGGATATTTGTAATATAATGTAGGTAGTCTTTCTCAGTTTCTTACAAGGAGGAGAGTTAGATTTATAAAAGATAAGACGATAGCCGTATGCGGTGGGAGTTTGTTTAAGAGAATTAAGTGTTAGAGAAGGTTGCTTTTCTCTGTTTTAAATATCTATCTCTTCTATGCCGCCGTAATCGGTAAGATGCTCGAAAGCATGCTCTTCGGTAAACAGTCCGCCGAAGATACCGGCACAGATGAGTACGCCGCCATGGGCAAATACCGCTACACGCTTGTATGGTTTACTGCGTAATTCTTCTAAAAAGTGGGAGATACGTCGGTATAGCATAGGAAAACTCTCGCCGTTGGTGGCTGACAAGTGCATATAATCCTCGAACCAAGCCTTAATGGCAGGATCTCTTTTTTCGATTTCATTATAGCGTTGCATCTCCCAATCGCCCATATTCATCTCTTTGAGACGGTTGTCGATAATGGAATTCGGATATCCACAGAATGTAGCAAGCATACGTGCCCGCGATAGGGGGGAAGAATATACGGCGTCGAAAGCCGGATAACGTTGCAATTTGGCTTTGGTAATAGCGGCTTCTTGGGCGAATGTTTCGGCTACGGGCACATCGCTCCAGCCGTAGCAGGTGCCTTTGGGCACGTTTACCCGTGTGTGTCTGATCAATACGACTTTCATATTCTGTATTTTATTCTATATATCTCAGTCCGTATTCGATGGCTACGGTTGCATAAAACGATAGTTCGATCAGTAAGAAAACGGCGCCACAACAGTCGCCGGTGTATCCTTTTATCTTTTTCAATATATAAAGATATAAGAAATACATCACTATCCCGGGAATGAAAATGGCCTCTATGGGAATGAATATATAGCCTTCTTGTGCCAATGTTTTCAGTGGCCCGTAAGCCGAAAACGCCCATATAATGCCAATAGGTAGGCAACCTTGTAGAAACAAACCGATACCTGCCTTGACTGTAAACCTACGATAAACGACACCGTTTTTAGCTGTGTCTTTGGTACGTGCATAAGGAAGCATTTGTGTAAGCTGTGCTGTGAGCATTTTGCAGAACGGATCGGCGACCAAGACCGTAAGTGCAACCTGCACGCCGTTATTCATTTGGCAAAGAAACTCGAATAACAGCAGCAGATAGAGTATAAGACCAAGCACGCCGTATGTGCCGATGCGAGAGTCTTTCATGATACCGAGAATACGTTGTTTGTCGTTTCCGCCTCCTCCGAAACCATCGAAGAAGTCGGCAAGACCGTCTTCGTGAAGTGCTCCGGTGAGCAGAATTCTTGTGCAAATGGCTGCAAGTATAGCTGTTTGCAGAGACATAATCTGGCTTCCGAAATAAATTACGGCAGCCATGACGATGCCGGTGAGCCAGCCTGTAAGTGGCCAGAATTCGACGATTGTCTTATAGGCATTCTTGTCAGGCTGACAGAATCGTCCAAACGGTAGTCGGGTAAAGAAAATGAATGCTGCAGCTATACGGTCGCGAAGTTTGGTGTTGTCTATAGGTATTTGCATGATGTTTTAAAAATATTTGGTGATATTTGCATTGTCGAAAGTGTTCATTTCGTTTATCATTCTTACGGCACTGTCGATGATGGGATAGGCACAAAGGGCGCCGGTCCCCTCGCCAAGGCGCATTCCGAGGTTCAATATCGGGCGGGCATTCATCAGTCTGAGCATCTTGTGGTGCCCGTTTTCGTCGCCACAATGGCAGAAAATGGCATAATGTAATATGTCAGGATACAGTTGAGATGCTGCCAGCATGCACGCTGACATGATGAACCCATCGACCATGATAGGCAGACGAAGTTCGGCAGCCCGTAGCATTGCGCCGATTGCTCCTACCATTTCATAGCCTCCGAAGTACGAAATGGGTGAGATGTGTGGCGATGTATCTCTGTAATGTATTATGGATTGGTTGAGTATTGATAACTTGTGTTTGATACCAACATTATTTAAACCTGCCCCGGCGCCGATACATTCCGAAAGCGGAATATTGCCGAAAAGCGACATCCATATGCTTGAAGGCGAGGTGTTTCCGATGCCCATTTCGCCAAGACTGATAATACGGCAGCCGTCTTTTATACAATCATCGACGAGAGAAGCTCCGATATCGATGGCTTGATCGCATTCCTTGTCGGTCATTGCAGGCCCATGAAGAAAATTTTTCGTACCTTGTGCTATTTTTCTATCAATGATCTTGTCGGAATAGGCCGAAAGATCGTGGTCTACACCCATGTCGATAAGTTTCAGTAGGAAGCCGTGCTGTCGGCAGAACATGTTTATTCCTCCTCCCCCATGAGCGAAATTTATCATCTGTTGCCATGTAACTTCGCGTGGTGAGACACTTACTTCTTCACGCTCAATGCCGTGATCTCCGGCGAACAGAAGGTGATACGGGCGTCGTAGAGTGGGTGAGAGCATTTGCTGGATGAGGCATATTTGCATGGCAATATCTTCGAGCATACCTAACGAACCTTTGGGTTTATTTAGGTTGTTGATCTTTTCTTGAATAGAATTACGTAAACCTTGATCAGGTTTCTCTATTGAAAATTTCCTCATTTTATCTTAACTGATATGCCGCTAACCATCAAATAAACTTCGTTTGCCTTAGAAGCAATATACTGATTTATCCAGCCTTCGAGGTCTGTAAAGTGACGCTGCACGGCATTGCTACTTACTCCGCCGCTACCGATTTCATTGGTTACAAAGATAAAAATGCCTTCCTGATCGGTGAATTTGTCAAATTCGGCCTTGATTTCGGCGAATGCCTCGTCTACAGAAGGCTGTTCTTGTTCCGACATAATGTGGCTATAAAAGAAATTGGTGCACCAAAGAGTAACGCAATCTATAACTGCTACCTTATTATATATATTGTGTCGACTCAGATACTTTTCTTCTTCAATATTAATCCATTGCGGTCCTCGCCGTGCTTGATGCCGTAATATCCGCTTTTGAAACTCTTTATCATCTACATGGGCAGTAGCTATATAGATAGGATTTGTAGATAAAGTCAATGCTAACCTTTCGGCGTATGTGCTTTTTCCGGAACGTTGCCCACCTGTAATTAATATAATATGCTTCATAATGCGAAGATACTAAAAAGGTGATATTTATAATATGAAAAGTGCCGATTCTTTATAACTCTTTGATTATAAGTACTTATGAAATTGGAAAAAGGAAAAGGGTTACGATTTGGTTACTACTCAAATTCCCCGGACT
>CAUUQE010000129.1:0-7001 GCA_963547065.1 uncultured Prevotella sp. | reverse complement strand
AAGAACTATGGACATACCACTTGCATTGTTCTGAATTCGTCGAACTCACGTTAAAATATGTACTTTTGCCCATGTTATTGAAGTTTATTAGCAAAAACAAAAGTAACAAAAAGGGCTGAATAAAGTTTTGATTGACACCATTGATAATATGGCTAAAGACATCCTAATAAAGGTATTGAGTAACAACCCTTATTAGAGGGTATTGGATGATACTCAAAATATATATAGAAGAATTGAATTAACAAGGATGTGAGTCATAGTGTTTTAATGAATCACATTTACCAATTTTTTAGCCCTCATTGTTCTTCAAACTTTCATCGTCCACACATTTGTTTATATGGACAATAGGAACAAGCATTAAGATCATCAGTAGGGCTAAAAGCAATATTGCGATTAAAGAGATCCTCCAATTGTTGAATGAGATGTTCAAAGAAAGGTTCCTTATATTCCGTAACATCTGTTATTTCTTTCCCTTCCATCGACAATATTGGTGAATAATCATCGCCACCAGCGTGTTGAATAAAGAGTAATGCAGGGCTAACCGCATGATGCAAAGGATTAAGCTTATCATCATGCTCTGCTTCAATTAAACTATAAAACATAGCTTGCATTGTATAGTCACTCTTCTTAAAAGCTACATTTTTTGGATCAAATACCTCATCAATAGATTTCAGTGGTGCTGCAACTCTACCACCAGTTTTATAATCTACGACACGTAATTGTGCCTTATCACTATCTGAAAAGACCTCATCTAGTCGATCAACACGCCCGCCGACTCTTAACTCCTTTTCAGTATCGCCCACCTTGATAGTTATACTTCTATTCACATCAAACTCATGTGCAAGTACTCTTAAAGGTGCAGAGCGTTGGTCTATTCGTAATAACTGACGTAAATATTTCACGATGACTTCGCGGTTTATGAGCTGTAAACCATTTAGCTTGGGATAGGTTCTTGTTCCTGCTTCTTTATTAAAGAGTGTCGTGGCAAAGGCTTCATCAACAATATCCTCCAAAGTTAATTGTGAGTTACCTGATGTAATTGACTGGGAACTCTTACCTGTCTTTAATAGATCATCAATGTTCTTAGCTGTAATGATGTTTCTTGGTAGTAACTTTTCATACATCAACTGAGCTGCACAATGAAAGATGTTACCAAATAAACGTCCATCAATATCATCTTCTTCAACATCTTCTAATTCACTTATTCCTACAATGTATTTAAAGTAGAACTTTAAAGAACAACGAATATAAGTGTTAATGGCAGTAGGGGAGAAACGACCAATCTCATCCAACTTATTCATAACAGCATCATCCTTATATACGATCTCTGTATCAATCCTCATCGGTTCTTGACCAGCCTTTAATGCAAGTCGATGAATTGGATGATTCCACTCCACCATTAGTTGTAACATAAAGCGACTCATCTCTCCAGTTTGACTACCTTGAGTGGAATTATTATATAAGAAGGTTACATCTTTTGCTCTTTGAATCAAACCATGGAAATAATAACTATAGATAGACACCTTGTTATCAATGGTCGTTAGTCCATAAGCCTTACGAATCAAGTGAGGAATAAACGAGGCATCATCAACTCCCTTAGGCATATTACCTTCATTGCATGAGAGAACAAGGACGTGATCAAAGTCGAGATTACGAGTTTCTAGTACTCCCATTACTTGTACGCCTTGAGCTGGTTCCCCATGAAAAGGAATGCTTGTTGTGGTAATGAGTTGATTTAATAATCTTCGGAAAATTATCTTATCAGCCTCAAGATCCCCACTTGACATTAAGTCGTATAGGCGTGTAAGTAAGGTGTACATTCTAAACACTGACTCCTGGAAAAGAGGATCTTTATTTACAGCTGCACCATTCATTCCAATGATACGGATAGTATCAGATAGCCAATGGACAAGTTCTAGTAAATGTTGCTTATCACTTTGATGATAAGTTAGTTGTGAAATTTCATTCACGTTTACATAAAACTCTTTTTCCTCCTTTATCTTTTCTATCAATTTCTCTGCCTCTGGAATTAGATATTTACCATACGGATGTCGTAACACCCTACTAAGATAACGTAGCCTATAACCCTGCTCCGATTGAGAGTAACCTTCTAATTGTAGTGCCAAGAGTTGCATAACCATAGAGGCAATAGGAGTTTGCTTTAAAGGAAAGCCAGTTGTTATATTCAATGTCTTTACTTCGTCAGGGATACAATGAATAACAGTCTGCAATAAGTGTTCATCACATAAAACAATAACTGTTCGCTTGCCATCCTTATAACGATTGTCCTCTTTTAACCATTCTGTAATGTATCGAGCTTGCAGATTTTCTGTAGGAGCTGATATAAAATTTATTTGTTTATCATTCCCAAGGTTATCGTATATCTCATCGTTATCATTAGGCAAACTGTTCGGGAATTTATCCAGCCATTGATGTATATATGTGCCAGCCTCGTTATTTGAGTTCATGTAATATCGATCATAATCCCAATAGAAACTTGCCTTATTATCTTTCTTTAAATGCTTGAATAAGTGCTGTTCAACTTTCTGAAGAACGTTGAAACCGATGAAAATGTAATGTTCATACTTTGTTTCAATAGAATTTTGCTCGGCTACATCTCTATATAGCATACCCTCATAAGCAAGCCCTTGTGAACGAAGTCTTTGCTTAAAGTTGTCATATATGTCCTTTAGTCTAGCCCAAAGTGTGATAAACTTTTCACGAATACCCTCTGGGTTATCATCGAAATTAGCGAAGAAACGGCGTAATTCAGTCTTCTGCTCATTTGTAAGATAACTGACATCATCTAACTCATGCAAGTCTCTGATATTTGCAAAGACCATCTTTGTATCAGCCATGTTTTTATCGATGTCATCGAAGTCGGCTAATAGTAGTTGTCCCCAGCCGTAGAATTGATCCAAAGTTTCATCAACATGACCTGTCACCTCTATGTAGCTCTTATATAAATCGCAAACACTTTTGATAGGATCGGCTACAGTTAGTTCCGAATGTTGACGGAAGAAATCTGATATTGTAATATAAGCGGGACTCCATATTGGCTTACCAGCTAGACGGGCGAGTTCTTGATTGAGGAATAAAGACGCACGTTTGTTAGGAAAGATAACGGCAATATGTGCCAAATCAGTTCCGTATTTATCGAGTAAATCTTTTGCTATATGTTCGAGAAATGATTTCATTTGTTTTGAATGATTGAATGATGTAAATACGATTTGTTACGATACTTTTAATGCTGAATAATACCACTATTGAGTAATATTGACTTCTTCAACTTCATTACGCATGACATACCACAAATAACCAGATATGTTCTTATGACCCATTCGTTTAAGTAATTCAATATATTGTTTTACTTGCTCATGATACTCTGTGCGTGGTTTTCCAAATTTGAAATCAACGATAATTATTTCGTTTCCATCGGTCATAACACGGTCAGGTCTATGTTCGCGAACAACGCTATCTTGGTTGTCATATTCGATTATCGTACATTCATTGAATAACTCCCATCGATCAGAGAACCACGATTTAACTTTCTCATTTCTTAAAGCATTAGCTATTTTATTCCTAAGTTCTGTCGAGGTTACTTCATCATTATAAACAACACCTTGCAGTTCTAAATCCTTTAAACGTGGTTCTATATCTTCCTCCGTTAAAATGGTAGAAAATAGTTGATGGAGGATGTTACCAACCTTGATATATCGATTAGCGTCAGAAGGGTCAACATCTTCACCTTTAATAAAGTCTTCACTCTTATTACTTTGTCTGAACTCGGCAGGGTGGGGGAAGGTTTCTATTTTAATTAGCTTCGACTCTATAGTTTCACTGAAAGGATTTTTATTTAATAATTGATTATCAACTGGTTTTGTACTATTGTCAGCGTCATTACATAATGTGCCAAACTCAAATTCTAATGGTTCCGACTCCTTACCATCACAAAGTGTTGCACCATCCAACTTAGAGCTAAGCGACTCTGTTATTAGTTGTATTATTTGTGAGCGATTACTATTAGTGGGGTTGCTTTCAAGTTCTTTCAGTTTTTTATCCTTCATCCTTTTGCCAGAGATAAAGAGATTCTTACTAGCTCTAGTGAAAGCAACATATAAAAGATTCATGTTATCAACTATATTCTGCAAATGCTCCTCTTTATAGTCATCCTCAAAGATAGTTCCCATCATACTTTTCTTAGAGAAGTCGATAGGGATTAAAGGTAATTGATTGAATGGATCTTCCTTATCCTTACCATTACACCAAATAGTATTACCAGTGGTCTTTTCTAATTCCCAATCACAGAAGGGGATTAGAACATTATCATATTCCAAGCCCTTACTTTTGTGTATAGTAATAATACGTATACCATCAACTTCATCACTTTGTATAGTATTCTGTGACAAAGACTTTTCCCATTCTTCGATGAAATCGTCAATATCTGCAGGATTGTCACGTAGATATTCATTCAACGTATCATAGAAAGCACATACATAAGCACTTTGTCCTTCAAGCTCTTTTAAACCGAACATTTCATAGAGTTGATCAACTAAATCTATCAATGATAAATTGGGTAATTGCTTGAATTGTTCAATATAAATGCTTGGCAAGTTCTTAAATATGTTGTCTCCTGGATGAACTAATATCTCATTACTATTGCTACTATCTTTTAGAACCTGCTGATGGTACAACTTTAACAACTTACTTGCTGTAAGTTTATCATCGGGATGTACTAGTAGTCGGAGGGCAAGAATAATTACATTTACAGCGAGAGACGCATCTAAGCGGAATGCTTCGTCTGAAACAATACTGATAGCACTACCGAAATGATGTTGAAAGGTATCAACTATATCTTGAATCACCCCTTTAGTACGCACAAGAATTGTGATACTCTTTTGTCTATATCCTAAATCAAGTAGTTGTTGTACGTTATTTGTTAGTTCATTTAAGACATCTTCTTCGTAATTGTCAGAGGGAAATAGCTTTACACTGACATAACCCTTATGATTATTCTTTTTAGGTTGCTGAATAATCTCTTTATATGCTTCAGTAAGTTGTTCACAATTACCAATATTATCTTGTTGTAATTCCTTGATAGATTGCTCAATAGCTAGAGTAAAGAATGCATTATTGAATAGGATAATATTTTCTTCGGAACGATAATTGGTATTTAAAGGTTTAATCGATAATTGTTCTGTAGAGAACTCTTTTTCTATGTTGTTTAAGAGTCTCCAGTCTCCTTGTCTCCAACGATAAATACTTTGTTTGACATCACCAACAATCAGGTTATGAGAATCGCCCTGAGACATGCAGTTGATAAGAAGTTTCTTAAAGTTGTTCCATTGTATTGTACTAGTATCTTGAAACTCATCTATCATGATATGTTTTAAATAAGCTCCAATCTTTTCAAAGACAAAAGGGGTGTCACTAACTTTCATTAAATTACTAAGTAAGGATTGTGTATTACTTAGCATAAATCTATTCATGTCTTTGTTTAGTTCGTCTACAGCTTCAGAAATAGAATGAAGTAAACGTAATTGAGAAAGATGTCTTAGTGTAAGGTTACATGATTGATATTCTTTCCAGTTGTTCAGACGATACTCTTCCAATAATTTAAGATTATTGCATAAGGACTTTGAAGCTAAATCTATAATAATTGTTTTAATTTCCTTTGGACACTTACCTGCAGGCCATTTGTCGGCATTTTCAATGCAAGTTTGGACATACTGCGGGGCTAAATCTCCCGTTGGTTTATTTTGAGTTAATTGGCTGATATAGTTATAGATACCTTTTGTACCACGATTAAATAAAGCTGGATTATCGAGATTAGCCTTACTAATTACTGACATCAACTCTTTTGCCATGCTAGTCAGTTTATTAGCGATGGTATTACGTCTTTTTCTAAGATCTTTTATGAAGTTATCAAAGAACCCTTCGTTATTAAAGCATTTGTCCAGAGCTTCCTTATTTTCCTTATAGAAGTCTTGAAATATATTCCTACCAAAGTCTTTAATTTGATCAATTACGTTCCATCCTTGATTATCTTCAATGTTTCTATCAATATAGTCACTAATCCATATAAGTACATCTTTTCCTTCCTCAAGGTCATTCACAAGATTATCAACAGCTTGAGCTTCTACTTGAGTATCATTGAGATCAATGCGCAGGTTAGCTGTAAGATTAAGCTCACGTGCAAGATTACGTAAAATCGCTTGAAAAAAAGTATCAATTGTTAATACACGGAAGTAGTTATAATGATGCGTAAGTAATGATAATGCTTCGGCTGCATTTTCACGAATAGTAATCTCTGGTAAATCGGTTTTTGTTTGGACTTGTTCAAAGTAAGGCTGTGATTCCTTTAGAGAATGGGCAATACCATAAAGCTGTGTAAGAATACGCATCTTCATTTCTTGTGTAGCTTTATTGGTAAAGGTAACAGCTAGTATACGACTATAATCCTGGGGATTCTTAACTACAAGTGTAATGTATTCTGAAGCTAATGTGAATGTTTTGCCAGAGCCTGCTGATGCCTTATAAATTGTTAGTGCTTTTTCCATGTTTGAATAGCTTAATTCTTGAGTATATAATAAGAACTCTTTTTGCTTTTAGTTGTTTACTCTTATCCTACAAATTTAATGAATATATTTCAATCAATTTACCTTTTAATGTTTTTTAGACTATATGTACCATTGAAATATAAGTATAACATTAATAGTAATAGTGATTATGATAAATAAATTAAGAAAAGGCTCTCCTTTAATGCTTTAAGGTTGTCATTGTTGATGAGGAAAGGCTGTTATGTGAAAAAGAAAAGGTGTTCTAGGTAAAAGAATAGTTGTTATATGAAAATAGAAATCCCGAAAGCCTAATGAAAGAACTTTCGGGATTATCCTCTTTATAGTTATATTCTTACTTTTGAAAAGATTATTCTTGATCTTTTTAAATAAGATTATTGATCCAAACTTGAATATCCTAATATTTAAAGTTAGAATATTATC
>CAUUQE010000128.1:0-7013 GCA_963547065.1 uncultured Prevotella sp. | reverse complement strand
ATACTATTACCGGCTGGCCGGGGGGCAAACCGAACGCCGATGATACCTATAGACCGGAAAGAGCTACGCCATATCCCAAGCGTGTCATCGTATTCTCGCCCCATCCCGACGATGATGTAATTTCGATGGGTGGTACACTCCGCCGCCTCGTACAGCAAGGTCACGAAGTACATGTTGCCTATGAAACCAGCGGAAATATTGCTGTCGGCGATGAAGAAGTAACGCGCTTCATGCACTTCATCAACGGTTTCAACCAGCTTTTCGATAACGATAAAGACGAAACCATCCGCAACAAATATAAAGAGATCAAGCAATTTCTCATGAAAAAGAAAGAGGGCGATCTCGATACCCGCGACATCCTGACTATTAAGGGCCTCATTCGACGCGGTGAAGCTCGCACGGCTTGTACCTTTAACAATATCCCCTTGGATCGCGTACACTTCCTTGATTTACCTTTCTACGAGTCGGGTACCATTGAAAAACTACCCATGACTGAGAAAGATGTCAATATCGTACGCGCGCTACTTCGAAAAGTAAAGCCGCATCAGATATATGTTGCCGGCGATCTTGCCGATCCCCACGGCACACATCGTAAGTGTACGGATGCGGTACTTGCCGCGATCGATCTCGAAAAAGAGGCCGGCGAAGCATGGTTGAAAGACTGTAGAATTTGGATGTACCGCGGGGCTTGGGCCGAATGGGAGATCGAAAATATAGAAATGTGCGTACCAATGAGTCCGGAAGAACTGCGTGCTAAGCGCAACAGTATCCTCAAACATCAGTCACAAATGGAGAGTGCTCCTTTCCTTGGAAGCGACGAACGTTTGTTCTGGCAGCGTGCCGAAGACCGTAATCACGCGACGGCTGCGCTTTACGACCGTTTGGGATTGGCCTGCTATGAAGCCATGGAAGCATTCAAAGAATATAAGCCACTCTAACATATGGATACGGAACAACTGTACAAAGTAGTGTCTCACTTCTCGATAAAGGGAAGTGTAGACACTATTTCCGCACTCGGCAACGGGCTTATCAACGATACTTTCAAAATAAAGACGAAAGAAACAGACCGCCCCGACTATGTGCTTCAGCGTATTAACAATAAGGTGTTCTGCGATGTAGACCTGCTTCAACACAACATAGAGGCAGTGACAAGCCACATCAGACACAAATTGGAAGAGCGTAAAGAGACCGGTATAGAACGTAAAGTGCTACGTTTTATCCCTGCCGAAAACGGCAAAACGTATTGGAAAGACAAGGCGGATAATTATTGGAGAATAGCCGTCTTCATCCCAGATGCAGTAACTTATGAGGCTGTAACCCCAGAGTATTCTTACCATGCAGGCAAGTCTTTCGCCAATTTCGAGGCACTGCTTGTCGACATACCCGACACAATCGGCGAGACCATACCCGATTTCCACAACATGGAGTTGCGCAACCTACAGTTTCAAAATGCCATCGATACGGACACTGCAGGGCGTGTGAAAGAGGTACAAAGCATGATAGACGAGTTACAGAAACATGCCTACGAAATGTGTAAGGCGGAACGAATGTACCGCGAAGGCATATTGCCTAAGCGCATTTGTCATTGCGACACGAAGGTCAACAATATGATGTTCGACAAAGAAGGTCATGTGCTTTGCGTGATCGACTTGGACACCGTGATGCCATCTTTCGTGTTTTCAGACTATGGAGACTTCTTGCGTACGGGCGCCAATACGGCTGCCGAAGACGAACAAGACTTGCAGAAAGTATCGTTCGATATGCAGATTTTCACCGCTTTCACACGTGGCTACATCGAAGGTTCACACAGTTTTCTTACGTCGGTCGAGCGCGATAACCTGCCTTATGCGACGGCCTTGTTTCCGTACATGCAATGCGTGCGTTTCCTGACCGACTACCTGAATGGCGACGTGTACTATAAAACCAAGTACAAGGAGCATAACCTCGTGCGGGCGAAGAACCAGCTTTGCCTCTTCAACGACGTACTGCACCACACCGAGGAGATGAACTCAATCATCCGAAAACTATAAAGACTAATGAAAAAACTTTGTGTAAAACGCCTGCAGGAGCACCCTGCATCGGCGGTAGACATTCTTGCTTTGTTCGATAAAGCAGGAATCGAGCGCCATGCCATCGACCAAGTGAACTGGCCGGAGGCCTACCCTTATGCCCCCGAAGTAAACTTCCGCATAGCCCATACGGGCGATACTATCCTCATAGAATACAGTGTCAAGGAGGACAGTGTGCGTGCCGTGGCGCCTCATGATAACGGTCATGTGTGGGAAGACACATGTTGTGAGTTCTTCTCTCGGCCGGCCGGCGATGATATCTATTACAACATCGAGTGCAACTGCACCGGAACGTTGCTCATAGGCAGTGGCCCTACGCGCGAAGGACGGATTCTGGCGCCTGCCGAAGTACTTATGCAGGTAGACCGTTGGTCGTCTTTAGGGCGTACGCCTTTCGAGGAAAAGACGGGCAAATACGCTTGGCAACTGGCGTTGATAGTACCTCTTTCGGCCTTTTTCCGCCATCGGATAGACACATTAAGCGGACACAGCGTGCGCGGAAACTTCTACAAATGTGGCGACAAACTGCAAACACCGCACTTCCTCTCATGGAATGCCATCGACATACCCAAGCCCGATTTCCATCGTCCCGACTTCTTCGGCGAACTGAACTTCGAATAAAACCGAAGAAGAAATCTTGCCCGTCTCCATAACATCATGATGCCGATGCTCCGAAACATACCGTCAAAGGGCATCGGCATTATTGTTTACAAACCGTAACATCAGCCTACAACCTGCCTTTTCCCGAAGAGAAAACGCGACAGATGCAGTATGTCCAGCACCCACCCTATCGCTATGCTGCCCGCAACAGCCACAGTTACCGACACTACAAGGAACACCATGCCCGAACGGTCGATGCCAACAAGCATAGGTTGCCATAGCTTTGCCAAGACCGTAAACACAGGTGAAAAGAGCAACAGCAGCAGGGTGTTCCGTCCAACGAAAAGCATCAGCGGTAACAGCCGTGCACCCCATTGCTGTAAAATGTGATAAATACCAAGGATAGAACACACGGATAGGTAAACAAAAATCACGCCCCCAACCGAACTTTTATCCATATTAACAGGGAAAAATGCCAGTACTGTCATGGGCAGAAGCGCCCACAACAACGGCCAAAAGAAACGCGTAAACCGCACTCCACCCAGCCTTACCGCCGCTCCGCCGAGGAAATATAGTGCACAGGGCAGCGAGACAATTCCAATATACCACAGCAGCATATACAATACAGCCACCACCACAAGGCACAAGACCGGCCCGATGTGTCTGCAGTGCGCCACCCCATAATATACCGTGCTGCACAACAAAAGCGTATGCAAATACCAATACGGCCCCAAAGGATGAAGCAACACTTTATCCATATATAAAGAAAAAGTGAGCAAATCGATATGTTCACGAATGGGCAACACCGCTGCCATCGCCGTATAACCGCTCTCCATCACCGCATAGGGAATGAATATCCACAGCATGGCATGCAGGAACTTGCGCCACGGTTTGCCCACATTGAGCAGATAACCCGATATAACAAGGAAACCGGGCATATGAAAAGTGTAGACCATTTGCTTGGCATAAGGATAGCTGTCGCCGATGAAAACCAAGTGAAAGGCTATCATCAATACGATCAGCACACACTTCACGAAGTCTATTTCAGCTATTCTTCCGGTCTTTTCTGCCGTTTGCATCATCATTGTTTCTACTGTTTTCCGTGTTCATATCGTCCATCGCGCCATCGCAAAAATTTGGTCCACGCATAATGGTTTCGCCGTCTTAAATAATCACATTCATGCATATAAGCATACGCCTCACGCTCCAACGAGATATTCGAATAAGCCCTACCACGCATAGGCAGTCTGATGAGCCACTCCACAACATACCACAAGTAAAAACCCACGAAACCCATTTCAGCCATCTGTACCGTGTGTATACGCTCATGACGTAACATATCGTCAGTTAAAACAGCATTTCTACGACAGAAAATCACACCCGCCAGATTGATAGCATCGTAACCCTTCGGGGGTAATATGCGATTTCTAATAACTATCATAATTACTTCAGAAACATTTATCTGCCATCGGCAGACTTAGTAACCATATAGGCGCTCAGCAATACAAGCGCCGCTGCCACGGGCTTGTCCCACGTAAGAGCATCCTGACCTACGGCAAACGCCACCACCGAAGCCACCACAGGCTGCAGGTTGGTATATACGCTCACGGTCGTGGCACGCAGATATTTCATAGCAAAGGGAATGGTGAAATAGCCCAACACCGTAGCAAATACCACGATAAACGCCATGCCCAGCACGCCCGAAAGGCCTTCCGCCCCGTAATTACCCATGTAAAGAGGCTGCAAGGGCAACTCTTTCCACACAAAGGGAAGCACGGCCACGGTCGATACGAGGAACACCCATTTCATCTGCGTTACGGCGCTATACTTCTGCGACACCTTGCGCGTGATGATGAGATACACCACCCATGTGAGCAAACTGAGCACAGTAAGCGCGATACCCAGCACGTCGTTACGTCCTGAACCGCCCTGCCATCCCACAATTACCATAAGAATGGCGCCTGCAATACCTACAAACACGCCGATTGTTTTAATACGATCGATGCCTTCATTCAAGAATATCACCGCCATGAGCATGGTAGCTACGGGTGTCAGCGTGGCAATGAGCGAGAAATAAACGGGCGTGGTATAAGTCAATGCCCATGCCGTAAGCGTTTGCGAAACTACGAAACCGCACAGTCCACCGACCATGATAACGAGCAGATCTTTACGCTCTACCCTCTCTCGAGGGAGAAGCAAACTGATTAGCCAGAATATCAAGGCCGCCCCGATGCAGCGTGTAGCCATATAAGCCATGGGCGATACCCAATCGTCGAGCAGCATCTTAGTAACCGGCACGCCCAGTCCGAAGATGACGTTTGCCGAGAGTATGGCCGCGTGGGCCTGTATTATATGATTGTGCATTATATAGGCATGTTTACTGATTCGTACATCTCCTCAAACCTCTCTTTCGTAAACGCAAGAGAAGATGAAGATTGTATAGTGATTATCTCCTGCAGACGAGAGTATTACCTCCGCCTTTATCTTCTCCAGTTCAAGAGAAGAAATAAAAACTTCATGCAAAGTTAGCATTTTATTATAACTTCTGCAAACATCAATATTTATTGTTTACCGCAAGCAGGTGTCTATCGTGCTTCCATAATACGTGCCGTCTATCACCGACAGATGGTACATCTAAGCAGCTTAGACGGCATACCTGTCTAACATAAACGGCACACCTATTCGCCACATTTTCGGCAAAGATGGCGCAAATGAGCGCAAGGAGAATTTACTTTCTGACTACTGAATACCGTTTATCTTATGAAAAAATAATCATAAAAAGCAATACCCGTCTCACGAAAAAACGTTAATTTTGCTCCCAACATTCGTACACCGAAAACGAAAGACAGTGGAGAAAAACATATTGAACACTCTGAAGCGTAACTGCAGAAGCGCATTTCGTCTCATTGTTCTGCTGCTGATAATATTCGTATTCGCAGCAGTTTCCGCTCAGAAAATGCAGAGGCGTAAGGGCACTTTCGTGGTTCCGAACCGCAAATGTGCATTATATTTCCTTATTTCAGAGGCAGAAGCAGACTCTATGGAGCAGGCTGCAGAAGACAAAGACGGGTTCTATACGGCGCAAGATGATGGGATGTATTACTCAGAGATATCTTGGGAATGCTTGGAAAAGCATGGTATCAAGATCGTCAGAGTGCCCGCAACTTACAAATATGCCAAGTTTTTTGATGGAACAGTTATGCCGTTGAGCACCGATAATCAGTTCACTATCATGCTCTATATGCCCGGACGAAAGCCCAAGGAGGCCGATACAACGACGATGG
This sequence comes from uncultured Prevotella sp., assembly GCA_963547065.1. Taxonomy (GTDB): domain Bacteria; phylum Bacteroidota; class Bacteroidia; order Bacteroidales; family Bacteroidaceae; genus Prevotella. Next base: position 1,060 of record CAUUQE010000128.1, on the reverse strand, counting down.
AAGATGAGATTAAGGATTATTTCCGCCCCGTCGAGCCCAAGAAAACACAAAGAAAATAAATTAAGTTTTATTTTGTTTCTTCAAGAAAACGCTTTATCTTTGCATCCGACTTGCAAAAGGTAAGTTAAGGGGTGCTGCGATATTTCGTGGCTGAGATCAAACCCTATGACCTGATCCGGGTAATGCCGGCGTAGGCAGGCACACAGTGTGTGAAAAACGAACCTCAAGCATTGAACCCCAAGTTCATGCTCCTTTCCCCCTTTTATTTATTCATTTAAATTAAGGTATTTATGAACAAGAGTGCATTAACGATTACAATACTTGTGTGTGTTGCAACGGCTAACGCGGCCAATCCTAAGACCGAAAAGATCGATACGCTAAAGGCGTATGAATTACAGAACGTGCAAGTGGTGGCCACACGGGCCGACAAAAAGACGCCGATGGCCTATTCAGACCTGAACAAACGGCAGATCGAGGCCGTTAATCACGGTAAAGACATTCCGCAGCTGTTGGAGATGATGCCGTCGGTTGTCGTTTCGTCAGACGCAGGTATGGGCATCGGCTACACTGGAATGCGCATCCGTGGCACCGATCCTACGCGCATAAATGTCACAACCAACGGTATTCCGATGAATGATGCGGAGAGTTCGGCCGTCTTCTGGGTAAACATGGGCGATTATATGTCCAATGTAGAAAACGTGCAGATACAACGTGGCGTGGGTACATCTACTAACGGAGCCGGCGCTTTCGGTGCTACAATCAACATGCAGACCGAGAATATCGGCATTAAACCATTCGGAAGCATCGACCTTTCGGCCGGTATGTACGGCACGCACAAGGAAACTTTCCGCTTCGGTACAGGTCTCTTGGCCGGTCATTGGAGCTTTCAAGGACGACTATCCAATATCGGTAGCGACGGTTATATAGACAGAGCGTCGACACGTTTGAACTCTTATTTCCTACAAGGAGGCTATTTCAACGATAATATTGTGGTAAAGTTCATCACCTTCAACGGCACTGAAAAGACCTACCATGCATGGGATTACGCTTCTAAAGCCGA
>CAUUQE010000127.1:0-7085 GCA_963547065.1 uncultured Prevotella sp. | reverse complement strand
GGTAAGAAACATCGTCAAACTCATGAATATTCTTCAAATTAGCGAACACCTGATGAACGTCTGCCATATTCTTATCCAAATCATCAAAATCGGCCAATAGCAATTGTCCCCATCCATAAAAATGATCCAATGTCTCGTCGATTTTAGTACAAGCTGAGAATATTTTATACAAATCGCATATCAACTTGATTTGATCACCTTCCACAAATTTAGAATGTCGCCTGAATAATTCACTTATAGTGATGTATGTCGGGGCCCAAATAGGCTTTCCGGCCACACGGACCAAATATTCATTCATGAAAAGCGAGGCACGTTTGTTCGGAAAAACTACAACTATCTTCGACAGGTTTGTGCCGTATTTACGAATGATGTCCTCTGCCACATATTCTAAAAATGCTTTCATCTCACTTCGCTTATTATATTACTATACACATACCATAGATATCCCGACACATTCTGATACCCCATATTGCGAAGCAATGCCATATATTGTCTTACTTGAACATGGTGCTCTTCTCGCTGTGCAGCAAACTTAAAGTCGATGACTATCATCTTTTTACCATCCGTCAACACCCTATCGGGACGGTGTTCCACTACCCTATCATTGCTTCCATCAAGATGTACGATCGAACATTCATTAAATATCGTCCATCGATCGGAGAACCAATCTGCCACACGCTTATCCTCAAGTCGCTCCCTCAACATAGTAATTAATTTCTCCTGTGTAAGGTTATGATCGTAAAGCACACCATCATTCTTCAATTCCGTCAGCGCCGAATCGATATCTGCTGTAGTTCTGATATTGGAAAGCACATTATGCAAAACACTTCCAATCTTGATATAATCGGACAAAGTCTTCTCTTCGTCTTCCATATTTTCTATAAAATTATGACTTTTGTTGCTCTGTCGGAATTCTACATCCATATCAAAAGATACGATATCAATACTCTCTGCACTTATCGGTTGCTTAAATACATTACGCGAGATATCTGTTTTTCTATCGTTCTGTGAATAATTTTCCAATGATCCGTACTTCCAACTCACGATTTCTTCGGTGTTTTCAATATCACCAACCAATATACATCCCTCCAACGTATCAGTCACTACGGGCAGACATGTCTCTATCAACTCTGTTCTGATACCGCTCTTTCCCCGCTTTCCAAACACCTGTAAAGAACATTTGGCACGCGTAAAAGCAACATAAAGCAGGTTCAGATTATCGACTACATTCTGCAAATGTTCATGCAGGTAATCCTGTTCATAAATGGTATTTCGCATTTGTTTCGCGGCAAAGTCTATCGGCACAAGCGGCAATTCATCGAAAGGGGCCACGGTAGGCTTGCACCAAATCGTAGATACCTTTTCCAATTGCCAATCACAGAAGGGCATGATAACATGCTCAAACTCCAATCCTTTACTCTTATGAATAGTGATCAGCCTAATTCCATCTATCTCGTCTCCTGCAATGGTCTTACTGTGAATAGTTTCATCCCAATAGTCTATAAATGAATCAATATTCGAGATATTGTCACTAATATATGAATTCAGCTGATCATAGAACGAACATAAATATGCATCTTCATATTGCAATGAACCGAGATTGAATATGATATAGAGTCTTTCTACCAAATCTCTGAGTGGTAGACGCACCAAACTGTCGGTATAATTTGAGAAATCTTTGGGCAACAATGCTATCATATCTTCCCTACCCCCAATCATCGTACTCTCCGAATACATAGAACCGGAAGTAATTTTACAGTAAGCTTTGGCAAGATTGGCTATAGCTAACCGATTGTTAGGATGCATCAATACACGCAAGGCATCCATAATTATATTTACGGCAAGCGAAGCATCCAAACGGAAAGCTTCATCGGAAACGAAACGTATATTGGGCATCTCGCACATAAAATAGTCAGCTACCTCTTGTATAGTACCATTGGAGCGTATGATAATGGCTATCTTATTCAATGGAACATGGTGTTCTATCAATTCTTCCACGGTCTCTTTCAAACGTATCATCATGTTATTGTGATAGTCCTTTTGCGGTAAAAGTTCGATATGCACATAACCCTTCACCGGTTTACCTGCCGGAAGTTTTTGCTCCACATCGGCATAAGCCCTGTTCAACTGCCCGGCTTCCGCAGCATTATTTTCTGCCACCTTCTGATACTCCCAATCTGCAGCAGCTTTAAAAAAGGCATTATTAAATTTAACCACATTGGCTTCCGAACGATAATTCACGTCCAATCTCTCGATCATCGTACTTGTATCTGCCGTAGGAAACTCTTTTTCAATATCATTTAGTAGACGCCAATCGCCCGATCGCCATCGATAAATACTCTGCTTTACATCTCCAACAATCAAATTCTCGGTATCTTCATGATTCATGCTCTCATCCAATAGCACCTTGAAGTTGCGCCATTGTATGGTACTTGTATCCTGAAATTCGTCTATCATTACATGGTGTAGCTGCGTACCGATCTTTTCATAGATAAAAGGAGAGTCGCTTTTATCTATCAAAGATGATAACAATGCCTGCGTATCGCTTAACAAAAAGCGGTTAGAATCGGTATTCATCTGTCTTACTTTCGCCTCAATACTGCTTAACAAACGTAACTGATTTAAATGTTTCAATGTAATATCTGCCGATTTATAAAGCGTAAGTTGCTTCGGACGTATGCGTTCAGCATCCAAAAGCAGTGGCAACAATTCCGATTGAACCAAGTCAAGCAATAACGATCCCTGAAATCTATCTTCTTTTTTTACCCAATTCATCGGCTCTTCAAGAGCATCTGTTACACGAGTTTTCAGCAATTCGCTATCCTCGAACACACCATTTCGTAACTTTATAAAATATCCGCATACACCCGACTTGCCATAATTGAAATCGGTAATATCAAAACTATTGGCAAACAATATATCGAAAAATGTCTCGGCAATTGCCAACAGATTATCTTTAGCCTTGTTTCTTACTGCACGCAATTTATCAGTATATTCCTTGAAAAACCTTTTCTGTTTAAGTTTTTCGGTTAGTTTACTCTCGTTTTGCCTATAAAAATCCTTGAAAATATTCTCGCCGAACCTTTTCAAAAGACCGATTATATTCCAATTCTTGTCATCGGATATATTCTCCCGAATATAACTCATGATCCATCCGAGTTCCTTACTTGTCGGCACAAGTTCTTCTATCAACGTATCTACTGCCTGCTGCTCTATCTGACGATCGTTCAGTTCAATGCGCAAATTTGCAGTAAGATCGAGTTCTCGAGCAAGATTCCGTAAGATACTTTGAAAGAAAGTATCGATAGTCTCCACCCTAAAATAGCTATAATTATGAACCAGATTGGATAGAGCCACCTTAGCTTGAGAAGCAATATATTCCTCGGTTGCTCCCGTCATTTCTATCACCTTGTTCAAATATTCCTCGGAATCAGGAAGATGATGAGCTATTCCGTACAACTGACTTAGTATACGCATCTTCATTTCTTCCGTGGCCTTGTTTGTAAAAGTAACGGCCAAAATATTACGAAAACTATCTGGATTGTCGATAAGTAGTTTTATATATCGTGTTGCCAAAATAAAAGTTTTTCCAGTACCTGCACTCGCTTTATACACTGTTATCGGACGGTATCTATTCTCCATAGCACTATTGCCAGTCTGCACTTTAAGACCTTTATGAAACAAATCTAAATTAGAATTATTTTCCATATCAGATAATATAGTTATATCTGCAAATTTAAGAAAAAAAACGAAATAAACAGAACCTAATAACTAAAAGATAGGAAAGCCTTTTATAAAAAATAAATGCCAACAGCAGAACTGTTGACAAAATATCTTATTTTTGGTAGTCGGTACGAGAATCGAACTCGTATGCCAAGATTGAGAATCTTGTATCCTAACCGTTAGATGAACCGACCAACACAGAAAGTATTATTTATATTCCTTATAGAGAATGTGTAAGAATTTACAAAACTCTTCTCCGGTATCACTGGTAAATCAATTAATTTATTTTCTGCAATTTCTTTTTGCAACAGATGTAACAGAGATGTAGAATTCGACCAGCTGAATAATATCACCCCCAAAAAACCTTTGAACAATTAATGATCGTTTACACCTGCCTCTTTACAAGTGCAAAGGTAGATATTTTTGAATGAACTGCAAAATATTTGAATGATAAATTCTTAGAAAAACTTCCTATCGAATGATTTTCTTTTTCAGATAGAAAAATCTCTCAAAGGATTTTAATCTTATTCATCAATAGCCATAGAAAGTATCAATATACTGTTCCAATACCCTCTAAATAATATAATAATTACGGCCTTCCTTGTATATCCTGCTACGAGTTGTTGAGAACTCTGCTCGAAAAATACAGACCAATCTCAATTACGGAAATCCGTGTCCAATATCCTTTTTCCATATCTACAATAAGCAGGAATATATGCAATACTTGATACACTTCGTCACTGCTTAAAAAGTGGTGGAGTGAAATGCTCACCTATGGCTGGGCTTACGGAAGCAAGAGCGGTTATAAAGTAGGCAGAAAGAGAGTGACGCTTGCCGTTTCTACCAGTATTGACATACGTGAATATGCGCATGACGAGAAATATAAATACACGCTAAATTCAGTTAAGAAAAGAAAGTATCATCGTGATTCCACGATGCCGAAGACAGAAGTCACGCTGATAATAATTCTTTTCTACGATTCCGGCTATCATTGCTATTCTTGGAACTTCCAATTATTTTAGAGGTGGTTTTTTGCTTATACGAATAAAGTCAAGGAAGAACTGTTACACTATTTGAATGTTACTTTGCTGAAAGCAGGTTTATCTATGCTACAGAAATCATGATCCATATATTTATAATATCCAGTTATCCCAATCATTGCTGCATTATCCGTAGTATAGCTAAACTTAGGTATATAAATAGTCCAGCCATATCTCTCTGCATGTTCACGAAAAGCATTTCGCAAACCATTATTAGCAGAAACACCGCCTGCAATAGCTACATGCGTAATTTTTGTTTTCTCAACAGCCATACGCAATTTTTTCATTAATATATCTATAATCGTAAGTTCGAGACTTGCTGCTATGTCCGTCTTATGTTTCTCGATGAAATCGGTCTCTTTTTCAATCCATTTTCTCAAGTTATACAAAAAAGACGTTTTTAAACCGGAGAAACTATAATCCATTCCGGAGATATTAGGTTCAGAAAACTGATAAGCATGCGGATTACCTTGACGCGCCAGTTTATCAATAATTGGACCTCCGGGATAGCCTAGCCCCATTACTTTCGAACATTTATCAATAGCTTCCCCTGCAGCATCATCAATAGTCTGCCCGAGCACCTCCATATCATTATAAGCATTCACCTTTACAATCTGCGAATTACCTCCACTTACTAAAAGACAAAGAAAAGGAAAGGGTGGCTGATGATAATCATTATCACTTTCCTTAATAAAATGAGCCATAACATGTCCTTGTAAATGGTTGATATCTATCAAAGGAATTTCCAATGAACGAGCCAAACCTTTGGCAAAACTAACTCCCACAAGCAGTGAACCCATTAATCCAGGACCACGTGTAAAAGCGATAGCCGATAGTTGTTCTTTGGTGATACCGGCTTTCTTTATTGCCTGATCAACTACAGGAACTACATTCTGTTGATGTGCCCTCGAAGCAAGCTCTGGAACAACTCCTCCATATGCCTTATGTACTTCTTGTGAAGCCGTTACATTACTCAATAGAACATCGTTTCTAAGCACTGCCGCAGAAGTATCATCACAACTACTTTCTATACCTAATATATAAATATTATTCGTTTCCATTTAATATGTCAAGATTTCAACTCCATGCTCTGTCATCACAAAGGTGTGCTCCCATTGTGCCGAAGGCAGTTCATCTCTCGTAATAACTTCCCACCCATATCTATCATCTGCATCTATAAATACTTTCCATGTACCCATATTGATCATCGGTTCTATCGTGAACACCATGCCGGGAACAAGCAACATGCCCGTTCCACGATGTCCGTAATGTACCACATCCGGTTGTTCATGAAAATCAAAACCAACTCCATGACCACACAAATCACGTACAACACCATAATGATATTTTTCTGCATGTTTCTGAATAGCATGCCCGATATCACCAACAAACCCAAATGGCTTAGCTGCCTCAGCACCTACTTCCAAACATTCTTTGGCAACCCTTACAAGCTGTTCTTTTTCAGGAGTAGTTTTCCCTATAATGAACATACGGGATGCATCTGCATAATATCCATCCAATATTGTAGTGAAATCTACATTTACAATATCTCCTTCCTGCAAAACATCTTCTTCTTTAGGTATCCCATGACATACAACTTCATTGATACTTGTACATACACTTTTGGGAAAACCTTCGTAATTCAAGCATGCAGGAATAGCATCGTGCCCAGTGCAATAATCATAACAGATTTTATCTATTTCAAGTGTATTCATTCCAGCATGTATCTGTTTTGCAACTTCGTCAAGCACTCCTGTATTAACAACCCCACTCTTTCGTATACCTTCTATTTGTTCGGGTGTTTTTATCAATTCACGCGTAGGCACTTCCTTACCTTTATCCTCCCAATACATTACTTGCTTATCGAGTTCCGTTATCGGTTGACCAGGTAAGCAATGCCACCGTTTTCTATTTTTAAACTTCATTTCAAAATTACTAAAACTCTACAAAAGTAGTGTAAATTATATATTTCACAAAATATTATTTCACATTTTATTCACCATCTCTTAGTAAGAAAAATCCATACATAAAGAAATAAAATCAAGATTCAAACAAATTTAATTTATTTTTCCGTGCCTCATCTATCGAAACAAGTTGTTGCTGCTCCAGCCGATAACCTTCGCGCAATTTGGCATACTTCTTATTCAGAGAATTAGCATACGTCGGTTCTTCCGCCTTATTCAGCAGCTTTGCCGCCACTAAAGCATTCTGCGATGCATCTTTCATCCACACCACAGGGCCACCATATACAGGGGCAATTTTCAATGCCACATGCAATTGCGAGGTTGTAGCCCCGCCTATCATGATGGGAATATCAAGCCC
>CAUUQE010000126.1:0-7212 GCA_963547065.1 uncultured Prevotella sp. | reverse complement strand
TTTTTTTAATGTACCAAATATTTCTTTTTATTTTTTATGTCATTGTAAACCATAAGATATATTTTTATCAACCTATCGGTATACAAATAAAGACAGCCTTATATTTCTATATATAAGCAGGATTAACACAATCAAATTTCTCCTAAGAAATTCATTCAAGTACCCCCCTTAATCATAGATACTACTATTTTTGATACTATAACTCCGTATCCCATTTTCTAATATAGGGCTCATCCCGTTTGGCAAGAACATTACCTCTATAAATTTAAGACATGCTTTCACATATTTTCTTCTTCAAAATGAACCTATAATAATGTCTTCACCTCTCTTTACCATGAATTACCAGCCTATTTTATTTATAAATATTAACAAAATCACGCTGAAATATTATTTACTTCCTCTCATAAGAACAAAGCTAATTATAATTATACATAGCCTACTTTTCAGTAAGAAAAAATTTTAATATGAACTTTTGGTACTGATCATTAAATATATAATAAAAAATGAGAGGATATCCGTATATAGAGTATCCTCTCATTGTCGGGGCGACAGGATTCGAACCTGCGACCGCCTGGTCCCAAACCAGGAGCGCTACCGGGCTGCGCTACACCCCGATAAGATTAATCGGTATTTCTCCAACTTTATTTTATGCATACAAAAGTATACAATTTACTTGGGTTTTGCAAATTTTAAACTTACTATTTTATAATCCTTTATTTTATAGCGTTATACTATCCGCCATATACCGATAAAAACTTTACTTAATAATCCCTTCCTGTACGAAAATCTTTTTCAAGGCCTGAACGCCACGTTCAACTTCCTCTTCCGTATGAGTTGCCATCAAAGCAAAACGTACCAATGTATCCTGTGGGGCACATGCAGGCGGTATAACCGGATTGATAAATACACCTGCATCGAAAGCTAACTTCGTTACATAAAACGTCTTATCTATATCGCGTACATATAGAGGGATAATAGGACTCTCGGTATCCCCAATTTCAAATCTTTCTTCACGGAAACGTTTTAAGGCATACTTTGTGACATCCCAAAGATGTTTTATACGCTCAGGCTCCTGTTGTAGAATATGTAAAGCTTCCATAGCGGCAGCCGTTGCTGCTGGAGTATTAGATGCACTAAAGATATATGTACGACAAGTGTGTCGCAAATAATTAATCGTATCCTTATCACCAGCAATAAAGCCACCGATTGAAGCTAAACTTTTTGAGAATGTACCCATTATCAAGTCCACATCATCCGTCACACCGAAATGATCACATACCCCCCGACCGTTTTTACCAAACACCCCCAATCCATGTGCCTCATCTACCATTATCGAACAGTTATATTTATGTTTCAATGCAACTATTTCTGGTAATTTGGCTAAATCGCCTTCCATGGAAAACACACCATCTACAATGATAAGTTTAATAGCTTCATAAGGAAGTCTCTGAAGCACACGCTCCAAGTCTTCCATATCGTTATGTTTATAATGTAACTGTGTTGCAAATGACAAACGACGTCCATCAACGATACTTGCATGGTCACGATCGTCACAAATCACATAATCATTTCTTCCGACAACTTGCGCTATTACACCTTGATTTACAGAGAAACCGGTAGAAAAACACAATGCATCATCTTTATATTCAAACTCTGCGAGTTCTTTTTCCAATTGTACATGAATATCCAAAGTTCCATTGAGAAAGCGACTTCCTGCACACCCCGAACCGTATTTTTCAAGTGCATTTTGAGCCGCTTTGATTACTCGTTCATCACCGGTAAGACCAGTGTAAGCATTGGAACCGAACATCAGAACTTTATGCCCCGCCATATCTACTTCTGTTCCTTGTTTGCTCGTAATGGCACGGAAATAGGGGTATACTCCAGCATCCATATACTTCTGAGGCTCACGATAATCCTTATATCTTTCTTGTAATTGTCCCATTTTATTTAATAGGTGGATAAACACTTTGTATATTTTAGTGCGCAAAGTTACAAAAAAAAAACTTTATACATCATTTTTTCATGAAGAAATCATGCTTTTAGTGTTTTTTTATTTATTAAAAAGGGATATTCAAACTAAAATAATTACCTTTGCTAAACGAAGAATATATGGATTTAGAAGCTAATTATGAAAAGGAGAATTGTCTTCATTTTAAACCCCATATCTGGTACAAACAATAAGGCAGGTATACCAAAACTGATTGACAAAACAATCAACAAAAACTTATTCGATTACGAGATAAAGCCTACAGAGTATGCAGGGCATGCATCGAAGATCGCTACTGAAGCCAAAGAACGGGGCGTCAATGTAGTGGTAGCGGTGGGTGGAGACGGTACTGTCAATGAAGTAGCGCGTGCCATCGTACATTCCAATACTGCACTTGGTATCATACCTTGTGGCTCTGGCAACGGTTTAGCACGCCATCTGCTCCTCCCAATGAATATTAGAAAGGCCATCGAAATTATCAACGCCTGCGAAATCCACCAACTCGATTACGGCATCATCAACGAGCACCCGTTTTTCTGCACCTGTGGCATGGGCTTTGATGCGTTCGTTAGCATGAAGTTTGCAGAATCCGGAAAGCGTGGACCGATATCATATATGGAAAATGTATTGCGCGAGGGGTTGAAATACAAACCAGAAACCTATGAGATACAAGACAAGAACGGCACCACACGATATAAGGCTTTCCTTATATCGTGTGCCAATGCATCGCAATATGGCAATAACGCTTATATCGCTCCACAGGCATCCATGAGCGATGGATTAATGGATGTCATTATCATGGAACCATTCGACATACTTGACGCACCGCAGATCAGCATTGATATGTTCAACAAAACGCTTAACAAAAACTCTAAAATCAAGACTTTTAAATGTAAGACGCTTCATGTTCACAGAAGTAAGCCCGGAGTGATACACTATGATGGCGATCCCGTTATGAGCGGTGAAGACATTAATGTGAAATTACAAGAAAAAGGAATAAAAATTATTGTCAATCCTGATGCGGATAAAAACTTACGGAAACCGAATATCTTCCAAAGTGCTGCATCTGAACTTTTTAACGAGATAAATGTCGTACGTGAAGACATCACAAAGCAAACTCGTCACATGCAGGCACTCAGTAAAATATTACAACGTAAATTGAACTTTTGACCAAATGACATGCAGCAATTATAACATGCATATAAAAATCTCTGATTAAACAGAGCTACTTCCACTCTCTTTACTTTCATACATGACTGACACCCTTTTGAAATGATTACTTTATTGAATACAGCAAGTGACTTTAAAGATTTTTTTACTCTTTTATCACTATCGCATATTCTCGTCCACAAATGACAGTGGAAGTAAATCTTTCACACTACTTACACAATATACTCCTTCGGTTCCATAGAGCAAGAGACGAATCGGACTCTTGTACCGCTCTTCTATTTCCAATATGACCTGTCGGCATGCTCCGCATGGTGTTACAGGTTGCTTCAACAATCCATTGTTATTTTTTGCAGCAACGGCCAAAGTTTGTATAGGATGATCAGGATAATTGGCCTGTGCTGCAAATATAGCGGTACGCTCAGCACAGAGTCCAGATGGAAATGCAGCATTTTCCTGGTTGGCGCCAATTACTATTTTACCACTATCCAATCGCAGGGCAGCACCTACATAAAAATTGCTATAGTTAGCATAAGAGTTATTTGTAGCATGGATAGCCTCAGTCAAAAGTTCCTGATCTTTTACTGAAAACTCATCGAAATCACATATTTGGACATTGGCTTCTAACTTAATAGTCTTCATTTTCATTTATTCTTTTAATATATTCAAATGCGCCGATATCTGGTTTAGCATCACGTGTCATACCATTTCTATCAGTAGGCAAAGACGTAGATGATGAAGCCTTATTGATAGCAGGAGACACATCTGCCAATTGAAAGTCGTAACACAATTTTTCGGTATCAATCTTTACAAAATGTTTCTTTCCGTACTTCATTGTATCTTTCACATTCTCATATTCCACCCGCACAAACCTCGCACTATCAGTAGTTGTCCACTTTGGTGTCCGTATGATGCAGTGATCAAAGTGGAAGTCTGCGACTGATTCACGATTCTTACGCAAAATGGATAGTTCATCCTTGGCATAGCCAGTTATCAGTGTATTGCTACAGGAGAGCACAGACTGTGGTCTGACACTACTAAACCGGAAAGCAACTCCCCGTTTAGAATCGAAAGGATAAAACTGTCCTACAGTACAACCATTCAGAATGGCCAATCCGCCATCAAAGAAAATGCAATCTTTCAGCGCATTAGTCAGCTGTGAATTATTCAAGACCATTTTAGAATTTATGCTCATCAGCCCATATCCTTGACAATTATGGATTGTGCTGGCATTGAGTGTCAATTTTGTACGTACGGCATCAGACGAGTCTGCCACCACCCCGTCAAACGTATTATGTATGTCAGTATAATTCATGATATTATTATATGAAGATGTATGTAGTCTGATACCCTGCCACTGTCCACTTACATTGTCGTAAGGTAGATAATTAAACATATGATCAAGCCTATCACCCCGCAATACAACATTCTCAGTTGAACTCCCTTCTGCGATAAATCTACCATATACATCAATACCTGCATCATAATGAAAAAAGAGCGTAGTACCTGCCCCTATCCGCAAAGTAGCTGTACTGTCTACAATAATACCTCCATACACGATAATTGGTTTGCTACCAATGATAGTAGTATCTCGTTTCACTCTGAGTGAGCGCAGCATTATTGCGTCCCAAGAATAGGCATTTAGATTCACTTTCTGCACCTTCCTACTCTCAAGAGTCAGTATGAGATTATCTTCTATTTTCTGTGGGGTATCCTTATAGTTATACGCCGAGGTGAGCTCCACGAACACCCGCACGCTATCTTTATCACGTATTTCTATGTCATTCGCTTGATACCCCGTTGCTTTCCCTAAGTACACTCCGTCTACATTTACACGAAATCCTGACTGATTACCCCGTTCTAAGCGAACGGTACTGCATCGAATACCTGAACCCGAAAAATTATAAATCCAAAATGACTTAGCTGCCGTTGACACATTGGAAAATACGGTTCCCAGTCGTATCGTATCGGCCGAGAAAGTTAAGGTATGTACTGGCGATACCGAAAAAGTATCATCATCATTACATGCAGACAATACTGCAAAGAGTACTATCAAAACCAATATATTCTTATATAGTCCCATTTCACCAGTAATAACGCAAATTATCCACATTTATTTTTAAAAAAGCGTTATTCTATATGAAAAATATCGTTAATACACGCTGCTCTAGTATGGATATCCATTGCTCCCCGTAACCTTTCCTACAGATCTGAGGATAACCTAACAAGTGAGAGAAGACCGGCGAGTGAAATAGACATACAAAAAACATTGGTCAGCTGCGTATAATTAATATTCAAACAGAATAACGAAATTCCAGTACAGAAATCATGAACAGTCTGGTCTTCGTGGACAAAATTGAAATTAATCATAAACGAAATAAGAACGAACAACAGACAAGAACCAATATATTACTCTGTCACAATCGAATAGAGCCTACCAAACACACAGTAACAGGAAGTTAATCGTTCTACTTTTTTAAGTAGAACTCACAGGTAAGCTGGTCGTACCAGTCAGACAGCGTACCATTTTCATGATGAATACACACTGTCATCGTCACCAGCGCTTCCCACTCATGCCTACCGAAAGCAAGCAGATAGCGTTTCACGGGCTGGCCCTTTATCATTTCTATACCAATTTTCCGGTTAAGAAATAGACCAGCAATACATCCTTCAGAAATAAACTTCTCAACATACTCTGCCGGTATCACAACAGAAAAGACACCGGTATCGGCAAGTAAGGTCTTTACACTATGGAATAAATCTGTATAAGACAATGTTTCCGTATGGCGCGCCACACTGCGTTGCTTATCGGGATTTTTCAGACTGTTCATAAAGAAAGGTGGATTACTCACAATACTATCGAACCTTATATCGGGCATATAATCCTGCAAACGAGCGTTCACAATTTCCAAACGAGATGCGAACGGACTCTCTATTGCATTCTGTTGTGCCTGTAAACAAGCATCTATATCTATATCAACTCCTACAACTCGACTCGTAGCAAAGCGCTGCGCCATCATCAAAGCGATAAGTCCAGTACCTGTACCAACATCGAGTATCCGCATCCCTCCATCAGCCCACGCACCGAGAAGTACACCATCGGTGCCCACTTTCATAGCACATCGGTTTTGATGCACCGTAAACTGTTTGAATGTAAATATATCTTTACCCATACTAATATGTTCATATAACGAAAGATATTACCGTTTATTTTAATCATTTTACAGTTTTACGCGTACATCATATATAATTTTCATTTCCGTATTTTTGGGTTTCAATTAAAAGTAGTACCTTTGCACTTCATAATCAACAACGAAATATGAACGATAAACGAAATACATCCATCCAGATGATAGCCGATTACGATGGCGACATCTCAAGTCTCCTGAATGTAACAGTCGAGGGCGATACACCCATTCTTGCTACAAGAAATATGGTTTTGTTTCCGGGAGTACTCACTCCGATCCTTATAGGCAGAAGTGCAAGTATGAAGCTCATTGAGAAGGCCAAAGACAATCCGAACTTCGTATTCGCCCTGTTTTGCCAGAAAAATGCTGAGGTAGACGATCCACAACAGAAAGATCTGTACGAATTTGGTGTTTACGGGAAAGTGGTAAGGGTGCTCGAAATGCCGGGGCACGGCCATAACCTTACAGCCATTGTGCAAGGATTGGGCAGGTGTCGTCTTGATGAACTGACCAAAAAGAAGCCTTATCTCATGGGTAAAACATCATTGGCTCCCGAAGATATTCCTTCCGTCAAAGACAAAGAGTTTAGAACTGCAATCGACGATTTGCGCCAAACTACGATAGAATATATCAAAAAGAACGACGAAATACCTGACGATTCGCAATTCGCATTGAATAACATTCAAAATGATATCGTGGCTATCGGATACATCTGTACCAATATTCCGTTCTCAATTACAGACAAAATAGAGATGCTCGAAGCACGCTCTATGACCGACAGAGTATTCACGGCACTAAAATGTTTACATAAGGAATTGCAGCTACAAGACCTGAAACAGACCATCAGATCGAAAACTCGCGAGGATA
>CAUUQE010000125.1:0-7347 GCA_963547065.1 uncultured Prevotella sp. | reverse complement strand
ACTTATTACAGCCACTGCTGTAGATTCTGTTACAAAACAAAAAATGAAACAGATGGTTGAAAGCAAAACTCGTGGAATTGTAGAGTTTAATACGGAAGTAGAGCCTGATATTATTGGTGGGTTTATCTTAGAATATGATACATATCGACTGGATGCCAGCGTGAAGACTATACTTCGCCGTATTCTAACAGAACTTAAAAAATAAAATAAATAAAAAAATGTCAGATAAAATAAAACCAAGTGAAGTGTCTGAAGTATTACTTCAGCGGCTTCGACAGGTTAATGATGAAGAACATTTTGAAGAAGTTGGTATAGTGCTGACTGTCAATGATGGTGTTGTTCGTATTTATGGCCTCCGTAATGCCGAGGCGAATGAACTCCTTGAATTTGAGAATGGCACAATGGCTATTGTGATGAACTTGGAGGAAGATAATGTAGGTTGTGTGCTTCTCGGTTCTACTACAGGTGTTAAAGAAGGACAGACGGTAAAACGTACTCACCGAATAGCTTCTATCCGTGTAAATAATAACTTCTGTGGACGTGTCGTTAATCCTTTGGGATACGCTATTGACGGTTCTGGAGATATTGATCTTACAGGCGCATTTGAAATGCCTCTTGATAGGAAGGCACCCGGTGTTATTTATCGTCAGCCAGTAAAAGAACCATTGCAGACAGGTTTAAAGGCTGTAGATTCTATGATTCCTATAGGTCGGGGGCAACGGGAGCTTATTATTGGCGATCGTCAGACGGGTAAGACTGCGATTGCTGTTGATACCATTATTAATCAAAAAAGTTTTTATGAGGCAGGAAAGCCAGTGTATTGTATTTATGTCGCGATCGGACAGAAAGCATCCACTGTCGCTACACTTGTGCAGACACTTAAGGAGCATGGGGCCATGCCTTATACGATTATTGTAAGTGCAACCGCTGCCGATCCAGCAGCCATGCAGTATTATGCTCCGTTTGCGGGAGCGGCCATTGGTGAATATTTCCGTGATAGAGGATATTCTGCCCTTGTCGTGTACGATGATCTTAGTAAGCAGGCTGTTGCTTATCGAGAAGTTTCATTAATTCTCCGCCGTCCGTCTGGACGCGAAGCATATCCCGGTGATGTATTCTATCTCCACTCTCGTTTACTCGAACGTGCAGCGCGTATAAACGATCAGCAGGAAGTTGCAGAGCAAATGAATGATCTTCCGGAATGCATGAAAGGACATGTAAAAGGCGGAGGCTCATTAACTGCTCTCCCTATCATTGAAACGCAGGCTGGAGATGTTTCTGCGTATATCCCGACCAATGTAATTTCTATTACAGACGGACAGATTTATCTGGAGACTAATCTCTTTAATGAGGGGTTCCGTCCGGCTATCAATGTGGGTATATCCGTTTCTCGTGTTGGAGGTTCTGCGCAGATAAAAAGCATGAAAAAGGTTGCTGGAACTCTGAAAATAGATCAAGCACAGTACCGTGAACTCGAGGCGTTCTCCAAATTCTCAAGCGATATGGATCCTGTAACAGCGATGACGATTGATCGTGGGCGGAAAAATAACCAGCTTCTTATTCAGCCCCAATATACGCCGATGCCGGTGGGTGAACAAATTGCTATTCTGTATTGTGGAGTTCACGGACTGATGCAAAGCGTGCCAGTTGATCAGGTAAGAAAATGCCAAGATACATTCCTTGATATGATGCGTACGTCGCATCCGGATGTTATTGAGATTTTGGCAAATGGACAACTTACCGATGACGTAGCGGCCACGATAGAAAGTACTATGGCCGATATAGCCGGACAATATAAAGCTTAATAGCCTATGCCGTCGTTAAAAGAGATCAAAACACGTATAGCATCTGTCAATAGTACACGTAAAATAACGAGTGCTATGAAGATGGTGGCGTCGTCTAAATTGCATCATGCTCAGATTGCTATTCAAAATATGCTTCCTTATGAAAATTTGTTGGAACATATTCTTAAGGCATTCCTTGCAAGTAGACAAGAAGCCGAAAGCCCATTTGAGATCGGACATAAGAATGTTAGAAAGGTGGTGCTTATGGTATTCTCTTCCAATAGCTCTCTTTGCGGAGGATTTAATAGCAATATCATCAAGATGATGCAGCAAACTGTTGAAGAATATGAACAACAAGGTATTGATGAGATTACTATTTATCCCATAGGAAGAAAGATTGCCGAGAAAGCGATAAAACTCGGGTTACGATGTGCTGATAACTTTACGGAACTAGCTGACAAACCTAATGCAAAACAATGCGCTGAAATTTCTGAGATATTGTCTGCAAAATTTTTAAATGGAGAAGTTGATAAGGTAGAGATGATTTATCACCATTTTAAGAGTGCTGGCTCTCAGATATTGACAAGAAAATGTTTCTTACCGATTGACTTATCTACAGAGATCGGTTCGGACAACGATCGCGATTTGAGTTCGAACATAGCAACTGCTAAGGCACAGGAATATTTACGTAAGAAGAAACAGAAAGAACAATCGAATATCAGAGAGGTGAAGCCATTGAATGATGACTTTATCGTAGAGCCGAGTCTTGAGTTCGTATTGGAGACATTAACTCCGAAGTTACTCAATCTGATGGTGTATACTGCACTTTTAGATAGTAATGCAAGTGAGCATGCTGCACGTATGGTAGCAATGCAGACGGCAACAGATAATGCAGATGAATTGCTGCGAGATTTGAGTTTGCAATACAACAAAAGTAGACAACAAGCTATTACAAATGAATTGCTTGATATTGTTGGAGGAAAGGGAGAATAGTTAATATTTTGAAGATAAATAAAGGAAGATACCAGGATATGTGTATTTGTCTGTTTAATTCGGTCTATATATTTACGCGAGTTTGGGATAAGGAATATCGGATAAAAATGTCTGCTTTCTTTTCTGGTCAGCCAATAATAAAGCAAACACAATGGAGTACTATTCAAGACTGATGATAAAAAACTTGATTATTAGTTCATAATAAATATTTTCGTAGTAATGTATATAAGTATAGAAACTTATATATATTTTTCTGGCTATGTGAATTTACAACATGAATGCAAATTATAATTTTCTTAAGCTGTAATGAATGGAAACTTTCATGTACGGTTCTCACAAATAGGCCAGCCCTGGAGGGGCTGGCCTGCTCAATTTCAGTATTTTTTATTTATATTTTTTATTCAATAACTATGAGGGGAGTATCTTCCATAACACTCTCACCCTGCTTCACACAGATTGCTGTTACTTTTCCATCACTTTCTGCTTCGAGGTTATTGGCCATCTTCATGGCTTCCAATACGATAACAGTATCACCTTTCTTCACTTCGTCTCCAATGTTGACTTTGATTTCGGTAATAACACCGGGTAAAGGAGATTTAATGGCTTTATCTGCATTTACATTTTCTGAAGATGTAACTTTTTCTTCATAGTTTGTTGATACAGTAGGTTTACCTAATACCACTTTTTTTTCGGGTTTAGGCTCTACTTCCATTTCCACTTTGAATACTTCGCCATTTACAATTACATTCGCTACATTCCCTTCGATGTCTCCAATTTCAACCTTATATTCCTTTCCATCGATAGTATATTTATATTCTTTCATTGTATTGTTATCTATTTTTACGGTTTGTTTGTAAACGACAAGAACTTAGCATCCCACATAGTGTTGCGTTCTTGAATCGTTATTATACCAGACTCTTTATCGTGCACATCGTTTCCTTTAAACTCATGGAGTGCAAGGACAATCGCTGCAAATATGTTTTTATCTTTTGTCATATTACAAATTTTTAATAATGTAATTTGATGTTTTAATATTACATAGGAATGCACCCATGTTTTTTTGCCGGCAATGATTGACGCTTATGAGCTAACTGTGCCAATCCTCTGCAGATGCGGAAACGAGTGTTGCGTGGCTCAATCACATCATCTATATAACCATATTGTGCAGCTTGATAGGGATTTGCAAACATTTCCGTATATTCTTCTTCTTTTTCTGCAAGAAAGACCTTGACATCCTCACCAGTTTCTTTTCGTATCTTGGCTTCTTTTGCACACAATACTGCTACGGCACCGGAAGCTCCCATTACAGCGATTTCTGCCGTGGGCCATGCAAAGTTTAGATCTGCTCTCAGTTGCTTGCATCCCATTACAATGTGACTTCCGCCATAGCTTTTACGTATGTTGATCGTGATTTTGGGTACTGTAGCCTCTCCATAGGCATATAGCAGTTGTGCACCATGCAAGATAACTGCATTATATTCCTGTCCTGTTCCAGGAAGGAACCCCGGAACATCAACCAAAGAAACAATTGGGATATTGAAAGCATCGCAGAAACGAACGAAGCGTGCACCCTTACGTGATGCATTGGTATCAAGTACGCCGGCGTAAGCCATAGGTTGATTGGCTACGATACCAACACTTTGTCCATTGAAGCGGGCAAACCCTGTAATAATATTCTTAGCAAATTTAGGTTGGACCTCAAAGAATTCTCCATTATCGGTGATGGCACCAATAACTTTATACATATCATATGCTTTATTGGGATCATCTGGCAAGATTTCATTCAACAGATCTTCGGCGCGATTGATTGGATCCATACTTTTTACACGTGGAGTTACTTCTGTGTTGTTTGACGGAAGATAGCCGAGCAATGTTTTGATAAGCTCTAAAGTCTCTTCATCATTCTTGGCTGTAAAATGAGTAACGCCGCTCTTAGTTGAATGAACTGATGCGCCGCCGAGGTGTTCTGAGTCTATATCTTCGCCCGTCACTGTCTTCACCACTTTTGGACCGGTGAGAAACATGTAAGACGTTTTTTCTGTCATTAAAATGAAATCGGTAAGTGCCGGAGAATACACCGCACCACCTGCACATGGTCCCATAATAGCCGAAATTTGCGGTACCACACCACTCGCCATGATGTTTCGCTCGAAGATTTCGCCATAGCCCGCCAGTGCACAAATTCCTTCTTGAATACGCGCGCCACCAGAGTCATTCATGCAAATAATAGGCGCACCATTCTGCATCGCCATGTCCATCACCTTACAAATCTTCTGACTCATCGTTTCCGAAAGCGAACCACCGTTTACGGTAAAATCTTGTGCATATACATAGACGAGACGCCCATTGATCGTGGCACTTCCGGCCACAACACCATCGCCTAAATATTGTTTTTTCTCCATACCAAAGTTATGGCAACGATGCTGTTTAAACATATCGTATTCCTCGAAAGAACCATCGTCTACAAGCATATCTATACGTTCGCGGGCAGTGTATTTACCGCGTTCGTGTTGTTTTTCGATGGCCTTATTACCACCGCCGAGCCGAGCCTGCTCACGTTTTGCAACCAGTTCTTTGATTTTTTCTGTTTGTTTGCTCATAATTGATCGTTTAATATTTTTCGTGTTTTAAATTTTCTAATTGCATGCAAAGTTAGCAATAAAAATCGAATGCATAAAATTGCAGACGGTAAAATATGTTATTATGCGCTATACAACAAGGCAGTTGAATACGACAAACAAAATAAAGGTTTGAGGAATTTGTACAATACAGCTAGAGAAGAAGATATTCTCCCTCTAAGTTTATTCATATCATTAACAGAGACAATAAAAATGACAGACACTGTCTGCCATTTCAAAACTTATTCAAGAAGTTTTATCATATTAAATTCAGTGAGCTTACCATCAGGATTAACTTTCGCTTTGATACGAAACTTATTTGTTACTATCGTGTCGTCTGTTTTCTCGACTTCTTGGACGGCAGAGCAGATAATGGTATATTCGTATTCACCATCACCGATTTCTTTTTTGTCTATTTTGTAATCGCCAGCAGGTTTCCATGCCATACTAGCTACATCATCTTTATATATCTTTCGTAGAAAAGTACGTACATCACTCCGTGTAGCTCCCACTTTACCAAGGAACGAGGTGAGGGGAGAATTAACAGTATTCGTGAGTCCATCTTCATCTCTTGAGTTGATACTTTGAAAAAATTGTCTAAAGACGTTACTTATCATTTGTCTTTCTTCGGGCTGTACGGTTTTGGCATTAATTCCTCTAATACTGTTTCGAGCTTCATCTGCATGTTCTCCGTCCGGATGGTCTTCCAAATAAGATCTAAGCGCATCCTTTGAATTGCTACTGACAGCATTGGTCCAGTCTATAGAGTCAATTTTATGGAGAGCTTCTACTTTATGGGGGGAATCTGGATGTTTATTCAAATAATCTTCTATATCAGATTTTGAATTACTTATTACTACATTTGTCCATTCTCTATCAATCAAACTGAGTGCTGCAAGGTGAGCCTTTATGGAGTCACGGTGTACCTCTGAAGCATCAGTATAAGTATCGAGGAAACTTTGAAGCACCAGCGGATCTTGACTGTTCATTGCATATTCGTAGGCTTCTTGTTCTTTGTTGCCTTTAGCATTAGTGTAGAAATACAAACATACAGCACATACAAGTAATGCAATAATAGTAGCAACAATAAGTACATTATAGCCTTTAAACTTATGACTATCTTTTTGTGATGTTGGCATATTTTCTATAGTATGATCATCTTGTAGAGATATAGATGAAGTCGGTGATGTAGGTAATGTATCTGTTTGCTGTGTCGTATATTCTTTAATATTTGTTGAATGATGACATTTGGGACAAGTAGACTGATTCTTGAAATATATTTCTCCGCATTGTGGGCATTGAATTATTTTCCCTTCGATTTCAATTCCACAATTTGGACAAACTCGTGCCTTGTCGCTGATTTGGTGCCCGCATTCGGGACATTTAATGATAGCCATAGGTTTTTTATATTTAAATTTAATAAGGTGTAAGTTGTATAGAATTTACTTTTTTATTCTCGTGCCTTTGATATTTTTGATTGTTATTTATTAATTATTGTAACTAATAGTTTGTATTCTTAATAGTGTTTAAATCTCAGTTCACGTAATCCATGTTTTCCCATCATTCTGCTTTTATCAACATATCCATTTACACCATTGAGGCGTCCTTTTCCGGTATATTGCCACATGGTGATGTCTTTTCCATCGTTCAATACAGGTTCTTGGGGAGTATATTGTGCGATCATGATTTTATATTGGTCTACTTTTCCCGACAAATAGCGGTTATAGAAGTTGGTGAAAGTATAAAGCAGAGGTTTTTGTTTATAAGCCTTTTCTACAAGATCTATGAACTTGAGAAGGGAGTCGCAAAACACTTCTGTACTGAGACCACTCTTGGTCTCAATATCAATCATTGGTATTAAGTCTTGATCTCCTGCACGACATTGTGTTATAAAATTTTGCAATTGTTTACTCAAGTCTGCCTTCGGTCTAAAAAAGTGATAAGAACCGACT
>CAUUQE010000124.1:0-7380 GCA_963547065.1 uncultured Prevotella sp. | reverse complement strand
GTATCTCCTGCGTTTTGTACGGTCAGACCGCACTCTTTCCACATTCGTACGATATGGTTATTTTCGGCTTCCAGCGATTCGAGAAAGGTGAATGCCCGATCGCAGAGCCTTTCGTCAGACTTGTATTGTCCATAGGCAAAAAGTATGGGAACAACGGTGTTGATCATTAATAAGTGCAAAGAGGCAGGAGAGAGCTGTTTCTCGTTCTTCTTACTGATGGAACCGAATGTGTAATGCGTTTCCCAATAAGGGGTTACGGAGGTGTGGAGCATGTGTTCGGCCTGCTTGACTGTATCGCATTCGATCAACCTACTGAGGTCAGAACGGCGGGAGAAATACAAGTTGGCGAGCTGAGAGATGCGTATATGTGGAAAATTCTGTGGTCTTAACCGTAGGAATCGCCATTGTTTGGCATTCATAGGGGTAAGTCCGAACTTATGTGCCAAATAAAGATATTCGCTACGGAGCTTTGAAAAATAACTATCGTTCAATGTTTCTTTCCTATGTGTCTTCGGGATCATTTCGGGTTCTAATAGCCCTGCTTGCCCCATGAAAAAGGCTTCTATTTGAAAAAGATTGTCGCGATGATGGTCTATAGCGCGTAAGGGAATGCTCCTTGCCCATGTTTCGAATGCATCTCCATTAAGACCAAAACCGTAATTCCGAGCCAATGTAACGAAATAAGATGCTTCCCATGAACCTTCACAAAGCGTGGTCCGTGCTTTAATAGCCTCTGTTTTTTGTTCTAAACGTTCGGTTTGTAAGACGCTCATCCATGAGTGGATTGTTAGTTTGGAAAGATCTGGAATGACCTTATAGCATGGGGGATAGTTAGCTGTTTGTAGTAATTCGCTGTAATGTTCGCTTACTGTAACCGGTACATCCAACTGCACTTGAGGAATTTCTAACCCGCTACGTGTGTACACTTTGGTATCGACTGTACCCACAATATGCAGGATCACGTTGTCGTAGGCGGTGTTTTTATCATGTTTATGCACATACCAATCGCTCGACGTATCGTGTATTTCAACATTTCCAACCCACATTGTATCACCGATTTTCAGCTTTGCATTGAAGAAATCAGGCCCGGAATTTGTATTATGAAGTCCTGTGTCAATGACTTCTACCACGTATCCATCGGTCGTTTTAAGACCGGATAGCGGGAATATCTTATGTTTCCAAACGTAGTGGAGTAGCTGTTCCATAGGGACTTGAGGATGTTTCAATCGTGCAAAACTACTAAAAAAATCGTAATACATGGAAAGAACAACGGAAAAATACTTATCTTTGCAACGATTTAATTCGAATTAATATGAAAATTGCTTTAATAGGCTACGGCAAGATGGGCAGAATGATAGAACAGATAGCCATAAGCCGGGGGCACGAAATCGTTAGTATTATTGATGTCAATAATCAAGATGATTTCGAAAAACCTGCATTTTCTTCTGCCGACGTAGCTATTGAATTTACCTCGCCGATGGCGGCCTACAGCAATTATCTGAAAGCTTTTAAGCACAATGTAAAGGTGGTCAGCGGTTCTACCGGGTGGATGAAAGATCATGGAGACGATGTAAAAAGACTATGCAGTGAGGAAGGTAATACGCTTTTCTGGGCATCCAACTTTTCGATAGGGATTGCCATATTTTCGGCAGTCAATCGTTATTTGGCAAAAATTATGAACAACTTTCCGCAATATAACGTGACGATGGAGGAAACGCACCATGTGCATAAGCTTGATGCTCCATCGGGAACAGCCATTAGTTTAGCCGAAGAAATTATAGAAAATCTTGATCGTAAGACCAGCTGGGTGAAGGGATTGCAGGTGCATGCTGACGGAACACGTACGGGAACTAATGAGGTTACCGCCGCCGAACTGCCGATTGCCTCTATACGGCGTGATGAAGTACCGGGTATACACACGGTGTCTTACAACAGCGAAGCAGATTGTATCAGCATTACACACGATGCTCATAATCGTAAAGGCTTTGCTCTCGGCGCGGTACTTGCTGCAGAATACACGGCTACACATACGGGATTGCTCACCATAAGTGATCTCTTTAAATTTTAATGAAAACAAGTCTCTATTCGTTTCCGATAAATTTGTATTTTTAAACCGAACCATTTTCTGTTTTACAATGCAAAATGTAGAGACAAGCGATAATTAATGAAAAGACCATTCTATTAATAAAAATAAGACTTAATATTATTGTATTATGAATCAAACTATACTTATTGTAATTGGCGTATTGGTGCTTTGGGCAATCCTTATGATACCATTCATGCTATGGCAGAAGAAAAGAAAGGAAACAGAAGCATCGTTTTTAGAAGAAAATAAGGACCATGTTATTCTGCATCTTTATTGCAGTAACACCTCTATTGATGGGCAAAAACTTTCTGCTTTCCATCCTGTTAGAGGAGAAAACTTACAGAAAATTGTGAAACTAACGCCCGGAAAGCATACCATTTCAGCTGTTTTCGAGGCAACAGACACCAAATTAGCACACAATGTTAACCTAAAGTCAGAGCAGCTTACCTTTGATATTTCCTTTGAAGCAGGTCATCAATACACACTTGCGATGTACTTGTATTCGCCAGAGGATCGGAAAAATTACTATAAAGGAGAGGTGGGAGTAGATGTATTTTCATTGCCATTAACCCTTTATGAAGGCTCTAAAAATATAAAAGCTTACGTTATTTGCTATCAAGAAACATAGAACCGCCTATGTAAAAAAGCATATATGTTTTTTAGAATATACTTCTCAACAAGAGGTGTTCACTAATATGTTAGGACTTAAAATAAAATGATCGATAAAGAAAAAGCAAAGCTGAACATGAAAGTGCAATGGACTAAATTCATTGTAGTATTGGTTTTATACCTTATCTTCTTATATTGGTTGAAGAGTTGGTTAGGACTTGTCGTTCTTCCTTTTATCTTCGATGTGTACATAACCAAACGAATAAAATGGCAATGGTGGCGAGATGCGGAGCGACCTGTGCGCTTTATCATGAGTTGGGTAGACGCTTTGGTGTTCGCATTGGTGGCAGTTTATTTCATCAATCAATTCTTCTTTCAGAACTATGTTATTCCTTCAAGCTCATTAGAAAAGTCTTTATTAACAGGAGACTACCTATTTGTCAGCAAAGTAAGTTATGGCCCGCGCATTCCGCAAACACCTCTGACGATGCCACTTACCCAACATACGCTCCCTATATTCAATTGTAAGTCGTATATAGATTGGCCCCATTGGGATTATCGTCGTGTAAAAGGCTTGGGAAAAGTACAGCTTGGTGATATTGTAGTATTCAACTTCCCCGCCGGAGATACACTTTGTTGCAACGAACAGTGGCAGGCTCAGGACTATTATCAGATGGTCTATTCTTTTGGAGAGCAAATTATAGCTGCGCAAAATCCTGTGCCTATCGATCTCAATACGTTGAATAAGATACAGCAGAGGGAGTATTTCGATTCGGCGTATGCCACAGGACGGAAATATATATTAGACAACTATCCAACTTATGGCGGCATAATGACGCGTCCTACAGACCGCAGAGAAAATTATGTGAAGCGTTGTGTAGGACTATCCGGACAGACTCTTCAAGTTAAGAATCGTATTGTTTATGTGAATGGAAAGGCGCTTAAAGAGCCCGAAAACGTACAGTATACTTATTATATAAAACTAAAAAAGGATATTCCCGAAGATTTGCTAAAAGAATTGGGGATCTCGGAGGAGGACCTTACAAGTTTGAATCAAAACCACTACATGCCGCTTACGAAACATGCTGTAGCTATACTTTCAAAGCGTAAAGACTTGGTTAAGAGTATACACTTGAATACAGATGCCCAAACAGGCGATCTTTATCCGCTAAACGCCGTTACCGGTTGGACACGTGACAACTACGGTCCAATATGGATACCGGCTAAGGGCAAGACTGTTAAACTCAATATGAATAATATCGCAATCTACGAAAGACCGATCAAAGTATACGAAGGGAACGATCTCAGCGTAAAGAACGGACAGATATACATTAATGGAAAATTGGCCACGAGCTACACTTTTAAGCTCGATTACTACTGGATGATGGGCGACAATAGACATAATTCAGCAGATAGCCGTTATTGGGGATTCGTGCCTGAAGACCACATTGTGGGCAAACCGATATTCATTTGGTGGTCTTCAGATCCAGACCGTCATGGCTTTAGTGGCATACGGTGGCACCGACTTTTCAAATTTGTAGACAACATAAAGTAAACGAGAAGACTGGTTCTGCCATAGATATGTAGCAGTAGCCAGTCCTTTTCTATTCATAGATTTTGTACAGGAAATTAAGATAATCGTTAAGAATATAAACAGAAATCGAAAGTAGAGATGATGATAGGCAACTTGGGCGCGTCTTATGGAACGTGTTTCACTGTGCATTGTCAATAGCAATTTGTATATTGATCATGTTATTTGTTCGTGCTCATGTGTTCACCGTATTCACCGTTAGCAGTACGGATATCAAGCCGGAATTGCGAAAAGGTGACAGAGTATTGGTGAACAGAATGTCGCGTGCCGACTTCCGACGGGGCGAATACATTGTTTTCGGCGATAGCACTTACTATGTAGGACGTATTATTCTGGTGCCCGGAGACACGATTGTGTATCGTGGTAGCAAGTACGTCATACCTGCTCAATGCAGCAAGAACTGCGATTGTAATGAGTGCAGGTGTTATCTTATAACCACAGGAAGTACCAAACTTCTTGTTCACCGCAGTAAGATAATAGGGCGAGCCTATCGTATTTTCCCTTTCAGATGACGGCAACGGCACTTCTTTCTTCCGCTTATTTTGGTCCTGTCCAGTGGTATCAAAAACTAAATCGATATGAAACATGCTTGATTGAACGCTATGACAATTTTATCAAGCAGACCTACCGCAACCGCTGTATCATAGCCGCGACCGGCGGACGGCAGGAACTTACCATTCCTGTCGTGCATAATGGAGGCAGCATACTCATGCGCGATGTGCGTATCAGTGATCATGGGAACTGGCGCCATCTGCACTGGAATGCATTTTTGTCTGCCTATGGTGAGAGCCCTTTTTTTGATTTCTATGCCGATGATATACGTCCTTTTTATGAAAAACATTGGGAGTTTCTCTTCGATTTCAATATGGAAACCATGCAGAAAATGTGCGAGCTGTTGGACATAGAGCCTCATATAATTATGACCGATAAGTATGTTTTTTTACCCGAAAATAAAGATTCGGAAGCGACAAATACAAACATTATGGATTTCAGGGATGCCATACGCCCGAAACATCCGTTGCCCGATGCTGAATTTGAACAGCGAAAGTATTATCAAGTTTATGCTCTGAAATACGGTTTTCAACCCAATCTGAGCATTCTCGACCTACTGTTCAACGAAGGTCCCGAGGCTGTGTTATATTTGTAGGGAGGGACAGAGGCTTATAAAAATGCCGGATTATCTGTAACCAGATAGCCCGGCACATTATTTTATCAGATGTAAAAATCTTTATTGTCTTGTATTCTTGCCTATTCTGCAGCAAATTCTTTAAGTTCTTTTTGGGTAGGACTGTTTAGCAAACGGCCTGCTTTCCATTTGATTTTGGGATAGGCCTTTTTCAAGTCATTGCATGCTTTTTTGATGGAACTGCCACCCGATGTGGCAAACGGAACTAACGTTTTGTCATTCAGATTGCAGCTTTCGATAAAGGTGTTAATAATAGTTGGTGCCGTATACCACCATATAGGGAAACCTATATATACCGTATCGTAGTCTGCAATGTTATCAACTGTCTTGGCAATGGCAGGCCTGTATTTCAGGTCTTTCATCTCTACGGTGCTGCGAGAGTTTTTGTTTGTCCAATCGAGATCGCCATCTGTATATGGTTTTTGAGGTGTTATCTCGAACAAATCAGCGCCTGTAACGGCTGCTAGTTGTTCTGCTACCTGTTTTGTTGTGCCTGTAGCAGAGAAATAAGCTACAAGAGTTTTCATTTTCTTTCCTTCCTTTTTCTTTGACGTATCTTGTGCGCAGGCCATCATGATGACGGACATAACGACAGCAATGATTAAAAATATTCGTTTCATAAGTAGTTTCTTTTTATGCTTTGATAACTTCTAACAATCGTCGTGCATGCTCTTTGCTGCGAGCTTCCATATCGGCTATGGCGCCCGCTTCGTTGCGCAAAGCGTACGAAACGCCACTCGTGTATACGAAATCGGCAAGTTGCATGCCACACAGATTGGCGGTAGGGCGCAGTTGCGAGCCGAGAATATCTTCGATAGTGTAGCCCACAAACCCATCTTTAGTGTATATTTCGGCGGGAGCTCCAATGGTAAAAGAGGCAATAAGCCGTTTGCCTTTCAATGCCGTACCCGTGGAGCCGTAGGCAAATCCGTGCACGATAACATCTTCGATCCATTTGCGCAGCAGCGATGGCATGCTATACCAAAACACGGGGAATTGCCATACAATGATATCGGCCTCAACGAGTTTCTTCTGTTCAGCCTCTACATTGAACCGATAGTCGGGGTAAAGATCGCTCAAAATATCATACTCTGCTTCGGGCAGAAGCCTTTTCAGTTCGTTAATAATGGTCTTGTTGGCTACCGAGTTGTTCTTTAAATCGGTGTGACCTGATACAATTAATACATTCTTCATTTGCTCTTATCTTTTTTAGTGTTATTATCTGATGTTGCAAAGATAAATAGATTGCTGCAGAACAGCTGTATATAATTTACGGAAAAAATATCCTTTTTTACTTTTTCCATGTAACGTTATCCATAACGTACCATGCGATTACGGGGAATAGGCAGCATTTCTATCGTCGATACACAATATGTCTGTCGTTAATACATGGCATGCCTGTTGACAGTAAATATAATGTCTATGTTGGAAGTCTGTTACTATTGTTGCTTACACCATTGCTCTTTACCGTTGATGACTAAGCTTCTTAGGCTGTTAGACCGATGATACATAGCAATTGACACTTAATATATATTAACACAGAATATCCTTATTAATGAGGATAATTTTCTTCTTTCTTTACATATATATTAAAATAAATCTTTACATTTGCAATATTAATGTTAGTATTTAACGATGTATGTCCATGAATTTCCGTAAGTTTATAACGTGGAAAGATATATTCTTCTATCGGCAGAAAGTGGCTTTGCTGGTAACAGGCGGCATCGTTGTGGGGCTCATAGGCCTTTTCATGTACATGTTGCGCATGCATACGTATATCATAGGAGATGATCCTGCAGCCTGCGTAAACTGTCATATCATGAGTCCTTACTATGCTACGTGGTCGCATTCCTCGCATGGTCGCGATGCTACATGCAACGACTGTCACGTTCCGCACCAAAACCTATT
>CAUUQE010000123.1:0-7386 GCA_963547065.1 uncultured Prevotella sp. | reverse complement strand
AGAAATGATAGTGTCGTATTCCCTAATGCTGAAGTTTATGTCTCAAGGGAAGAATACGAAGCATGGATAAATATGTCGCCCGATAAGAATATACAATAGGTGAGAACAATAAATGCCTATAAGAAACACTTGCACCTCTTTGAGTTCAGTGATACTCTCCCCGGCAATATCAAAACAATAGATGTAAGCGATCATACGCCCAGACACACAGCCTATCAAATAGGAAAATTGCTCATCATCGGCGACTTAATTCACTGTGCAGCCATTCAACTGAAGCATCCGGAAATATACACGTCTTATAATATGGATAAACAAACGGCCATCTGATCGCGCAAGCATATCTTAAAATATGCAAAAGAAAATCATTTGATAATGGCAGGTATGCATCTTCCTCCACCTACTTTCATATCGGAATAATGAATGAAAAAGTATTATGGCAAATTATTATCAGTACTCTACTTTTTCTTTTCGGAATTCAACCCATTATCTCTTCCCATTTGCGAAAGCGCCTAACACTTTCTTCACCAAATCTAGCGAGGCCTATCTCTACTTGTTCTGCGGTCTTTTGTTTATCGAGATGCGTCTTTGAAAAGAACTTGTCGGCGTAACAAATAATCTGCTCTTCAATAGTCTCCGGTAGAAAATCTTGATATGGAAGTGGAATACTTTCACGTATAATCTGATCTTTGGTGATACCAGTGCCAGTATGTCGCTCACATACCCGCGCATGCCGTTCATATCCTTCGCTACGAAGTATCTCTGCACCTATCCTTCCATGGCAGATATACGGCTCTGTTCCGAAGCACTGTATGCTCGGTGCGTTGCATCTAATGATGCCTATATCATGGAGCATAGCTGCCTCTTCTATAAACCTTCGGTCGGCATGCAGTTCAGGATGCCTATCCACAATGTCCAATGCCTTATTGCATACCGAATGACTATGGGTAAGAAGAATATGATATAACTTCGATTTCTTGTCGTAATACCTATTGATAATCGCTAAATAATCCATATCTATATTGGTAAAAAAATAAAAAAGTGCATAGTATGCAATGCGTGTTCATGGCATTGCATACTATGCACTCAATATCATGTTCAACAGATTATTCCTGATTTCTTTCAATATAAGCAATGGTATCGCCCTTGCTAATTTTCGAACCTTGCTTGGCATTAATTTCTACAAGTTTGCCTCCCAAAGCCGAAGTAACCTCTACAAACTCACCCCATGGTGCTTGAATATAGCAAAAAGCATCACCTTCCTTGTATTCCTTACCGATGAAAGGTTCTATAGACGGCGCACATTCACCATCTCCATTGAACTCCCAAAACAATTGTCCTTTTACTGGAGCGACGATGGCATCGGCCTTTGCATGCTTAAAAGCAGCAAGTTGTTCAGGCGACAGTTTACTGCCAAGTTTATCGTCTTTAGCTTTTTGCAAGTCAGCAAGGAAGTTTTTCTTGGCCTGCCCGCTCTTGTAATTGCGATATTGTTCAGGATGCATAGCTAGTTCAAAGAGTTCTTCGTTATCTTGGCCATAGTCCCAACCGTTTTCATCCATCTCTTTCTTGAAGTCGTCGAGGGCATTCGGAAGTAATGTGTGAGGATCAGCATTCGTAAATTCTCGTCCCTGTTGTTTAGCAAGTTCCACAAGTTCCGGAGCTATCATACCGGGTACCTTACCACTCTTACCGAGAATCATTCCCCACATCGAGTCGTCCATCATTACGAAACGACCTTTTCCCTGCTCCATCGTAAGCAAATTCATCAACGCAATGTTCTTTGTATATTGAGAGAATGGCGTTACCAATGGAGGATACCCCACACGAGGCCAAACATAAGTCACCTCATCGAAAAGTTTCACGAGCATGTCATCCATCGACAACTCATCTTCTCCTTTCTTTTTGCGTAAGTTATTAATGGTATTCTTGATAGGGCCTAAGTCTGACATCATGCTGCCCATCATACCTCCAGGCAATCCGCAGCCAAGGAGAAGTGACGACATAATTTTATTACCCGGATTGATAAAATAGCCTAACCAGTCATCTATGAACTCTTGTGTGAGCGCACGTGCTTTCATGTAAGCATTCATATTAATTTCAGGAACCTCAAATCCCTCGTTCTTCAGCATACTCAACACAGAGATAATATCTGGATGAACCTTTCCCCATGACAAAGGTTCCATAGCAGTATCTATAATATCGGCACCGTTATTGCATACTTCGAGAATACTTGCCATAGAAAGTCCGGGACCTGAATGCCCATGATACTCAATAATGATATCCGGATGTTTCTCCTTTATCATCTTGGTAAGCTTACCAAGGAATGCCGGCTGACCGATTCCAGCCATATCTTTCAGACAGATTTCCTCTGCCCCTGCTTCAATTTCCTTATCGGCGATCTTCGCATAATAGTCCAGCGTATGCACCGGAGAAGTCGTTATACAAAGTGTACCTTGCGGAGTCATACCGGCTTCTTTAGCCCATTTGATACTCGGAATGATATTACGAACGTCGTTTAGCCCGTCGAAGATACGCGGAATATCTACCCCTTGCGCATGTTTCACCCGATACATCATGGCCCTGACATCATCCGGAACCGGATACATACGCAGCGCATTTAAACCTCGATCGAGCATGTGTGTCTTGATTCCCACCTTATTAAAAGGCTTACAAAAAACTCTCACCGCATCATTAGGGTTCTCTCCCGCCAATAGATTTACCTGTTCGAAAGCGCCACCATTGGTTTCAACACGAGCAAAGCACCCCATTTCGATGATTACCGGAGCAATACGTTCCAGCTGATCCTTACGCGGTTGAAACTTACCCGAGCTCTGCCACATGTCTCGATATACAAGACTGAACTGAATTTTCTTTTTCATATCGTATTATTTTCTATATTCTTGAAGATCAATTTAACATATAATCGGCTGCAAAATTAGGTAAAAAATTCCAAAATCCCCCTCATGTGTATGTTTTTTTATGATTTATAACTATCTTTGCAGACAAATATATCCACCGATATGAGGACCAGAATATTCATTATTTTCATACTTGTTGCAGTAACATTTGCCACAGCATGCGACAACAATAAAGAAAAAAATCCCGTACCGTCCACCGATTTTCTACTTAAAGGTGACAAAACTGTCTATGGCTATGCTTGCGAAGGATGCAACGACTCTGTAGTTGTGCTTCTTCCAAGCGACATGAGTGATCCTGTAAAATATGATATTATCAAGGCCACACATGCCCATAAGATTTTGGGAAAGCTTAAAATTGGTGATTGGATTGCTGTTGTTTTAAGTCCCTTAGACAAGAAAGTAGCCGATCTTGTCATTGATCTCGATGATCTTCAAGGCATTTGGTGTTACACCGTTATGCCAGAGATGCGCGACTATGCCCAAATGTCCAAACACTTACAAGCACGTATGATGCAGGAAATGCCCGACTCCATTAGAGAAACATACCTTATCCCACGCGAATACGGATTTGTGCTCAAACGCCAATGGAATGCCAGTAGCGTAGGCTATGTTCCTCCAAAGAGTTCCCTTGAAGATGAAAGTCCTGTCGTCTATCCGCCCTTATCTTATTTTAAAGAGTGGCACATTTGGAATGGAAAGCTTATTATGGTCAGCGGAAAACCAACACTACAAAAAGACAACAGCTACGGTATTACCGATATAACATACGATACTTGCGATATCAACTACCTTAATGCAGACTCATTAGTCCTAAGTTCTGAAGGAGCATCACGTTGTTATTATCGAAAAAATAATATCAACGAAATCAACAAAAAAGCAAGATTTATGGCCGAAAAACTTCAAAAGAAAGCCTTAGAAGACAGTAAAAATAGATAGCAACTTCTTTATTTTTCTCCACAAAGCTATCGTTTCAGAACTCAAATCCCAAGTTGATATAGAAATTTAGTTTCTTGGTTTTACTCGACCACCCCAATGTTGCACCGAGCGGACCCAATAGGCTGTTATAATAATACGCCAGTTGTATGCCCACTCTCGGTCGCCGGTCGAAAAGATCTTTCAGTGTCCTGCCATCTTCATACCCTGTGAGTTTCAGTAACATGTAATTATTTTTCGTCAATCTCTCCTGCAACTGTAGTTGCAATGCGATAAACTTATTCTCCACATATTCTATAGATCCCACACCGGCAAAAGGCAGATGACGGTCTTCAAAATAATGACCAAACCAGTTGCCTCCTATCACCGTCTTCAACGGCACGGGCACATTATCACCAAATACTAACCTGCCGTAAGTCATAGGCTGCAGGGTTAGCCGTGAAGAAAGCGGGAAAGACATACGCCACATGGCATTTACAGCATGAATACCTACCCCTCCATCATAGCCTAAAAGATTATCCGTATAATACCCATATCCCGCATGAAACTTCGCACCCCGTATCGGAAAATACCATTTATTTTCCGAATTATAGTCTACATCTGCCCTATATGTCAAATAATGGGCATTCCGTAATTTATTATAAGCATTCCATTCACTGTTGCCCACGTCCAGCAGAATATCGTTAAAGTGATAATAGTCCCATCTGAATCCTATTTTCACATTAAAATTACGTACATTAAAATCGAACGGTATAAGAGCGGCTGTATGCTGATTATAAGTAATATTCATCAATCGTTTTCCCGTATCATACACATTGATGTCGTCGTGACGGAAGATATATCCCACAGTTATCTTTCCCAAATCCCAAGGTCTGAAGTTCAGATCGCCTCTCACCATGGTACGCTCGCCCAGTCTCATCGTCACATCAGCATACATCGGCATACGCATTTTCAGCAGAAATTCTGAATTTACCTGCAATGCAACCATCTCTTCTGTGTCGAAACGCACTCCGAGTGCCGCTCTGTTTTGTCTTTTCTCCTTTGCAGTAACAGTCACATCATAACCACTTTCATGAGCATTAAACCGATAGTTAGCATCGTTATAGAACAAACCGACACGCATAAATGCCACCATTCGTTCCAGTTCATCCAATGAAATATTGTCTTGTTTTTCCAAATGATACTTTCTCCTTAGCAGCTTTTCATCACCAGACGCCACATTTACAAACTTCACGACATTCAATTTTATTCTGCCCGCAAGCGCTTTCTCACTATAAGGTGTTATTTTCGGAGATACATAATCTGCCGTATAACCTATCTGTCGTTTCAGCGCAATCAGCTCATCCCAATGTTTCATGGCAGCTTCTTCGCCCCTGCGTATCATCGTGTCAATGGCCGTAGCATTGAAATTCGCTGCAGAATACCCATGCGTATCGACTTGTATCAGCACATCTGTATTCGCTTTATTCTCTTCGTACTTATTCTTACAGTTCTCTTCCACGATCTGTTGCAGCACTGCCTTGCTGCTGTTCAAGTCGTCGGCAGTCTTCTGAGGTGCCGGCACTATTACTCCTATTACCACATCAGCCCCCATCTGTCGGGCTACGTCTACGGGAAAATTATTGCGCAGCCCACCGTCTACGAGCATCATATCTCCTTTCCGTATTGGTGAGAACACCCCTGGAATAGACATACTCGCACGCATGGCATCGGCAAGCACACCACTATGAAAAACATATTCTGTATTATCTACTATATTGGTTGCCACACATGCGAACGGAATGGGCAATCGGTTGAAATCTACAGAATCATTATAACCAGCCGTAAGTCTGGCAAACAGTCCACCAATATTCTTGCCCTCGATCACCCCCCTTGGTGTGCGAGCGGTTTTATGATTAAGAGTTAACTCGCGGAAAAAAAAGTAAGTGTTCCGTTTTTTGCGGTCGGCAAGACTCTGATGAGTTAGGTCCACCCTGTCTGAAAGCAAAAAAGACCAATTCTGCATACGCACCATAGAATCCAACCGTGAGGCATCATAGCCAATTGCATACAGCCCTCCTACGATAGAGCCCATGCTTGTACCCGTAATAATATCTATCGGTATACCGGCTTTCTCCATCACTTTCAGAGCACCAATATGCGCCATCCCCTTCGCACCGCCACCACTCAACACCACAGCCACCTTCTTATGTGACATTTGCTGAGCCTTTATAGGTAGCGCCGTCAATACCGCTACAGCTAATATCAAGACATAAACTCTTCCTTCCATAAAATATCAAATCCGCAAATAAAACCATTCTGCCTCCCCATACAAGCAATCTGTACGAAACTGGCAGAACCATCATCGCTTATTTTTCCAAGGCATGATTCATAAACCTATGCTTGGCAAGATTTTCATATTCTGTTCCTACACGTCCGTAATTGACATAAGGATAGATACTTATACCTCCTCTTGGCGTGAAGTATCCCATTACTTCTATATATTTAGGCTGCATCAGTCTTATCAAATCCTTCATAATAACATTTACACAATCTTCGTGGAAGTCGCCATGATTACGGAAACTGAAGAGATAGAGCTTCAGACTCTTACTCTCTACCATTCGTTCGGCAGGAATATACGAAATACGTATCTCCGCAAAGTCGGGCTGCCCCGTAATCGGACAGAGCGACGTAAACTCGGGACAGTTGAACTGTACCCAATAATCATTATCAGGATGTTTGTTCAGAAACGTCTCCAAAACCTCGGGAGCATAGTCTGTTCGATACGTCGTCTTAGCTCCCAAGGCCTGTAATCCTTCGTCTTTTCTTGCTTCATCCATATGCTGTCAGATATTAAAAATGCGCAACACATTGTAATTGATGCCCTCGTCGTACACATCCTCCCCCTCATGTTTCTTCAGTGCATGCACTACTCTGATCGTAACGGGCAGCACAACAATCTCATAGACCGTCTTCAATATTACTTGCCAAAACATCAGCAAAGGTAATTCTCTGGCAGGGACAACGCCCGAAAGTGCAAGGGGAAAGAAAATCAGAGAGTCTATACTCTCACCCGCAACAGTACTCAGAATGGCACGTGCAGAGAAGTTTTTACCCTTAGACGCTATCTTCATCTTGCTCATAACGTAGGCATTGACAAACGATCCGGCAAGGAAAGCCACGAAAGAAGCCAAGGCTATGCGCGGCGCCAGTCCGAACACAGCATGGAAACCTGCATCGTTCGTCCAATAAGAGGCCCCGGGAATGGCATCGCAAATGGCTCCCAAAGCCACGAAAAAGAAGTTCATTACAAATCCTGTCCAGATCAACAGACGTGCTTTGCGGTATCCCCATACTTCACACACACAGTCATTAATGATATAAGATACAGGAAATACAATCAATCCCCCCGTAAGACTGATGGGACCTACTGCAATTTGCTTTGTTTCGAGTACGTTTGCCGCAATGAGACAAACGCAGAAAAGAATGCTGAAAAGCATAAACAGCACACTTACATTCTGTCTTCTATTTTCCATTTTCTTGTTTTTAAAGAGGT
>CAUUQE010000122.1:0-7396 GCA_963547065.1 uncultured Prevotella sp. | reverse complement strand
TGGTAGATTCTATGGTTTATGAGGGAACTCTGCCGGCAGCAGACGGCCCGGGTATCCGTTATAGTTTGGCCCTTGCAGGCGATTCTACCAACGGTTATCACCTCACGATGACTTATCTTGAGGCCGAAAAGGGTAAGGACAAGGCGTTCGATTACAACGGGGTAGCAGAGATCGTTACAAAGACTGTCGGAGGTAAAGAGAAGAAGGCCTATAAATTCAGCCTTGGTGAAAAGGAAGCACCAGCTTACTTCATGATCGTTGACGACTCTACCTTGCGTGCTGTGAACGACCAGTTAGAGGAAGCAGTGACGAAGGGTTTGAACTACGACTTGAAGCTGAAGAAGTAATATATCATACTTTTTCGATAAATATAAATATTCCCCGAGCCTCATGGTTTCGGGGAATATTCGTTTTAGGAGTTATGTGTAGCCCGCTTAGAAGTATGGCCTGTTTCTTTTGTGCGGTGCTTCTATCGAGCTTATTTCTATGCTCTATGCCGGCGGGCAGATTCATGTATACTGAATTTTGTATATGTAGTACAGCCACACACCGAGGAAACTAACGACGAAAGTGATACCTAAAATATTGCCGAATGTATCGGATAATGCGTAATAACGGCTGATTGCGTCGGTTAGGAGTACCATCGACAGGCAGAAAGCAAGCAGTCTGTTGGCTCTGGAGGCCAGTTTCAGCTGGCGCATTTCGTGGGCGAAAGTGTCTAAATTGTATCGTTCCGGATGGTAAGATTTGTATAGAAAGAGCATTACGACGAGGCTTAAAAGAACATTTATGCGTACATCTCTCCATTTAGATACGTATTCCGTTACGTTTCCTGCTTCGTCGTAGGCCTTCGGAACCATATCCGGAGCGTGCCTGAACGCCCAGAACGTCAGGATCAGAGATATTGTAATTATACAAAATATGATACTTTCGAAAACCTTGGCTTCGATGTCTCTGTTGGGCAGGATATGGTTGTAATATTCTTTCCGGATGCTTTTGATAATGTTCATAGCTTCGTTTTTGTCTCTCGTTTATTCGTTATTGTCTTCTTTCTCATTGGCTTTACGCTTTCTCAATCGGCCGTTTTTACGCAATGCCTCGGTAATAATCCACTGCAATTGCCCGTTGATAGAGCGGAAATCATCGGCAGCCCATTTCTCTATAGCATCCATTGTGCCGGCATCCACACGCAGGATAAAGCTCTTGATTTTATTTTCTTTTTTCGTCATTACTGTTGTTTTCTGTCTCCATGCTTGTGACCTATCCCCGAAAGAGGCAGGGAACGGGGCGCCTTACATATTCAAAGTACCCGTGTTAACGACCGGTTGTGCGGTGTCGTCTCCGCAGAGTACTACCATCAGATTGCTCACCATGGCGGCTTTCTTATCGTCGTCGAGTTCTACGACCTCTTCGTTCGCCAGCTTTTCAAGTGCCATCTTTACCATCGAGACAGCCCCCTCTACGATTTTTTCGCGGGCCATGATAATGGCACTTGCCTGCTGTCGTCGCAACATAACGGCTGCTATCTCGGGTGAATAGGCCAAATAATTGATACGGGCCTCTACTATATCGATGCCGGCCATAGCTAATCGTTCTGCTAAACGTTCCTCCAACTGCTTGTTGATATCATCTCCACCGTCGCGAAGTGTAAGCTCTTTAGAGTTTGTTTCGGTATCATCGTAGGCATACAGCCCGGCTACTTGACGTAAAGCAGCCTCGCTTTGTATCTTTACAAAGTTCTCGAAAGCCCGCATAATATTGTTCACGTCTTTACCGATCGCGGCTGCTCCCGCCATTGTTTGGGCATCGATCTCGAACATGGCTTTATAAGTATCTTTCAATTTCCACACGAGTACTAGTCCTATCATTACCGGATTGCCTATTTTGTCGTTCACTTTAATGGGCTCGGCATTTAGGTTTCTGGCTCTGAGAGAGAGCTTTTTAGTGTTTATAAATGGGTTCACCCAGAAGAAGCCTATATGTGTAAACGTGCCACGATACTTTCCAAAGAACATCATAACGCGAGCTTCGTTAGGTTCGAGCTGCATCAAGCCCTTGAAACAGAACAGAGTGGCAAGCGTACAGGCAAGAAATACGAAGTTTAGAGGCGACTCTGTGTTGACATAGAAGCAGAACAAAGCGACGAAACCTACTGCGAGTACGAGGAGTATTGCAAGCATTAAGAAACCGTTTACGGTAGTTCCTTTGAAACTGAATTCTTTATTTTCCATAAGAATAAGTATTTTATTATTTTTATATGATATTATTTTGATATCACAAAAGTATATATTTGTTTCAAGTATACCAAATGTTTTATTGGTTATTTTGTATAGTTTAACTAAACAGGCCGCGAAGTATGGTTCTGATAGAAATAGTGTTTAAGCCTTTCAGGCATGCTATGTAAGCGGCGTAGATATGCCATGTAAACGGCATAGGCAGTACATCTGATCCGTTAAACTCTGTAGAACGAGGGGGGGATAGCGAAAGATTTCGTAACTTTGTGTCGTGTTTATGCCCCATGGAAGGGGCACAAAGCGCAGATATAAGGTAAATCAAGAAAGGACGAAACGTGTTGAATGCAGAGGAACTCAAGGGGAAAAAGATCGCTGTATTGCTTTCTGGCGGTGTCGATAGCTCCGTTGTAGTGTATGAATTGGTACGGTTAGGGCTGCAGCCCGACTGCTTTTACATCAAAATAGGGCCCGAAGAGCAGGAACAATGGGACTGTTCATCGGAAGAAGACCTCGAGATGGGCACTGTTGTAGCGGCAAGATACGGCTGCCGTTTGGAAGTTGTGGACTGTCATAAGGAATATTGGAGCGAGGTAACCCGCTACACTATGGATAAAGTTCGTGCCGGATTTACACCTAATCCCGATGTGATGTGCAACCGGCTCATTAAGTTTGGCGCCTTTGATGCGAAGGTAGGGCACCGATACGACCTTATTGCGACGGGGCATTATGCACAAACCGAGATGATCGGAGGCAAGAAATGGCTCGTTACAAGCCCCGATCCGGTAAAGGATCAGACCGACTTTTTGGCTCAAATATACGACTGGCAATTGCGAAAGGCGCTCTTTCCGATTGGGCATTACATGAAAGACGAAGTGCGCGAGATTGCCGAACGTGAGCATTTGGTCAATGCTAAACGCAAAGATTCTCAAGGTATTTGCTTTCTTGGAAAGATAAACTATAACGATTACATACGCCGTTTTCTTGGCGAGAATCCGGGGGATGTTATCGAATTGGAGACCGGACGTAAGATCGGAATGCATCGTGGATTATGGTTTCACACCATAGGTCAGCGCCATGGGCTGGGCTTCGGGGGAGGTCCGTGGTATGCCGTAAAAAAAGATGTGGCGCAGAATGTGCTTTACGTGAGTAAGGGATACGAGCCACAGACGACTTACCGGCAGGATTTCAAGATATATGATTTTCACTTTCTAACTGAGCCTGTCAGCATGAAGCGTGTCACTTTTAAGATACGCCATACTCCAGAATACCATTCGGCTCTGCTGGAGAAGACCGCTGAAGGAACCTACACGGTTCATTCGAATGGACGGATACAGGGTGTAGCCCCCGGGCAATTCTGCGTTGTTTATGACGAACAGCACCACTGTTGTTTCGGTTCGGGTGAGATAACGCTGTAAAGTATCCGCCTAAAAGGTACGTTTGTTAGGGAGTGAGAAATATATATATAAGGTAAAAGAATTGATAGGTACAATTGTAAGAGGACGCTTTTCGGAGAATGATGCCATGAAACATGCTGAAACACCGTGCAAAAAAGAAGCTATTATGTACGAATATAGTTAGTTTGAGATTTCTTTTCTTGTGAGATCAAATTAATATTTATTGAATACGGATAAAATATCTGTAAAATACAAATAGTGTGTATGTCGGCTGCAGATAACGATATCTGCATAGTTTAAAGAATGTATTTATGGAGGAAAGCAGTGTGCCTGTCTGGTAGAAGCATGCTATATTCTGCAACTCTTTTGTAGATGTATTTTTTGAAGAAAGTAGCTTCTTTCATCTTATTTTCTTCTTTGAAGATAAACGCGAAACGTAGGAA
Organism: uncultured Prevotella sp.; assembly: GCA_963547065.1. Taxonomy (GTDB): domain Bacteria; phylum Bacteroidota; class Bacteroidia; order Bacteroidales; family Bacteroidaceae; genus Prevotella. The sequence goes on along the minus strand of CAUUQE010000122.1, from coordinate 3,325 downwards.
CTGCTTATGTTTGGAGATAACAGGAAACTTGGATAGCCTGTATTTTAATAACATAGACAATAAATTTTACGGTTATCTTCTTTTTAGAAGGGCGAGAGAAATCGTTTCATTCTTTTTTCATCATTCATTATCAGCTTTTCTCCCTTTCTCTTTTCTTTCTTGTCTTTTTATTACTGAAACTGGTATATGTGCCACACAAAGTGTCAGTATGGAATACTTATACGTAACAGAATGTTATATTTATGAAAATATTTTACATTTAAATTGTAAGTAAGCTTAATTTCTACACAAGCATGGTATGCTGGATATACATGTAAAAGTGTCATAATGTAAGTAGAATGTCTGAATTATAGCTGCTGTGTGTTTTGTTGTTTTGCAAATTGTAAGTAAAATGTGTCTATTTTAAGTATTTCTATTTTTAAACACGTCTCTATGTATCAGTTGAAATTTAGATGAAAAATAATGATAAAATAAAGTTAATTTCTTGCTTTTATTAGAATTAAATATATTACTTTTGTCGCAGAAATAGAATAAAAATCTAAAAAATATAGAATATGAAAAGAATTGTTCTTTTAGCAGTAGTAATTATGACGACTGTAGCAAGTTTCGGTCGTAATCATGTCTCTGAGAATGCAACAGTCGTTGCGGACACTATTTTTTATTCTGCCAATAGGCTGAATGTAGCAGATAGAGCCAATGCAGGTTATTATCGTTTGTTGATGAAAGTTGGGCAGGGAAGCAAGGAACGCGACGTATTTCAAGACTTTTACCTTGACGGGACGTTGAAGGCAGAGGGCGGTTATAGCTTCGTAGACCTTGGAAATGATGCCAATACAGTGTTCAACGGCGAAATTACTACCTATTATGCCAACGGCAAAGAGAAGTGGCACGGAACCTATGTAAACGGACAACGCCATGGATATTTCACCATGCAAATGCGTGATGGTAGCATAGCCGTGGCAGAATTCGTGAACGGAAAGTCGAAGCATGACTATTTTATGGTGACAGGAGCTGACGGAAGTATTCAGAAGAGACCGATCACAGAATTGAAATCTCTCTTATAAATTTAAATAATATAGTTATAATACAAAAGGAAAGGTACACTTCGTGATGAAGTGTACCTTTTATTTTTTATCTTAAATCCAGTTCTATCGGGCAATGATCGCTGCCGTAGATATCGGTATGTATCTTTGCATCGGCAATTCTTTCTTTCAATCTCTCCGATATGAGGAAATAGTCTATGCGCCATCCAGTGTTTCTTTCTCTTGCACGAAATCTGTATGACCACCACGAATAAGTAACTTGTTCTGGGTAAAGAGTTCTGAAAGTGTCTATAAATCCGCCGGCAAGCAGTTCTGTCATTTTTTCTCGTTCCTCGTCTGTAAATCCGGCATTGCGCCTGTTTGTCTTGGGATTTTTAATATCAATCTCCTCGTGGGCTACATTCATATCACCGCAAACAATAACGGGTTTGCGGGCATCTAATGCCAGAAGATACGCTTTGAAGTCGTCTTCCCATTTCATACGATACTCTAATCGGCGCAGTTCATCCTGTGAATTGGGCGTATATACCGTTACAAGGAAGAAGTTCTCTGTTTCAAGTGTTATCACTCTGCCCTCATGATCGTGTTCGTCGATACCCATACCGTAAGTTACGTTTAGAGGGGTTTGCCTTGTAAAGATGGCCGTACCCGAGTAGCCTTTCTTATCTGCGTAGTTCCAATATGATTGATAACCGTTGAATGCCAAGTTGAGTTGTCCTGCCTGCATCTTGGTTTCTTGAAGGCAAAAGAAGTCGGCATCGAGCGATTTGAAAGAGGTCTCGAAGTCTTTGCCCACACATGCTCTGAGACCATTCACATTCCACGATATCAGTTTCATGCTTTAATTTTCTATGTAGAAGTAAACAGGAGTGAAAGTTGTCGTAGTATTATCTATCATCATAGAATTTGCGACAAAGAAATATCCCATGCGTCTATTTGCGGGTAAGAATACGCATGCCAGCATTTGTGTAGCGAACTGTACGACGGCATTGTACGTTCTTCCACCATCGCTGAAACTAAATTTTAATTCCGGACTAATTGTTCTAAAGCCGTAAACTGAGGAATTTAAGGCGTAGAATTGCATATAGCACTTCACTTCAGCTGTGACTGATGTGTTTTCTAATGCTGTTTTGATACTTGGAGCCATCGATGTAGCTCCCTTGGCAAGCATAGATACCGGAAAATTCTTTACCGTAATCAAGGAGTCTACTTTCCAGTTGATGTTCTTTACTGTACCAGAATCTTTGTCGCAAATCCACTTCATCTTGCCTGAATAGGTACCTTGCATATTCTGAAGTGCAATTCTTAAGTTCTCTACATTTAGGCCATTGTCTGAATTATCCGAGTTCCCAAGACACGAGGTTATCGCTATCATGCAGCTGATACCTACGAAAAGTTTAGCAAAAATAGATTTCATGTTTGTATGTATTTTATAAGAGTTTGTAGTGATGAGCTTTATTTATCTAATTTATATTCTCTTTGTTTCTCCACGCAACAGGTTCATGAATTCCTCTCGAGTCTTGGCTTGATTAAAGGCTCCGCTGAAGTCGCTTGTTGTAGTAATAGCATTCTGCTTCTCTACTCCTCTCATCTGCATACACATGTGTTTTGCTTCGATAACCACCATTACACCGAGCGGTTTCAACGTATCTTGTATGCAGTCTTTGATTTGTTGTGTCATTCTCTCTTGAACTTGCAGACGATGGCTGTATATATCAACTACGCGGACAATTTTGCTGAGGCCTGTAATATAGCCGTTGGGTATGTATGCCACGTGTACTTTGCCGTAGAAAGGTAGAAGGTGATGCTCACACATTGAGAAAAAGTCGATGTCTTTCACGATTACCATTTGGTTGTAGGTCTCTTCGAAGAGAGCATCGATAAGTACCTTATGGGGATCTTGCCTGTATCCTTTGGTAAGCATCTGCATAGCTTTCGCCACTCTAAAGGGCGTCTTTTGCAGTCCGTCTCGGTCGGGATCTTCTCCTAAGAGTGTCAGGATGTCTCTATAGAGTGCAGAGAGCTTCTCAATATCCTCATGTGATTCAGTTTCCGTTTTCATGATTTCGTAAGTCCGATTCTTAATATTGTACGGTTATCTTTCCTTTAACTATACATGCTTGTTTAAAGCCCATGGCCTGTATCTTGCGTAGAATGATGCTGGCTTCTTCCAAACTGCGGTAGTTACCTACGCGACAAATCCATCTTGGTGAATAAAAGTGTACGTATATAGGTTCTTCTGGTAGATTTATCTTAATTTGATTGCGTATACTTTCAGCACG
>CAUUQE010000121.1:0-7421 GCA_963547065.1 uncultured Prevotella sp. | reverse complement strand
AATCGGCAAGGGCTTCTTTTAAGCGAATGTTTTCCTGACGAAGTTCCTTTACCTCGTCACTTGTTGCTTCACGAATGGTATCACCATCGAGGCGAGCTTTACCAGCCTCAATAAATTCCTTATTCCATTTGTAATAAGTACTATCGGATATGCCATATTTACGGCAGAGCTCTGCGATGCTCTGTTCACCACGGATTCCTTCCATCACAATTAAAACCTTTTGTTCTGAAGTGAAAATTCGTTTCGTGTTACGACGAATATCCTTTAACAAGGATTCTGATGTTCTCTGCTGAGAACCTGCTGAAAGATTCTTTTTTGTTGTCATTGTGCAAATATACTTTTTTATTAATATAATTCATACTAAAACCCCAAACTTAATTGAGGTCCCAGTTGTGCACTTTTATTTGACAACGTACACTTATATACAATGTATATAGACGTAGAGGGACATAAATATAATAGCTATGAAGAGTATGTTAACTCTCCTGACTTGGACTTGGATTTGATATACTCTAAGTTGTGGACAGGAGAAAGAACCCCACAGAACAAGCGGGAAGAAGAAATCAAGAAAGAACTTGACGAAATGAAATCACAGGGGAAGAATTTGGAGCTAAATTTTGAGTAGTCAAACTCGTGATGTGATGGAGACAAAATACTTGATACCAATTTCAAGGAAATATAAGTAAATTAGATGTATAATTAATTAATTATTAAATTTATGGACAAAGAAAAGATTATTGAGGAGTTTGGCTACCTTATTGCAGAAGCAAGAGCCGTGTTTGAGAAAGAGCCTCTAACAGAAGATGATATTTTTGCGGCTTATAATGAATGTGAGAGCCAAATGGAGTATTTACAAAAGCTTATCTATGGTTTTAGCAATGAGGAAGCAGAAGATAGTTTTAAGCGTTTTATGCAAAAAATGGATTGACCTCACAGAAAGGAGATAATACCAGCTAATTAATAAGGAAGCGTTTGCCAGATGGTAGACGCTTTTTGTTTGTGCCTCAACAAAGCCACAGAAGCCATTATACCCCTTTCTCCTGTAAACTATCCACACCAAGAGAGAAAGCCCCTCAAAGAGTGAACAAGCTAATAACATTATATGTGGGGTGCTGGTTACTGATTTGGTAACCAGTCTATATGTGATGGATAGATGAGACTTTCAAGCCCCAAAAGTGTGGTGTTTGTTGTAATTTGCACCCTATTTGCACCCCATGAAAACAAAAACGACTGATAATCAAGTGATTACCAATCGTTCTTTGTAGCGGGGGTGGGACCCGAACCCACGACCTCCGGATTATGAATCCGACGCTCTAACCAGCTGAGCTATCCCGCCACATCTTATTTTGCGGGTGCAAAGATAACATTATCTTTTCAAATAAACAAAAAATATTTGTTTTTTATTATCTGTATCATAGTCTCATAAGCTATCTAAAGAGTAAAACTACTATAATAAAAAAATACAAAAAGAAGAATATCTGATATTTTTATACTAATTTTGCACATCCGTTCATGTTCTTGCGTAAAACAAGTAGCCGCCATGTTTCGAATTAAAAAATTAGACATATTTATAGCCAAGCAATTCGGTTTGCTGTTCGTAGGAACGTTTTTCATCTGCCAGTTTGTGCTGATGATGCAGTTTTTATGGAGATCTGTTGATGAATTAGTAGGTAAAGGTTTATCTATGGAAATCATGGCCCAATTCTTTTGGTATGCCGGACTAATGCTGGTGCCACAGGCTCTCCCCCTCGCAATTCTCTTATCCTCGCTGATCACTTTCGGCAACTTAGGTGAAAGTAGTGAGTTAACAGCCATTAAAGCAGCTGGCATATCGCTGATGCAAGCCTTCAGATCACTGATTGTCATCTCCATCATCATTAGTTTCAGTTCATTCTATTTCCAAAATTACATCGGCCCCACGGCAAATATGAAGATTGCACAGCTATGGATATCCATGAAGCAGAAGAGTCCTGAACTGGCAATACCCGAGGGTGTCTTCTACGATGGCATACCCAACAGCAATCTCTACGTACAGAAAAAAGACATGAAGACGGGAAAACTTTACGGTATCATGATCTATCGTATGACCGGAAGCTATGAAGATCAAGCCATTATCCTCGCTGATTCGGGCATGCTGCAGTCAACCGCCGAGAAAAAACATCTCATATTGACACTCTGGAACGGCGAATGGTTTGAAAATATGCAGTCCGAGGAACTTGCGAACAGCGCTTCCGTACCATACAGACGAGAGACATTCGTATCAAAAAAGATTATTCTCGATTATGACGGCGGCTTCAGTATGACCGATGCCAACTCTCTCTCGAACAATGCGAAAGGTAAAAGTCTCAAGCAACTTTACCAAGGTATAGACTCTCTAAATCAAGTATATGACAGCATCGGGCGGGTATTTCTGTCGGATGTTGACCGTTTCATTTTCCCTTTGCAAAGCATTTCGAAACACGACTCCATAGAGGCAGTAAAAACAGCCATGACGAAATCCTACAGTTTCGACACCGTTTTCAACCGGCTAAAGCCCGATGTAAAGTTATCGGCCGTGAACTACGCATTGAACAAAGCACAATCAGAGGTGAGCGATTTAGACTTCAAAAGCATGGTTACCAGTGATGGAGATAAGTTAATCCGTGAGCACCGCATTGAAATGATCGGCAAATTCACATTAGCATTATCCTGTCTAATTTTCTTCTTTATAGGAGCTCCGCTCGGCGCGATCATTAGGAAAGGCGGATTGGGGGTACCTGTAATCATATCTGTATTAGTATTCATCGTATTCTACATCCTTGACAATACAGGCTATAAAATGGCCCGAGGCGGCATGTGGACAGTGGAATTCGGCAAAGGGCTGGCTCCCGCAGTACTTATACCTTTTGCTATATTCGTAACCTATAAAGCAAATAAAGACTCTGTGGTTTTCAATATAGACATGTATCGCGAAATGTTTATGAAAGCATTCGGTCTGCGCATGAAACGTCATATTTCCGCCAAAGAAGTCATTATCAATAATCCGGCCTACACAGCTGATGCAGCACAGCTTAATAAAATCAGCAACGAAATTATGAACTATTCCAACGAACACAAACTGCTGTCGGCACCCAACGTCATTAAAGTTTTCTTCAATGATGAGCCCGACCACAAGATAGAACACATCAACAAAGAAATAGAGTACGTTATAGAAGACCTCTCCAACACAAAAGACAAAGTAATATTACACGAAATTAACAACTATCCCATCCTCGCAACCAAGGCTCATACACGCCCTTTCGAACACCTGTGGCTAAATGCAATAGCAGGGATAATCATTCCGGCAGGCATATTCTTCTACCTAAGAATGTGGCGATTCCGCATACGACTGTTCCGCGATTTAAAAACAATTCAGCGTGTCAATGCTGACATCATAAAACGAATCCAAAATACAGACTTATAAACATTATATCAATACATTCAAACATGGAAGATTTCAAACTGAGTAACATCGAAGATGCCGTAAAAGATTTCAAAGAGGGAAAATTTGTAATCGTTGTAGATGATGAAGACCGCGAAAATGAAGGCGATCTGATCATTGCTGCAGAGAAAATTACCCCCGAGAAAGTAAACTTTATGCTGAAAAATGCCCGTGGTGTACTATGTGCCCCCATCACACTATCGCGCTGCGAAGAGCTGGATCTTCCGCGACAAGTAAGCGACAACACCTCCGTACTGGGCACCCCTTTCACCATAACTGTAGATAAACTGGAAGGCTGCTCCACGGGTGTATCTGCCCACGACCGTGCCGAGACCATCAAGGCATTGGCCGATCCGTCGTCTACGCCGACCACTTTCGGACGACCGGGACATATCAATCCGCTCTACGCACAAGATAACGGAGTACTGCGCCGTTGCGGTCATACAGAGGCAACTATTGACCTTTGCAAGCTTGCAGGTCTCTATCCGGCCGGCGCACTAATGGAAATAATGAATGAAGACGGAACGATGGCCCGTATGCCGGAATTGCAAAAGATGGCCCAAAAGTGGAACCTGAAAGTGATAACCATCAAAGATCTCATCGCTTACCGCCTGAAAAATGAATCAATCATCGAGGTTGGTGATGAGGTAAACATGCCCACCGACCACGGAAACTTCCGTATTATCCCTTTCCGGCAGCAGAGCAACGGTTTAGAACACATAGCACTCATCAAGGGAGAATGGGCCGAAGACGAGCCCATTCTTGTACGCGTACACTCTTCCTGCGCTACCGGCGATATTCTCGGAAGCAAGCGATGCGACTGTGGAGAGCAGCTGCATAAAGCCATGGAGATAATCGAAAATGCAGGCAAAGGCGTCATTATTTACATGCAGCAGGAAGGAAGAGGCATAGGGCTCATGAACAAAATCGCCGCTTATAAGTTGCAAGACGAAGGTATGGACACGGTAGAAGCAAATATATGTCTGGGGTTCAGGCCCGATGAACGCGACTACGGATGCGGTGCACAGATGCTTCGACACCTCGGAGTGCATAAGATGAGGCTACTTACCAATAACCCTGCAAAACGTGTGGGCTTAGAGGCATACGGCTTAGAAATCGTAGAGAATATTCCCATAGAAGTAACTCCAAATAAATACGATTACCGCTACCTGAAGACAAAAAAAGACCGTATGGGACATACCTTACACTTATAGCAAAGATAGACGATATACCTATAGAAAACAAACAGTGAGCCTATCCGACATAGATATTCCGCCTGTCGGACATAGGCATAAGGTATGTCAAAAACAAGTGACATATTTCCGTAACTTTTTGATTATCAATAACGAATATAGGTGTATTGTGTCAATATAAGATAGCCACTTGTTTTGCACGATATTTATTCATACATTTGCTGATAAAACGACAAATATATGGAGCAGAATATTGTTATACCCTCTTTCAGCATAGTTATTTTGTCTACCGGATGCTATCAAATTCAGCCATCAATAAAGCCTTATGCTTACAAAGTCTCCCCCAGGCAAACAGCTGATATCGAGCTTTATCTCAGGCAGTCTACTATGCTGGATGACATTTTTTACTAAATTCAAGCAAAAAGTCATCTCTAATAAAATAAAAATAACAGGCGACACCGAAAATATAACACATTTTCTTTTTCAATAGGAATAAAATGTTTATTTTTGCAATCAATACAATAGAATAGTTAGAACATATGGTACAATTATCTGATCGTTTGAACCGTCTGACACCATCAGCTACTTTGGCAATGTCGCAAAAAAGCAACGAAATGAAAGCTCAAGGTATTGATGTAATCAACATGAGTGTTGGTGAACCCGACTTCAACACACCTTATGCAATCAAAGAGGCTGCCAAGAAAGCCATAGACGACAACTATTCCAAATATTCACCCGTCCAAGGATACGTAGACCTGCGCAAAGCTATCGTTACCAAACTGAAAAAAGAAAACGGATTGGACTATACAATTAACGAAGTTTTAGTTTCCAATGGTGCCAAGCAAAGCATTTGCAATACCGTAATGGCAATGATCAACGATGGTGATGAGGTAATCATCCCTGCTCCATATTGGGTTAGCTATCCACAGATGGTGAAACTTGCAGGTGGGACTCCCGTTATTATAAATGCCAGATTTGAACAGAATTTCAAGATTACGCCCAGACAACTAGAGATAGCTATTACCCCAAAAACAAGACTTCTCATAATATGTTCACCAAGTAACCCTACAGGGAGCGTATATTCCAAGGCAGAACTCGAATCTTTAGCCGACATCATCAGACAGCATGATAACTTATTCGTCTTGTCAGACGAGATATATGAACATATCAATTATGTAGGCAAACACGAGAGTATATCCCAGTTTGCAGGCATGAAAGACCGCTCCATCATCATCAACGGCGTATCCAAAGCCTACGCTATGACGGGGTGGAGAATAGGATATATGGCAGCTCCCGAATGGATAGTAAAGGGTTGTAATAAGTTACAAGGGCAGTATACTAGCGGTCCGTGCTCTGTCAGTCAGAAAGCTGCAGAAGCTGCATACACTTTAGACCAAGGCTGTGTGGAAGACATGAGGCTTGCTTTTGAACGCAGGCGCAACCTAATGGTGGCCTTAGCCAAAGATATTCCCGGATTGGAAGTTAACATTCCCGAAGGTGCATTCTATCTATTCCCAAAATGCAGCAGATTCTTTGGGAAGACCGACGGCACACATACCATCAACACTGCCACAGATCTCGTCATGTATCTATTGGAGACAAGCCACGTGGCGACTGTAAGTGGCGATGCTTTCGGAGAGCCAGAATGCTTTCGCATGAGCTATGCGACAAGTGATGATAATATACGCAAGGCAATGATTAGAATAAAAGAAGCCTTGTCGAGATTGAAATAAAGCAAAGAAGATACCGAAACTGTAAAGCGAAAAACGGCGAATATTTCTATGATTTTCCCGTTAAAACTTCTTAATATCCGTATTCTTTATACATAAATTGTATATCTTTGCGTTGTTATCTTATAAAATGAAAATTACAATCAAACAAAAATGATTACGCCCTATATGGCTAAATTTGATACAACAACTTAAATTTATTAATAATTAAAATTAAAAGTAAAATTATGGCAACTACACAACAAACAACCGGCTCTGTTAAAAGACAGGGCTTCCAAGGTGTCAGAGCAGCGTTTTGGATTATCGCCGAATGTTTCATTATCGCTGTTGCGATTTACACTCTCTTATTAGGTAATCCTGCAAACTTTGTAAATAATGACCCTTCTGGTGCCGTTTTGAACGGTAATCTACTTGGAACTATTTACAAAGGTGGTATCGTCGTGCCTGTTATCCACACATTGCTGCTTACGGTGCTTTGTCTTTCCATCGAACGTTGGCTTGCTATCCGCAATGCTTTCGGCAGAAGCTCTTTGACAAAGTTCGTTTTAAATATTAAAGCTGCTTTGAGAGTGAATGACTTCAATAAAGCTCAAGAGCTTTGCGATAGAATGAGAGGTTCTGTTGCTAATGTAGTATCGGCTTCACTCAGAGCTTATAAAGAGCAAGAAAGTGCTACCGGCATAAAAAAATCACAAAAGGTTGCCAAGATCCAACAAGCACACGAGGAAGCAACCCAGCTTGAGATGCCTACTCTCCAAATGAATCTCCCGATCATTGCGACTATTGTTACTTTAGGTACACTTACAGGACTTCTCGGTACGGTAACCGGTATGATCAAGTCATTCGCAGCATTGGCAGCAGGCGGAGGAGGCGACTCACTCGCTCTTTCAACCGGTATTTCTGAGGCCTTAATCAATACCGCATTCGGTATTTTGACATCTTGGTGTGCTGTTATTTCTTATAACTATTTCACAAACAAGATCGATAAGTTGACATACGCCCTTGATGAGGTTGGTTACTCAATTGCTCAGACATACG